>CAMRBZ010000029.1 GCA_947040595.1 uncultured Enterovibrio sp. | reverse complement strand
GTCTTAATATTGACCTTTACCCTTGTGGGGAGCTATTCCGCGGTGGGTTTTGTATTGGCGGCGAAGTCAATATTTAGATTTGGCGAATTAAATCAATCGCACAGTCGCAGCATGACAGAATATGTGCTGATTGGATCCTTACTGTCGGTGGTGATCACAACCTCGATAGGAACCTTAATCTCACTGGGTTTGGATGTAAAAATAATCTGAGCTTATATGCCTAAAAGAAGTGACGCTGCCCCTTTTTTGGGTTGCAGCGGTTGTTAAAAGGGGGGTCAAGATTGACCCCCCTTTTGCTTGATTGAAGCGCGAAACCTCAAGACGGTAAGCATTTAATTGGGCTGTCCAATTCCATTTTAGGGTGTCTTTGCATTTTGAACGTGCGCACTTGCTTTGGACGGAAATGACCGAGGGAAAAAGAAGGCCCTTCCACGGATATATCTTTTTGAATTTCAAGCAACAGGTTGGTTTCAGCTGCTTTATTTAAAAAGGGACAGAAAATTTCTCCCGCATTTTCAACGGCGTGTTCGCTTGGATTGTACAGCCGAATGAAAAAAGCATTTTGTTCATATTGGATGGCGCTGCAAATAAGCTCGGGGGCATTGAGCTTCATCAAATGGCTTTTTTCCGGCACGATGTCTTCTAAAGGGTGCATCACAAAGTATTTGATGGTGTTGGTAAATTGATTGTGGGATTGGTCTTGGTAATAGGGTGTATTGACACTCCAGGCTTGGTGTTTTTGCATGATGTTTGACGGATTGAATTGTTTATCAATAGACACGGCCAAAATCTGGCTTTGGAGCCCTTTCATTTGACTGTCCGGTGTTGGAATGCTTTTAAATTGCTGTCCTGATGCAATCCCTGGACGGCGCTCTAAGTCCGGCTTACCTAAAAAACCGACACTGCGAAACAAGGTCAACGCCAGTTTTCCGCAAGCTTGCCCCGGTTTATCAATCAAGACTTCGTATTCTTTTATGCCTTGTGCCATCACCGTGAGGCTCATCTTTTTATCGTGTAAATTGGCGTAGTGCAGAAGTGGATAAATACCGCTTGGCGCTTCTTTCCAACCTCGCTCACGCCAATCGGAAAGTTGAGCTTGAAAATGCGGGCGGCGTGCAAAACCAAAGGGGGTATCTGCAAGGCTTTCTTGGGTTTTAATCGGGGTGTTGAACACGCATTGTAAGCGGTGATCTTCGGCTTGGTTGTCGATGTCGAAATCAATTTGAAGCGGGTTTTCATCTTGGGTCAAGCTCAATCTAAGGCGGTATTCACAGCGGCAATCGTACTGCCCTTTTGCCCTTGAATGTAAGTTTTTAGGAAGAAAAAGCGCCCCTTCAAGGGTGAATTCTTCTTTTAAATGCCCACGAAAAACACTGGCTTTTGCTTTCTTAAAATTAAAATGGAGGATCTTGTCATGACGCGGGGGCGAATAATCATAGGTGTCACCGTCATCGCCTCCATCCCGCAAACTCAGCGCATTTTTAACGGTTTGGCCTGTTTTTTTATCTTCAATGTGTATTTCCCCGTCTTGAAAAGTCACTTTGTAGTTTTGGTTTTCAATGATGAGCGGGATCGCCTCTTGAGACGGCGTTTTTATTTTTGGAAGGCTTGCTTTGTTGTCGGGTTCGGTTTCATGCACAGAAAAAGAAATAAAACCGAGGCCCGGTTGAGAGACACGAAGGGCGAGGGTGGTTTGATAGTAATATTTGTTTTCGTCTTCGTCTTTTGCGTCGCGTTGAATGCTGCCGCTGTAGTGTTTTGTTTGGGCCAAAATATTAAAACAAAGCGCAACGCCGTCCATTGAGTGAATCGAAAATGCAGGGCTTTTTGTTGACAGTATCAGGGTTTGAACTTGATTGCGCGTGACGGGCAAGGTATTAAAGAGGGTCAATCGCGCCCCGTCTTTTAAGGGGGGTTGAGAGAGCGCCAGTTTTCGTACAATGTAATCTCGCGCCGCACTCGACATTTGATCCACTTTTTCAAAGCGCTCAAGAATGATTTTGTTTGTTTTATCTGTGTTGCATCCCCCGGCGCTGTCATGGGCATGATTGCGCGTGAGGGTGCGCCAAAGTTCACGGACAAGTTCGTCTTTATAAGGGAGCCCGTACAGGGTCGCCAGCGCCATTAAAGGTTCAAGCTCAAGAGTGAGGCGTCGCTCTAAGGCATCGTTTAAGCGCTTATGATCGCTGCGAGAAGAATAAATGGATCGATGAATTTTAGAAACCTGGCCATCGATCATTTCACCGCTTACCACATCAAGAGGAAGGGCTTCTGATTTCAGGGAAGCAAAAAAGGCTTCGTATGTGCTTTCTTTAAAGACGGGGGGGCTTTCTTTAAAGAGGCGGCTTTCTTTTTCATTGGGATGATTTAACCTTTCGCTTTGACGGCTTTTTAATGTCTCATTAAATAAAGCAATGCGGGCTTTCACGTTTCTATCAATAAAACGCTGATCGCCCCCAAGCGGCAAGGCAATGTGCGTGCTTAAGCAACCTTCTTCAACCTGAGAAACCAAAGAAAAAGGACAATCCGAATAAATCAGTTGTCCGCCAACATAATACCCGTCTTTGATGTTGTAAAAATAAACTTGGCTTCCATCTTCGCTTTGCCAGAGTCCTTCTCGATAGGGGTATACATCCTGAGATAATCCCCGCCAAAACACGGTATTTTCAATGCCAAACCCCTTGTAAATTTTTGGCATGTCCATGCTTTGACCAAAAGAGTCAGGGACATAACCCAGCATTTCACATCCACCCAAGGCCCGCGCTTGCGAAATGCCAAGCTGCAAGTTACGTACAATAGACTCTCCGGCAATGATCAATTGGCAGGTTTGGGTATACCAAGGGCCAATGAGGAGTTTTTTCTCTTTCACTAAATGGCAAAAACGTGTTTTTTGTTGCGGACAGGCATGAAGATAGTCTTCAACAATGCTCAGTTGTCCATCGAGATAATAGGTCTCAACCTCTTCTTTTTCGAGGGCATCCATGACTTCATCAAGATGATAAATCAATTGGATAAGAGACTCGTGAGCTGAAAAATACCATTCAAAATCCCAATGAGTGTGGGCTATCACATGCACTTGTTTTGTCATGAACCTGTCCGCGTTTAATTTACGAAATAATGTGATGAATCGTTTCTAAAACCTTTTGAGTGTCTTTTTCTTTCAAGGCCGTGCGTGTGTCGGGTTTCATGATGCTCCGTGAGAGTTTACTGAGCATGTGCAGGGCCTCTTTTGAACCCGACTCTGGGA
This sequence comes from uncultured Enterovibrio sp., assembly GCA_947040595.1. Classification (GTDB taxonomy): domain Bacteria; phylum Pseudomonadota; class Gammaproteobacteria; order Enterobacterales; family Vibrionaceae; genus Enterovibrio. The sequence goes on along the minus strand of CAMRBZ010000029.1, from coordinate 18,100 downwards.
TTAAGAGTGAAATGACCGTGCTGACAGGGCTTTCATCCATGGTTTCCCAAGGAATAGGGTGCTCAAAACTCACCACAAAAATAGCCGACTGTTTGACATGGCTTGACTTGCAATGCGGGATGGCCATTCCACATAAAAAGCCTGTGCTGTCATGATCTTCTCTTGTTTGTAAACCTTCTGAACAGGCTTGTGCGCTGTCCACTAAGCCCAATTTATAGGCTGCGTTTGCAATGAAGTGAAACACCTCTTTTTGGGTGGTTGAATGTGCGTCATTGAGAATGTGATCTTGGTTAATGATCTGATGCATTATGCGGGTCCATTAAATTGGGTGATAGGGGTGGCTTGTGTCAGTTTTGGCTCATTTTCATGTGTTTCTTTTTCTTCATTGGGCTGTGAGGCATTTTGAACAGAAGGGCGTCGCCAAAAACCGATGATCAAAGCGGTGGTTGCAATTCCAGCGAAGGTACAGACAATCCAAGTCACAAAAGGAATGGGTTGCTCTATGTAGCCGATAAAGGTGCCCAAAGGAGAACCAATTCCGCCGTAAAAACGCACATCCAAATAGCCCACTAATCCGCCTGCAAGCGCTGAGCCTGCAACGCTTGCTGTGATAATTTGCAGAGGGTTTGCCGCGGCAAAAGGAATGGCTCCTTCTGTGACGCCCACAATGCCCATTCCGAAGGCAGAATTGGCAGAAATTTTTTCTGTGGCACTGAAGCGATTTTGAAAGAGTTTTGAGGCGAGGAAAATCCCAAGGGGGGCGACAGAAATGGCCGCTTGTGCTGCGGTGCCGGGCACAAAATTAGCCCCTTCAATGCCGTATTTTGCGACGGTGTCCGTCCAAACCGCCGTTCCGAAAATCAGGGCCGTTTTATTGATGGGGCCGCCAAAATCAAACCCTATCATGGCGCCAATAATGGCTCCGATAATAAAGGTGGAAGAGGAATAATGTGTGGTAAGCCAATTTAAGCCTTCGTAGGTGGCGTTCATTGCCTCTGCGATAGGATGACCGATAAGGTATAAAACAACCACTGTGATAAAGAAGGTGCTAATAAGAGGGATTATCATAATAGGAACAAGAGGTTGTATTATTTTTGGCCAAGAGATTTTCTTGAGGTATTTTACAAAATACCCCACTAAAAAGGCCACTAAGATGGCCGATAAAAAGCCGCCTCCCGCATCGGTCCCTAAAAAGGAGGGATCATTGGCCATGTATGCCCCCAACATGGCAGGTGCAATGGCGGGTCTGTCTGCAATGGAATTGGCCACAAAACCTGCAAATAAGGGGATCATCAAGGTAAAACCGATTTGACCGACTTTAAAAAGATGAAACATAAAATCCCCCATGGGGTCGCTTTGATCAAAGCCCCATGAAACCATGCGCCCAAGATCATCGCGTTGAAAAGCGTAAACATTGGCAATGGCCAAAAGCAGGCCGGCGGCGATGACCATGGGGACCATGTAAGAAATGCCGCTCATGATGTGTTGAACAAAACCGTTTTCTGTTGTTTTTCCTAATGTAAGGCTCCCAATTTTTGTTCCTTTAGAACCAAAAACAAGGGCTTTTTCTTCCGCTTCTTCGATGAGGGCACGAGGATCCACAATGGCGGCTTTAGGGCGCGTTTTATAAAGGCGTTTACCTGCAAAGCGCGATAAATCGATTTCAATGTCAGAGGCGATAATGACGAGGGTGGCATCCTTAATTTCTTGCTCTGTCAGGGTGTTTTGCGCTCCGATGGAGCCTTGGGTTTCTACCTTTATAAAAAAATCATCTTCAAGGCCCACCTGCTCTAAAGCTTCAGCGGCCATGTAGGTGTGGGCAATTCCAGCAGCGCAAGCGGTGATGGCGACAATGTGGCGGGTCATAAATACTCCTTACTCGAACCTAAATGCAATTTATACCCTTCACCTTTGAAATTGCGCGGGTCTTGGCTTGGCTTTCGAAGTGCTATCTCCGAGTCCGTGTAGCCTCAGGAATCTCCTTCACAGGCCGCAAGGGCGCATTTTCAAATCTCTTGGGTACGCTTAAAAGATCGGATGATCCTCATGCTTTCAAAAATCCATTTTTGTGTTGATGCTTCTTTTTCTTGTGTAACGGGTTCGTCTTTCCTCTGAATGTTTTCTATTTCGTCTTCTTCTAATGAAAAAATGACGCAATAGAAAAGGAAAAGAGGCACGTTATTTCAATAAAATGAAGTCACGAGGATCTTGAAAGGGGGGATAATGGAAAATTTTTACAAAAAAGAATGTGATTGTGTGCATGTTACTTATTTTACTGAATATATTTTGAATTAAAGGGTGCGCTCGCGCATGCCTCCGGTGGGCTGAAATGAAACAATTTCAATAAAAGTTTGGTTTAGGCGATCTTTTTAGGCAAGGTCTGGATTTTTGCGCTAAAGGATTTTCTTTTTTGAAGGCAAGCCCCGCGCACAAATGACTTGAATAAAAATTGAACATTTCTCGCCATTTAAATGTCTGAAATAAAGATCAACAGCAAAACAGGCTTCTTCTTAAAAAAAGCTGGCACTTCAAGTATTTTGGGTGTCCGCTGATTGGGCGTTTATCTTGAAAGGCGTCATCTTTAGGGTTGCGATTCAAAAAAGGGGCTCGCTTTTGAGTCTCTCACGGACTTTGCTTGGGTGTCGGATGAAAGCCCAACGTCTACGCGTCAAGACCCCTTAAACCTGTTAGCTGATGAGGCTCCAGGCTGCATTTTCAATTTTTGTTGATATACCCGTCGGCTTTGAAGCGGCGTGGGTGTTGGCTGCTCTCGCTCAGGCCAATCACAGAGTCCATCTATGCTCAGGGCCTTCACTCGTTTGCCGCCGACACGCATTTTCAAGTGTCTTGGCTATATCGGGATCTTTTTTGTTAAAATTACGCTAAGTTATGAGGCGCTCTTCTTGTTCTTTTCTGGTACATTGCACATTAATATAACGCACAAGAGGCTTTCGTTATATTTTATCTTATTTCACTTGATTTTATTCTCGTACAAAAATAAATTTCGCCCCCATCTAAAAATGAATTGAATGCACATTGTTAAAGTTTTTGATGTGAAAATGAAGTTTATATTCCGATTCTAAATAGAAGATGTATTTTGTTTTTTTAGTGGCGAGTCATCGAATGAAAAAGGATCTAAATTAATTATTTAAAATAACGATTATTTATCGTTTATATTTTTCCAAATTATGTGTCCTGTTGTTTTTAGTCCTGATGAATATACCAAAAGTAATTGAAGTGGTGTGTAGCCAACACCTACGCCGCTTCAAAGCCAACGGGGTATAGAAAGGTCTTGCACCTTGTTTGTATTATGTTCTTTCTGACGAATGCTGTTGGAAAATGATTTATTTTGAGTTTGAGTTGAGGGTGCTATGCGGTATTTTTCATTGTTTTTATTATCTGGGGCCTTGTTCGGTTGCCAATTTAAGCAGGGGATTTCAGAGTTTAATTTGACGGGCATTGCAAGTTCACAGGAAGCCGCACAAAAAGAGAACCTTTTGTTTTCATGGGATGGTGAGACCGAAGGCCGACGCTATTCCATTTGTATTAAAGACGAAACAAAAGAAAATGACTGTTATTCACTTGCGGATGTAACAGACGTCAATGAAGCACGCGTAAAATTAGAGTCCTTTATTGAACAACATGATAAAGATTACTTTATTTTAGCAAGAGATGAGGTTTCGATAGGAAAGAGCAATGAAATGAGGATCCCTCCTGAGGCCCTTGAAGCATTAATTCAACATGTAAAAGCAGCCAATTCTAAATCAGGAAATATGTTTGGTTATTCACTTGTATTGAGTGGAGATGGAAATACCTTGGCTGTGGGTGCAATAAACGAAAGCTCTGATCCTCAAGGAGCCGAAGACACATCATCCAATCATCTATTTTCCTCTTCTGGTGCTGTCTATGTTTATCGGTTTAACGGCCTTTTTTGGGTAGAAGAAGCCTTTATTAAATCCTCTAATCCTGGAGCCAATGATCATTTTGGCTCCTCTGTTTCATTGAGTTCAGATGGCAACACCTTGGTTGTGGGTGCGAAAGGCGAGTCTTCAAACGCAACGGGCGTCAACTATACCTCTATCAATAATGATTTAGCAGCCCTGTCTGGAGCGGCTTATGTGTACCATTTCAATAAAGAAAGTGGCTGGCAAGAAACGGCCTTTATGAAAGCCTCAAACGCACAAAACGATGATCGTTTTGGAACATCGCTTGCTTTGAATGCGCAAGGGAATGTTCTTCTTGTCGGGGCCCCGGGTGAAGATTCGGACTTGATGGGTGTTAATACCGAGCTTGAGCAAATAAATGAAAATAGCATCGACTCGGGGGCGGCCTATTTATTTCGTTTAAACGCAGGACGTTGGACACAAGAGGCTTACATTAAAGCGTCTAATACAGACACACAAGACACCTTTGGCGAGCGTGTTTCCTTAAGTGCTGATGGGAAAACCTTTGCAGTGGGCGCCTTAGGAGAAAGTTCTGACGGAAAAGGGATCGATTCGAACGGCTTAAACAATGCCGCGCCGAAATCGGGCGCGGTGTATGTGTATCGAAATGATGGCCTAACCTGGTCTTTCCAATCCTATTTAAAAGCCTTTAATTCAAAAAGTGATGCCTTGTTCGGATCGGCTCTGGCTTTCAGTTCAAATGGAAATCGTTTGGTTGTGGGCTCTGTGGGGGAGAGTTCAAATGCGACGGGTGAAAATGGCAATCCATTTAACACGGAAGCGAACGCGTCTGGTGCCGTATATGTATTTGATTATAAAGATACATTTTGGGAGCAACAAGCCTATTTAAAAGCATCAAATACGGCCTTGAATGATAAATTTGGCTCTGATGTGTCTTTGTCGGCAGACGGTCATTCCTTGTTGGTTGGGGCGCGAGGGGAGTCCTCGGGTGCAGGCTTGATTGGGGGGGATGAATTAGACAATTCCCAGCAAAACGCAGGTGCCATGTATGTTTTCAAATTCAATGGCAATCATTGGGAACAACACGCCTATGTAAAATCTAAAAGCCCACAACATTCCGATTTATTTGGAGGGGCTGTGACGCAAAGTTCAAATGGTAAAGTCCTGGCCATTGGTGCAAGCGGTGATGCCTCTGCAGCTTATGGGATTAATGCTGAAAGTTTTGAAAGATCAGCCCTTAATTCTGGGGCCGTCTTTATTTATTAATGACGCTGTTTTGTGTCTTTTAACGATGCTGGGCTGCGCTTACCCATGCCAATAAGATATTCTTTTTATTGGCATGGTTTATTTTTCGTCAAGCTGCATGTTTAAATGCACAGAGTAAGAATTGGACAGGCAGGTTCTGTGTAAATTCTTACTCCTTTCATTAAGCGATCCGAATGCATCGTTTTAAAAATGAAGGTGCAATCTTGGTGTGCCATTTATATATTTTTAATGATTTGCGTTTAATTTAAACTTGATTCTTCATGAATGAGTTTAAATATAAATGACGACACATCGAAAAAAATGATTTAATAAATTCAAAATGAAATCAACCTTTAATTGAAGGAAAAAAGAGCGGCGTTAAATGTTAAGTTTATATACCCAAAGGAATTAAAGATGCCTGTAGGGGGCAAGCGAATGAAGCCCCTGAGCATAGTTCTACTGTGTGATTGGGTTAAATGAGCGTAGCCAACACCCACGCAGCTTCAAAGGCGACGGGTATAAAGCCGACGGGTATAAAAGTGAGGGAGATGTGGGTTATTTCAAGCGAGAAGAACGACGGAATATTAAAATATGACGGGGCTGGATATAAGACAAAAAAACGCAGAATATAATCTGCGTTTTTTTATCTTAAAAAAGGTTATTTTTTGATGCTAATAACCGGAGTCTCAGCCACAACGACTGTACCAGAGTGCTTGATTAGCTCTTTGAGTTCGTCCATATTAGAAATAACCACAGGCGTCAGTGTCGATTTTGCTTTTTCTTCTAAAAACGCAAGATCAAACTCTATGATTGGGTCGCCGATTTTAACTGTTTGGCCTTCTTTTGCGATACGTGTAAAGCCTTGGCCTTTTAATTCCACGGTATCAATACCAAAGTGAACAAAAAGTTCAATGCCGTTTTCTGATTCGATAGAAAAGGCATGGTTGGTTTCGAAGATTTTACCGATGGTGCCATTGACTGGGGCGACCATCATGTTTCCTGTCGGTTTGATAGCGATGCCGTCACCCACAATCTTTTCTGCGAAAACAACATCTGGCACGTCTTCAATGTTGACGATTTCACCAGATAAAGGGGCGATAATTTCAATTGTTTCGGCATTGTTGCTGTCATCAGAAACAAGCTTCTTTAGTTTGTCGAACAGACCCATAGTGTTTGCTCCTAAGCGTTATGAATGTTTTATTGTCGAGGATTGGCTCGCAATAAATTGATCTACATGTGCAGTAATTTCATTGGCGGTTGGCATCGCCAGCGCGCGTGTTGCCATTTCTTTTACATCAGAAAAATGAACGTTTCTAATTATTTTCTTGATGAGGGGTATTGAGATTGGGCTCATGCTGAATTCATCCAGACCCATTCCTAATAGAAGAAGGGTGGCGCGTTCGTCACCCGCAAGTTCTCCACACATCCCTGTCCATTTACCTTCTTTGTGTGAAGCATCAATTACTTGCTTGATCACAGTAAGAACCGCTGGAGAGAGAGGGTTATAAAGATGAGAAATCAATTCATTGCCACGGTCAACCGCCAGTGTGTACTGGGTTAAATCGTTTGTTCCAATACTGAAGAAATCCACTTCTTTTGCAAGATGATGCGCAATGGCGGCCGCAGCTGGTGTTTCAACCATCACACCGATTTCGATCTTCTCGTCAAACGCGATATGTTCGGCGCGCAGTTGCGCTTTGTATTCGTTTATCGCTTCTTTTAGCGTTCGGATTTCTTCCACGGAGATGATCATCGGGAACATCACGCGTAATTTACCGTGCGCTGATGCGCGCAAAATAGCGCGCAGTTGGTCGCGTAAAATATCACGACGATCCAAGCTGATGCGAATGGCTCGCCAACCCAAGAAAGGGTTCATTTCTTTTGGCAAGTCCATATAAGGAAGATCTTTGTCTCCCCCGATGTCCATGGTGCGAATAATGACTGCGTGGCCGTCTATTGCAAGGGCGACATCTTTATAGGCTTTGTATTGCTCTTCTTCTGTTGGAAGTTGCTCACGGTCCATAAAGAGAAATTCTGTACGGTACAAGCCGACGCCTTCCGCGCCATTGCGTGTCACCCCTTCACAGTCTTTTAATGTGCCGATGTTACCGCAAACTTCCACTTTGTGACCGTCAAGTGTGATGGCGGGCAATTCTTTAAGCTTGGTTAATTCTTCTTTTTCAGCAAAAAAATTGTCGCGTATCGCTTTGAATTTGTTTAATTCTTCTTCGCTTGGATTAATAATGACTTGATTATTAATCGCGTCCAAAATCAAGGTATCACCTTGTTTTACAAGCTGAGTGATTTTGTTGGTGCCCACAATGGCGGGCAATTCTAAAGAGCGGGCCATAATGGAGGTGTGTGAGGTGCGCCCACCGATATCGGTTACAAATCCAAGCACAAAATCAAGGTTGATTTGCGCTGTTTCTGACGGGGTGAGATCATTGGCAACCAAGATCACTTCTTCGTTTATCGTGCTCAAAGAAATCGGCAAAACGCCAAGGGCATTTTTGACAAAACGAGATCCAATATCGCGGATGTCTGCTGCGCGCTCTTTTAAATATTCATCTTCAAGAGATTCAAGCGTGACGGCTTGCTCTTCTATAACACTGTAAATTGCGTATTCAGCTGAGGCGTTGTTGTCTTTAATGAAAGCTATGATTTCTTCTTCTAGCTCTTCATCTTCGAGCAACATGATGTGCCCTTCAAAGATGGCTTCTTTCTCTTCACCGAAAGTAACACGCGCTTTTTCTTTTATCGCTTCAAGTTGCTCTTTTGATTTTTCGCGTGCATCAAAGAGACGAGCGATTTCCGCGTCAAGCTTGTTTGCTGGAAGTGGATTTTTATTGATGACGATTTCGTCTTCTTGAAGTAGTAATGCTTTTCCAAAAGCAACACCAGGAGACGCCAGAATACCTGAAATCATAGCTTTATCCTAAATGGGTAGAATTAAATAACAAATATAAATAAAGTGAAGGTTATTTCAGCTCATCCATTAGTTTTACAAGGTGATCAACGGCTTCTTGAGCCTGTGCGCCTTCTGCTTTGATTGTCACAAGCGTGCCTTTTGTGAGTCCTAAAGTTTGCAGTTTAAAAAGGCTCGTTGCACTTGCTTCTTTTCCTGAAGATTCGACCGTGATTTTAGCATCGAAACTTTTTGCTTCTTTAACAAATTGTGCTGCAGGACGTGTGTGAAGACCATTTTCAGCTGTGATTTCTACTTGCTTTTGATACATGTTTTACCCCGAAGCGAGACTTCTTTAAAGTTTTATATATTAATTTGGCTGACAGCTTAATGTGATCAGAGCATTTTGGCTATCAGCAGACGGTAAACTAACTAAAAATTATTATTTTTTGTTTAATCTGCGTCAATTTTTCATGTTTTTTCCATTTAATTGACATTAAATCGCAAAAAATAAATGCGATGCGTTTTTACTAGAGCAAGAAGAAAAAATCAAATAAAAAAGCCCATTAAGGGCTTTTTTATTTTATTCCGCGGTGGGGGTGTTGTTTTGGAGTATTTTTATTGCGTTATTTCAAGGTCTGTGAAAATACCATTAAAAAGCGCTGTAGAAAGGTAACGTTCTCCAGAACTCGGTAAAACAACAACGATTAATTTATCTTTGAATTCTGGCATTTCAGAAATTCTATTCGCGGCAACGACCGCCGCGCCAGAAGAAATACCCGCAAGGATCCCTTCTTCTTTCATTAAACGGTGTGCCATTGCGATGGCGTCTTCTGATGAAACTTGAACGACGTTGTCAATCAAAGAAAGATCGAGATTTTTAGGAATAAAGCCTGCACCAATTCCTTGAATCTTATGGGGGGCAGGTTTAATTTCAAGGTTAGAAAGAACTTGAGTGATAACGGGAGACTCTGAAGGTTCAACCGCAACGCTTGTAATGGCTTTTCCTTGGGTGTTTTTGATGTATCGGCTGACGCCCGTCAAGGTTCCACCGGTCCCGACACCGGAAACGAAAACATCGATTTTTCCTTCTGTGTCTTCCCAAATTTCTGGCCCCGTTGTTTTTTCATGGATATAGGGGTTTGCCGGATTATCGAATTGTTGTAATAACAAATGTTTTTCAGGTTCTTGCGCGCAGATTTCTTCTGCTTTTTCAATGGCGCCTTTCATGCCTTTGGCGGCGTCGGTGAGCACCAATGTGGCCCCCAATGCTTTGAGAAGTTTTCTGCGCTCAAGGCTCATAGACTCAGGCATGGTGAGCGTTAATTTATAACCTCGGGCAGCCGCTACATAAGCGAGTGCGATACCGGTATTTCCACTGGTAGGTTCAACCAAATGAATGTCATGGGTTAAAAGGCCTTTTTTTTCGGCGTCCCAAACCATGCTGGCAGCAATCCGGCACTTCACACTAAAACTGGGATTGCGTGATTCGATTTTTGCCAAGATGTTTCCGTTTGAAATTCGGTTTAAACGAACAAGGGGAGTCTTTCCGATCGTCATTGAATTGTCTTCGTAAATGATACCCATTTTTTCACGCCTTTATTATTTGAGATTAAAAAGAAGAAGTTTTTTTATTTTAGATGGTTATTTCAGTCATATCGTATTGTTTTAATTCGTTACATTGAGGATTATATGGGATAACAGGGGATTCTGGAATTCTTAACTATAAGTGAATACGTTTTACATTTCATTCAGCATGAAGGGTGATTTTTGTCGAGTGAAAAAAAATGATTTAAGCGTTTTTTGTTTCTCGCCGTTGAATAATTAAAAGAGAAACAATGAAGAGAATGATGTTAGAAATATTTATGTTAAAGTGAGTGCCTTTTAATCTCGATGAAAAAAAAGAGAGGGACGCGAAGCGCCTCGTCTTTTAATCAAAGAGGCGTACCCAAAATATTTGAAGAGGCTGCGAAGTGTCCTGTAAGCGAGCCCATGTACATAGACTCAGTGATTGGGTTTGAGTGCGTCGCCAACCAAGGGGCACCTCAAAGGCGACGGGTTGATTAATACCGTCCTAGTTGCGTTTTGTATTTATCGACCCACATGGCTGTGGCACCGCAGACGGCGACAGGCATGACAAACAAGTTAAGAAAAGGGGTGAGAGTAAAAAACATCACAATGCCGCCGAAACTTGTTGTTAAGCCTTTGTTTTTGCGTAATGTTTCTTTCATATTTAGAAAGTTAACGCGATGATTATCGAAAGGGTAATCACAGTATTGGATCCCCATCATCCAGGCACTGAATAAAAACCACAGTAAAGGCCCCAAGGTTTGCCCGATGAGAGGGATCCAAAGCAGCAACAAAAGGCCAAGGGCTTTTGGAAGGTAATACCCTAATTTTTGAACTTCTCGTTTGAAGACGCGGGGAAGATCTTTGACCGCGTCCATAATGCCTTCGTCTGGCGGTGTTTGACCTGTTAATTTTGCTTCCAGATGTTCACTGAGCAGGCCATTAAAAGGAGCGGCAATCCAATTGGCGAGGGTACTGAAAAAATAAGAGCAAATGATTAAAATACCGATGCCGAGCAAAGGCCATAGAAGATAAGACAGCCAGCTTAACCATTGGGGAATAAAAGCCAACCAGTGATTAATCCAATGATGAAGTTGACTGAGTGTGAAGGTGAACAATACCCCCATTAAGATTAAATTAACAAACAACGGGATGACGACAAATCGACGAATGCCGGGCGTGAAGGCGAGGGAGAATCCTTGAAAAAAATAGCCCGCGCCAGAAAGTGGTTTTTTTTGGGTCATGTGTTTTCCTGTGTAAGTGTGTACTCATTCTTTCTTTGTGGATGAGCGAGTGCTTTGAAGTTGCATCTTGAGTGGGTTTTAGAATGATTTAATGGTAACGATTTTAGCAACATTGGCAATCTGATATAAAAGTCGTCTTTTGTTCTTGTGTAAAAACGATTTAAAATGATATGCAAGAGACGATGATGTAAAGGGTTTCGTTTGGAATACGTCTCTAAGGTTACATACTTTTTGGTACATTACTCCGTAAATTGAAAACGTGATATTGCCAAAAGTGGTGACAAGATGCTTAGATACGTTTTATAGCTTGTCATTCATTGGATAAATGCTGAGATTTCGTGATGCAGGAATTGCGCCTTGTTTTAATCGTATTGGGAGCGGTGGCTATCGCTGCCCTTTTGCTCCATGGGCTTTGGAGCAGTAAAAAAGAAAAGCCTGTTAAGTTTGCTGAAAAACCGATGGGTAAATTAAGGAAAATAGACAATACCGGTTTTGATCAAGATGGAATTGGAAGCGTGCGTGTGATTAAAACAGGCATGAATGAAGAACCTGCTCATTTTGAGAGAAAAGAACCCGAACTCGATTTTTCGGACAGTATTGATGATCCTTTGTTTGCTCAAGTAGACGAAGTGACTAAACAAAATGAAAAAGAATACCTGACGAGGGATGAAAATCATCCTGATTTTATTTCGATTGCAACAGAGCACATCGAAAATAAAAAAGACGTTCTTGACGAAATAGAACCTGAAATCATGTCTGCTTTTGACAAAAATGACATAAATGATTTTGATGTTCCGATGAGCTCTGCTATGGCCAAAGTGGATGATGAAGTTTTTCCAGAAAAGCCGCCAGAAATCCAGCAGCACCTCATTATTATCAATGTTCAAGCAAGAAATAATCTTGAGTTTGATGGCCCTGAATTACTTAATTTTCTTGAGCAATATGGAATGCTTTATGGTGAAATGGATATATTCCATCGTCATGCAGACCTTGCGGGTACGGGAAAAGTCTTGTTCAGCGCTGCCAATATGTACAATCCAGGTAGCTTTCCTTTGGCGACAATTCATCAATTTACGACGCCAGGTGTGACCTTTTTTATGACCTTGCCTTGCCACGGTGAGGCAGAGCAAAATTTCAAATTGATGTTACAAACAGCTCAGCAAGTAGCTGATCAATTGGGCGGATTAGTGACCGATGAAAATCGTGCCATGTTGACCCCTAAACGTTTGGATGATTATCGAGAAGAAATTAAACAGTTTCATATTTTTGAATAACCACTAAAAATACCCCGTTTGGGGTATTTTTTTCTCTTCCTTTCCCCGTGTTTATCTCTTGTTTCTGGTACAAAGTGCATAAAAATCCATTCAAAAGGAGCTGATCCTCTTAAATTCAAGGGGTATACTCGCGTAAATTTATTTCTTTCGAAATTCAAATTCGTTTTGGCGAGTGAGAATGACTCGACAGGGGATCTTGATGACAAGCGACATTTTGCAACAACTTAACGACCTTAAAAAGACCATCAATCATCACGCGTATCTATATCATTCAGAAGACAAGCCCGAAATACCAGACTCAGAATATGACCGATTAATGCACTCTTTATTGGAGATTGAAAGCGCGCATCCTGAGTGGGTAAGTGAGGACTCACCGACTCAGCGGGTTGGCTCTTTGTCTTTGGCGGCTTTTGAAAGCGTGGCCCACGAAATGCCCATGCTGTCATTGGATAATGCCTTTACGGATGAGGATTTAGAAGGGTTTGAAAAACGCATAAAAGACAAAGATCCTCGACAGTCCCCCCTGATTTACTGCTGCGAGCCCAAGTTGGACGGTTTGGCGGTCAGTTTAATCTATGAAAAGGGGATTTTGGTCCAAGCGGCCACACGGGGTGATGGGGTTCGTGGTGAAAATATTACACGTAATGTGCGGACCATTCGTAATGTGCCTTTGACTTTAATGGGAACGGATTGGCCTGTGCGGTTAGAGGTGCGTGGTGAAGTGGTGATGCCTAAAGCCGGTTTTGAACAACTCAATAAACAAAACCTGAAAAAAGATTTAAAACCCTTTGTGAATCCACGAAACGCGGCGGCAGGCAGCCTTCGCCAATTAGACTCGAAAATCACAGCGACGCGTCCACTTGCTTTTTATGCCTATTCCGTTGGGATCATGTCTTCTCCTTTTGGGACCTCGCATATCGCGCGATTAGAGGCTTTAAAATCATGGGGTTTGCCTTTAAGCAAAGAAGTTAAAGCCGTTTCGGGTCTTCAAAATGTGATGACTTACTATCAGGATATTTTAAATCGTCGCAATGCTTTGCCTTATGAAATTGACGGTGTTGTGATCAAAGTCGATGAGATTGATATTCAAAATACCCTGGGATTTGTTGCCCGAGCGCCACGTTGGGCTGTCGCTTATAAATTCCCCGCTCAAGAAGAAATGACGGCTCTTTTACAGGTTGATTTTCAAGTGGGAAGGACGGGAACAATCACGCCTGTTGCCAAGCTTGAACCTGTTTTTGTAGGGGGGGTTACGGTTTCAAATGCCTCTCTTCACAATGCGGATGAAATTGCACGTTTGAATGTAAAAATTGGCGATACCGTGGTGGTTCGTCGCGCAGGGGATGTGATCCCTCAGATTGTCAGTGTGATTGAACGTCTTCGCCCTGAAAATGCGCGCGATGTTTTTTTTCCTTCTTCTTGTCCTGCATGCGGCTTGCCTCTTGAACGTATAGAAGGTGAAGCGGCTGTTCGTTGCACTGCAGGCTTGATTTGTCCTGCGCAAAGAAAAGAAGCCGTGAAGCATTTTTCATCCCGTAAAGCGTTCGATATTGACGGATTAGGGGACAAAATAGTTGAGCAACTGATTGAAAAAGAATTGATTCAAACTCCAGCTGATCTCTTTAAGTTAAGCCCTGGGAGCATGACCCTCGTTGAGAGAATGGGCCCCAAATCGGCACAAAATTTATATAATGCCCTTCAAAAGTCAAAAGAAACTACCTTTTCACGCTTTATTTACTCACTCGGAATTCGAGAAGTGGGGGAAGTCACAGCCCGTCATTTAGCGCAACATTTTGTGACTCTTGAGGCTTTACGGCATGCAAACCATGAACAATTGATTGAGGTTCAAGATGTGGGTAAGGTTGTGGCAGAGCATTTACTTGCATTTTTTAAGCAAACCCAAAACAACGAGGTGATGGATGCTTTGTTGGCGGCGGGCATTCATTGGCCTCACCCTGTAACGCGCAACGAAAATGAGGTCGGCCTCTTGCAGGGGAAAGTGATTGTACTTACCGGAACGTTTTCAGTGATGTCTCGAACAGATGCCAAACAAGCCCTTGAAGGCTTAGGGGCAAAAGTGACGGGCAGTGTTTCTTCAAAAACGGATATCTTAATTGCGGGTGCGGCGGCGGGTTCGAAACGCACAAAAGCAGAGCAGTTAGGGGTCAAAATCCTTGATGAAGAAGAAATGATGGCCTTCTTTTCATCAGAGCCTCACGCTATTTGAAAAGGCGGGTAGGCCCCAAGGACGAAAAGCCCCAGAAAATAGTTTTTTTATGTGATGGGGCTTTGAGCGAGAAGCGCTTATTCAAAGGCGACAGTCATCGATGGGCGATTTGCTTGCGCTTTGAAAAGTGCAGTGCGGCGCCCTGATCGTCAAAGACGATTACACAGTAAAACCCGAGATACCCAAGATACTTGACGTTGCCTGTAGGCAGCAAGCGAGTGAAACACCTGAGCACAGAGGGATGCTGTGATTGGGCTGAATGAGCCTAGCCAACACCCACGCAGCTTCAAAGGTGACGGGTAAAGCCTCTCTTTGAGAGTAAAAGAGGCTTTCTTTTGAGCGTTAAAATATCGCGATCGTGGCGGGCGCTTTGCATAAAAAAACTGAAAATATGACATGCTTGGCAATTCTCCCCTTATCTTTTTATAAAAGTGTGACAAGAGCGATTGTTTTATTTTAATTTCACCAAGATAAAATAAAAAAATATTTATTTTAAATACAGCATCGAGGATGAATAAGATTGAATTTCACAATATTAAATTTTACAATGTTGAAATAAAATTACCTATAAATTTTAACGTTAAAATTGGCTTGTATTTTTGAGGTTAAAAGACACGGAAATTAATCATTTTTCTTCTTTTGTTTATATATTTTAATTCTTTTTCATTTCCTGCTTGGATGGACTGAATTAAATATAAAAAGCAATGCGCGGCTTGTAACTTGTTGATTTTAAATGAGTATAAATATATACGCCCTTGTTTTTATAAAAATGTGATCGCGGTGGAATACTGACTTGAAATTTGCACCAAGTCATAAAATTAAAATGATTAATCAAGTAATGATTGATGTTTTTTAAAGGAGAAGTAATCTATATATATCGATTGAGGGTTCGTTCAATTGATAGAGTATATTCTAATGCGATGAACGATCGCTTTAATTAATTAAAGTAGAGTCATTGCTTCGGCGGCCAACACTTGAGTGATGACTGTAAATTAAAAAATATCTTTTAGGAGTTATTTTCCATGGAAAAAATGTTTAAACGTTCAATGTTAGGCGCTGCAATTGCTTTTGCTGGCGTTTCAGGCTCTGCAAATGCAGCCGTTGATTTAATGGGTGAAGCCGTTCAACTTTATGGACAAGCTGCCGGCTTTATGCATTTTGTGAATCCAAAAGTGGGTGATTCTGCAGTGCAAGCTGTTATAGAGTCACGTATCGGTTTCCGTGGTCGCGTTGAATTTGAAACTTTTGCACCTGATTTCGTTTGGCAAATTGAAAGTGGCGACACAAACCACACCGAATACGGTGCATTGGGTATGCGTGACACTTTCCTCGGTTTGGATTTTGATGGAATCGGTTCTTTCAAATTCGGTCGTCAATTGGTTGCTGCATATAACTATGTTGACTGGCCGCACTCAAACCCAGGTCTAGGCAATGTGTTTGATTGGCACAACACCATTGGTGCGACTTTTGAAGACCGTGCAGACAACAATTTCCGTTATGACTCTCCAACATGGGGTGGCTTTAACGTTCAAGCAACCTTAAGTGGCATGGGCACGACGACGGATGCATTGGTAATGAGTATTGCGGGTTCTTATACCCAAGAGATGTTCTCTGTCCATGCGGGTTTCTACGATCAAAAAGGGTATACGGTCAATACAGACGCTTCTTACACTTTCGATCCTGCAACAGGTAAACCTGTTCTGACTCCAGCTCAAGTCAACAAACAAATGGGCGATGTGTCTTACGGCATCCTCGGTGGTAGTGTGTTCCTAGGCGACGTGACTTTAACAGCCGCGTGGAAATCCATGGAAAACAATGTAGGAGCTGAGAAAAATGACCAAGATGCATATTCTGCAACTGCACAATATGTCATCAATGGCACTTGGGTTCTTAAAGCCGGTTATTCTGCTACAACAGACTCTAAATTGTCTAAGGCAAGCGACAAATCAACCGCCATCACAGGCCGCTTAGGTTATCTATTGCCAAGCACCTATTTGTACATGGATGTGCGTTCATATGATTACAAAGGCAATGACGAAACAGGTGATGGAACAAACATCTTGATTGGTGCTGAATACTACATCTAAGTTGTATTCTCCTTGTTGTATTATTTATGCGAGCGTCTCTTGACGCTCGCTTTTTTATTGGAGGCAGTATGAAGTCGTTGATTCAATCCATTTTTTTATTGGGGGCGATGCTCCCATTTTTTACGTTCGCACAGGTGAATGTGTCTTTGCATAAAGACATCGAAGTGTTGGCCATCAATGGGGAAGCCTTGCCGATGAGTTTAACCTCAAAACAAAAGATGACATTGGAAGATGGAACAAACCAATTGCTTATTCGGGTTTCTAAATTGATTGAAAGTGGGGCTGATTTTGAAAAATTTAAAACAGACCCTTTGGTTATTACCTTTGATGCAAGCAATGAAGAGCTCACAATAGAGCCGAAAAAAATTATTTTCTCACTACGTCAAGTGAATGATTTTAAGAAAAATCCGTCTTTCATTTTGAACAATGAAGCCGGCACCCTTTTGGCTTCGAACCAAGCAATATTGCCAGCAGGCAGTGGGATGATGAGAAATTACGAAAAAGAATTGATAAAATTTAATCGAAAACATAATTTAGTTATTGCGTCCAAAAAAACAGATCCTTCTTTTATTGCCAAAGAGGTGCTTCCTGTTTCAGCGACGCTTGCCACTGTGGCTGTTTCTTCTCCTGTTGTTCCCATTCAACCTCAAGTCGTCATAAAACAAACATCGAATCATCCAGCAAAAGGCAGCGCTGAAAATAGCTTGATTTTAATGAAGGCCGATTTTTTAAGAATGGACTCAGAAGAGAAAAAAGCATTTTTACGTTGGGCGGTTAAAAACGTGAAGGTTTAAATACCTCCTTCCTGTCAATATTTGATCATTCTTAGCTTGTAAAAATAACCGATATACCGAAGAGACTTGACGTTGCGTGTCGGCGGCAAGTGACTGAAGCCATTTCACAAAATGGTTTTTTTAATCCCCAAGCCGTTTTCATTTTCTTGGCGATATAAAATTTTTCAGTGTTTACAGGGATGAAAAAATGAAAAAGAGTGCCGACGATCAAGAGGGCACTCTTTTCATTTTAAAAGGGGAATTAATTGCGATTGAAGGTACCACCGCCTTTTTTGCAAAGCATGCTAGGGAGATAGTTTGATGTCCCATCAGCATAATTGCAGGTCACAAGTGGCCCCGCTTCGGTTGCCCATCCTGATTGATTGTTGGCTTGTACTGAAAAGCTGAGTGAAGCGGTTAATGCGAGTGTGGCTATCATTGTGCTCAATAACTTCATTTGTATTTCTCCTGATGATGTGTGATTCAATTCATATTTATGTTAGAACGATTTTTAGGCATCTGAAAGAAAATACAAACAAAATCTCATTTACGAGACCCGCTGTGACACGCTTGCCTCTTTTTTGTTTCAATTTTGTTTTTCTCGTTTTCCTGAACGAAATCCAGAATGCCTCGTTTTTTGGTTTAGGCATATCAGGTTTCAATTTTGAGTAATAAATAAAGTTTGAATAGATGATCTTGATCAAAAAGATAACACATTTATTCTTTATTATTAACGACTTAGGTTTCATTGTCTTAACGATAAGATTTATTTTTGGCGCCTTGTTTATTTGAATGGACTTGTCATCTTTGAAGCCGTGAAGCCGTGAAGCCGTGAAGCCGTGAAGCCGTGAAGCCGTGAAGCCGTGAAGCC
>CAMRBZ010000028.1 GCA_947040595.1 uncultured Enterovibrio sp. | reverse complement strand
TTGAAATTAAAATTGAAATGCAAATTTTTCACCTAGTGCAGCTAAGCGTTTATACGCAAGCACATTAGAGTTGCAATATTCGGCTTGTGTAAGTCCATATAAATGCCTTCTGCATATTTTTAAGTTGTATGGGTATTTGAGCTTAGCTGCACTAGTGCAGCTAAGCGTTTATACAGGAACACTTTCTGTTTGCAATACTCGGCCTTTAAACCTCCATTTAAATGGTTTTGCCATGTATATCAACGCATATGTTTAGATGTATTGGTATTAGAGCTTCGCTGCACCAGTGTCACGCACAGGGGTTAAGCACATCCCTCATCGTGTCGATATTAAAGAGCGTTCTGCTTTTGTAGATGAAAAAACAAAGGTGGGCCTTGGAAAGGGAAAGGGAAAGGGGAAGCAGAGACAGTCTAAGGCAAGATAGATATTTTGTTACGCTCGTCGAACGTGTGACGAAACTATTGGTTGTGCGCAGAACAAAATCCAAAAAAAAAGAAGTGAGCAAGACCATAAAGGAAATGATGATCCCCTTTAAATCACTGTGTCATAACATCACCTTTAATAATGGAGGGGAATTTACAGGACATGAAGATATAAAAAAACATTTAAAATAGGATACATTCTTTTCAAAACCATATCATTCATGTATTTGATGCTTGAATCAAAACACAAATGGCCTACTCAGACGCTTCTTTGCCAAAAGGAATGAAAATAGCTGGAATTTCGGATAAAAAAATTAAAGACGTTAAATTTATGATAAATATGAGACCCAGAAAAACGTTAAATTATCTGGATCCCTTGGAATGTTTAAAAGGTAATCGTGTGTCGGTTATTGTTGAGATCTAGCAATTTGAATATGACCATCACTCTTTAAACAAAGCGGCCAAAGAGGAAAAAAAATATATTCTTATTTAATTTTTTTATTTTTTTTCTTATCTCTAGTCGGTTGAATCAGCCTTTCGTTTAACTCATCATACCAAAGTTTATGGTGTTGTTTCACCCAACTTTCATCAACATATCCGGTTGTCATCCCCTCTAAAGCCCCTTCAGTACCTAGCGTCCCGATATAGATATGTCCAAACGATGCGGCAATGAGCATCAAAGAACTCAATCCATGAATAATGTTTGCTATTTGCATCAGCTCACGAGATTGACCAAAAAGAGGGAAATCCATGATCAATCCCGTGATACAGACCAAGATCCCCATCGTCGCTATCAACCAAAACCAGATTTTTTCTCCTCCATTACAAAACCCAGCATCAGGGTGTTTCCCATTCGGTAAAACACCACCTCCTTGTCTAAACCATTCGATATCTGTTTTATTAAAGATATTATTTTTAAACCATTTTATTAACATGCATAAAAGAGAGGCAATAAAAAGAGGCCCCAAATAATTATGGGATATTTTTACCGTCAGCATTAAAGCTCCCCAATAAGAAGAAGACATCAAGGGCATGACGAAATGTTTTCCATAAAGAAGCAAAAGACCAGAAATCCCGAGAAGAATAAATAAGATGGCGGTAAACCAATGCATTGCACGTTCAAATGGCGTCCAACGCATTATTTTCTTACCCGTCCTCTCATTTATTAATTCCGCTCTTCCAGCCCACAAGTAAAACAAAAAAATCCCTCCCACAGAAGAAGCGAGAAAGGTTAAACCTAAAGGACTCACCCATTGATTTCTAACTTCGCGCCACCACTGCCCATGAACATTGATAAGCTGATCTTGCCCAAGCCCCATTGATGAGGTGTTGCCTTTTTCTCCATCATGAATTTGACGCCAAAAATCAGCCCCAGACCTTTGCTGTATTTCTTGTATTGGCAGGGTTTTTATACCCTCTGCATTCAAAGGAATAGGCAGCACTAAAAAAAAGAGCAGTATCAGGCTACCGAACCCCAAATTAAGAAAATAGCGTTGGATCATAAGGGGGTTAATAAGCCAAATTTTTAACATATCGCCTCCAAACACAACAAGAATCAGCCCTTGCCTGTTTTATTATTTTTAGCTTTTTGTTGCATCAAATGCCAATGCATCACCGTCAGTCCAACCGGCGCCTTGTGCACCTCTTTCAACCACGCGTTGACGAAAAATATTAGAAATTTTTGCAGCATCTCCTGCAAGCAATGCTTTGGTAGAACACATCTCAGCACAAAGAGGCAATTTCCCTTCCGCAATACGGTTTACGCCATAAAGTTCACGCTCTAATTCTGATCCGTCAGGCGCGGGTCCTCCAGCACAAAATGTACATTTGTCCATTTTACCTCGAGAATTAAACGCCCCTGTGCTCGGAAATTGCGGAGCGCCGAATGGACAAGCAAACAAGCAATACCCGCATCCAATACACGTTTCTTTGTTATGCAAAACAATTCCATCGTCTGTTCTATAAAAACAATCAACAGGACATACAGCCATACAAGGGGCATCCGCACAGTGCATACAAGCAACAGAAACAGAATTTTCGCCTGGCTCTCCTTCATTTAAAGTAACCACTCGACGCCGCTGTATCCCCCAGACAACCGCTTCAGAATTCGCATTTTTACATGCAGTGACACACCCGTTACAGTCAATACAACGCTTTGTATCACAAAGAAATTTCATATTCGCCATTTTCGATACTCCCAACTTACGCGGCTGAAATTTTACAAAGAGTGACTTTCGTTTCCTGCATTAAAGTGACCGGATCATACCCATACGTTGTCGCTGTATTACAGGCTTCACCAATCACATAAGGAGCCGAACCCTTGGGGTATTTATCCAATAAACTTTCCCCTTCAAATACCCCTCCAAAATGAAATGGCATAAAGGCCAAACCTTGATGAACACGAGGCGTTATCATGGCCTTCACTTTTACCCGTCCTTTTTCTGCTCCTTCAACCCATACATCCTGTCCGTCAGAAATACCTAAGTTATTCGCATCAGCAATGTTAATTTCAACAAACATTTCTTGCTGTAGCTCTGCCAGCCAAGGGTTAGAACGGGTTTCGTCACCTCCACCTTCATAAACTACCAATCGCCCAGATGTGAGAATAATGGGATAGTGAATCACAGCATCCACAGCTTGTATTGATTTAAAAAGGGTGGGTAAACGGAAAATATCTGCTTGATCATCCCATGTTGCGTATTGTGGGAGTAAATCTCGACGGGGAGTATAAAGCGGCTCTCTGTGTAATGGGATCCTATCCGGAAATGTCCAAACAATGGCTCTGGCTTTTGCATTACCAAAAGGAATACATCCATGCTTAATTGCAACCCGTTGGATCCCCCCAGATAAATCAGTTTTCCAATTTTTACCCTCTGCAGCTGCTTTTTCTTTCGTGGTTAAATCGTCCCACCAACCCAATTTTTTCAACATTTTATCGGTAAATTCTGGATACCCACTTTCTAATTCACAACCTTTAGAAAAACTGTCCACCGCCAATAAATTATGTCCTTCATATTCAACACCAAAACGCGCTCGGAAATTCCCCCCTCCACGTGCCACTTCTTTTGAGGTATCGTAAAGAATATGCGTCCCGGGATGCATCATTTCAGGCGTACCCCAGCAAGGCCACGGCAAACCGTAGGTTTCTCCATTAACTGGCCCGCCTTGAGCTTCAAGAGTTGTTTTATTGAATGTTTGCCAGTTTCTCTGGTGTTCTTTTAAACGTTCAGGGCTTTGACCTGAATAACCAATTGTCCACATTCCACGGTTAAATTCACGTGTAATATCTTCAATAACAGGCTCTTCTCCTTTGATCTCGATGTTCTTAAATAAAGCCTCTGAAATTCCGAATTTCTTTGCAAAAAGATGCATAATGGTATGGTCTGGTTTTGAGTCAAATAAAGGCTCAAAAACTTTATCACGCCATTGCAAAGAACGATTCGAAGCCGTCACAGAACCGTGAGTTTCAAACTGCGTCGTCGCTGGCAGTAAATAGACCCCGTTTTGACGGTTATTCATGACAGCTGCAACGGTTGGATAAGGGTCAACAATGATCATTAAATCTAGCTTTTTCATTGCCTTACGCATTTCAGGACCGCGGGTTTGCGAATTAACTGCATGTCCCCAGTAAAACATGGCGCGCAAATTCGAGTTCTGTGCAATCTTGTCTTTATTTTCAAGTACACCATCAATCCAACGTGACACAGGGATCCCTGTTGTGTTCATTAATTTCTTACCGTTAAATTCCCGAGGATCAAACCGACCTTGAATCCATTCATAATCAACCTCCCAAACTTTAGACCAATGTTTCCATGCCCCTTCTGACAAACCGTAATATCCCGGAAGCGTGTCAGACAATACGCCAAGATCGGTGGCCCCTTGCACGTTATCATGGCCGCGAAAGATATTGGCTCCCCCACCTGATTTCCCTAGATTTCCAAGTGCAAGTTCCAAAATGCAATAAGCCCGCGTATTATTATTTCCGGTTGTATGTTGCGTCCCCCCCATACACCAAACAATACAACCAGGACGGTGATGTGCAAGGATTTTGGCAGTATTGTAAACACTTTCAGGGGTCGCACCTGAAACACGCTCAACTTCTTCTGGTGACCACCGGGCAACCTCTTCACGTATTTCCTCCATGCCAAATACACGCTGGCGAATAAATTCTTTGTCTTCCCAATGATTATCAAAAATATGCCATAAAATACCCCAAACCAACGGAACATCAGTACCAGGGCGAAAAGAAACATAATGATCCGCTTTTGCTGCCGTTTTTGTTCTTCTCGGATCTGCCACCACAATTTTGCAACCATTTTTTTCTTTTGCGATAAGAATGTGTTGCATCGCAACAGGGTGCGCTTCGGCTGGGTTTGATCCAATAAACAACATCGATTTGCAATTGTGCATGTCATTAAAGGAATTGGTCATTGCACCATAACCCCACGTATTTGCCACACCCGCAACCGTGGTTGAATGGCAAATTCGAGCTTGATGATCGACGTTGTTCGTTCCCCAAAGTGAGACCATTTTTCGAAATAAATAGGCTTGCTCATTATTGAATTTTGCCGAACCCAAGAAATAGACAGAATCAGGACCTGATTCTTTTCGAATAGTCAAAAGCTCATCAGAAATTTCATTCACGGCTTGATCCCAAGTTATTTTGAGCCATTTACCGTCAACCAGTTTCATTGGATATTTTAAGCGACGCGCACCATGCCCATGCTCGC
This sequence comes from uncultured Enterovibrio sp., assembly GCA_947040595.1. Lineage (GTDB taxonomy): Bacteria > Pseudomonadota > Gammaproteobacteria > Enterobacterales > Vibrionaceae > Enterovibrio. The sequence continues at coordinate 17,456 of CAMRBZ010000028.1, read as the reverse complement.
GTAATGCTGCACCTTTAGCGCAGTGTCCTCCAGCATTAAATGGATGATCAAAAGCGGGCTCTTGTCTTGTCCACACACCATCTTGAACTTGAGCATAAACACCACACCCAACGGAGCAATGCGTACAAATTGTACGTATCATTTCTGGCGGTTTTATGGCTTCTTGTGCTATCGCTTTTTTCATCATCCCAGGAGCAAAAATTCCAGCCCCAGCTAGACCAGCGGCGCTAGCCAAAGAACTATTTCGCATAAAAGTACGCCGAGAGACACCGAATTGGTTTTCATCTTTGGCGACTGAATCAGAACGTTTGGTTAACTTCATCATCAAACTCCATCATCAGAGTAAATTAAAGGGAATCGTAATAATCTTGAATATGTTGTGTTTCACGGTAACCCGACACACTCAAGATGTCTGTTTCAGCTTCTCCCACGTCAGCCTGTACCGATGTTGCAACAGTCGAGGAAAGCCCCCCTAAAACCGTTGCGCCAGCAAGTCCTTTTAAAAATTGACGTCGGCCTTTATTCGATAAATTTGATTTAATATCTTCATTTAACATAATGACTCCTACTGCATTCGTTTCCACAAGACACCTCATACAGAGGTGGATAAGGATGGGATAAAACGGATTTTTTCTATTGTTAAAAATTCCTTTAAAAGAGTCGCTACTGCACGATAAAAATGAGCTGATTCTGCCTCTTTAATGTCTTCAGATAGCCTTTCAAACCAAGGAGCAATATGGCGATTAAAAAAAGCGGCTTGAGACTCTTCTTTTGCTTCAATCAGCAACATAGACATGATTTCAAGTAACGCTGCAACATGATCTTCTGGTTCTTTTGTATGCGCTTGTCTTGCATAACCTAAAAAACGTAAATCTTGACGAAGAGCCACTAATGGTTGCTCCATCAAGGATCCCGAAAGATACCAAGAAGCAAAAGGCAAAATTTCACCTTGCCCAATACCAATGAAGAGATCTTGGTATTCTTGCATGAGATCCTTTGAATTTGAGAGGCTCGCAGACAAAAGCAAAGCCCCCCAAGCAGAGCGCATCCCTTCCTCTGTTTCTGTCTCTTCAATCTCTAAATTTAAAAGCCATTCCAATGCATCTTCACTGGGAGCCTCTCTTAACAAATAGGCGAGCAAACTATATATACCCTGACGAACTTGATTTTCATCACTGCAGATTTCACGAATTTCAATGCGTTCTTGCATCATTCTTTTCCGCTCCTTAAAGCTTGATTTGCTTTTCTGGGGACTGCATGATTTCCGATACGATGCTTCTAACGCGGCAATCTTCACACATAGAAAGCCGTAAAATAGCGTCGTTTTGGAAATGGGTGTGCTCACGTAATTTTTCTTTTAACATGTTCACAAGCGAAACGGGAGCGAAAGGCTTACCACAAGAAAGACACGCCTCTGCTTCTTCCTCATTCAGTGTTATACGGGCTTTGCGAGTTTGAGGATCCCAGTTATATCGAGGAATAAGAGAAATGACTGACTCAGGGCACGCTCGTTGACAGAGACCACATTGCACACAATCTTGTTCTCGAAATGAAATCCCTGGATGGGTTCCTAAAGTTTGCAACGCATCGGTTGGACAAACCGCAACACAACTGACACAAAGAGTACATTGGTTCACATTAACGTGAATTTGACCATAAGGCGCTTCAGGCCTGACCGTCATCGGTTCAGTCGATATTTTTGATTTTTCGGCTAATAAATCTAATGCTTGAGCCAGTTTTTCTCTTTTTGAACCTTGAAGTTGAAGGTTATGACAAATTGAAACCTTCAATGGTGTTTCATCTTTATTTAAAGATCCAACGCATAGCATGCTGATGGTTCTCAACGGCATATTAAGAGTCAATAGAAAATCATGTGCAATCTGAAGCTCACGATCTATAACACGGCGTGTTTTTTCATGGACGTTGTCGCTATCTAATAAAATGATATTCGCAGCACCATAAATAAGCGTACAAAACCAAGTATCAATTCCAACACTTGCAAGCTCTTCGAGTTGCACAGGGAACACATTGCTTTTTAATGATTCTATTTCTTCAGCTAAAGCCATTTCATCCGCTTTGCTATAAAAAAGCACCGTCGGCGATTCACCGTTATTTTCTTTGAAATATTGAAGGATTTGAAAAATATACCCTTGTATATGCACGGACTCAGGCAGAGCATAACGTATAGCCTCCGTAGGGCAAGCCGTTGAGCAGGCCCCCTGACCTTGACAAAGATATGGATTAATATTGATAGCCATATCAAGAATATTTAAAGCATCGGCATCGCAAGCATCAATACAACGAGTGCAACCTTTAACACTGCGAGAGCTATGAGCACAGCGTGCCTTATCTAAATGAAAATATTTAGGCTTATCGAAAGTCCCTTTCATTTCTTCTAATGCCGACAAGGTTTCTTCTTTTGTGACCACTGCACGTCCAACTGCATAATAACCAAGAGGAAGCACTTGAGTTTTATGAATCCCTGTTTTAGTTAAATCGATAATGAGATCAAATTGTGGGCGCCCGAAGGCAATTTGAGATAAATTTTGCTTTTGATTATCAAAGATGACCTCTACGTCAAACGCACCAAGAAAACCGTTTATTTCGACCTCAAAAGCATAATAAATCATGATGTTAGAGAGGCTTTTTTTTTCTTTTAAAAAAGGCGTTAGAGAAAGACATACAACAGATCCACGCACTGAAGGGGGGATCAGAGACGCGAAAAGAAGCAGTTCATCATCATCGCCAACCAGTAAGGTGTACCCTCGGCTTTCAAAAGTGACCACCGGAGGGATCAGGTTTTCAGAAGATAACGCTCGACTTAAAGCATCCCAACGAGCATGGCTATAGATTCCAGAATGCGCTTTAATTTTTTGATTAAGACTTTCAGTGTTTTGAATCGTCATGTTTCATTCACCACATCTTTTTTATTCGGCATAGCCATCTTCTTTTTTTCGATAACCTATTGAAATAGCCGCTGGAGAGGAATTCTTTGAATTGCAAGTATTAAGCCAATTTAAGTAAGAAAAAATTGAAGAAAACATCACTAAGACCTCTGAATTTTCTCATCCAAGGACTTATGTGGGACATTTTTACTCAGTTCATCTGACAAAATGTCTCTTTCATTATTCAATGCCTCTATTTGCTCAGGACTTTCTTGCAATATGGCATATTCAGACTCTTGTGTTTTCTTTTCCTCCAAAGGTAATTCAAGCTTTTCTTTGGGATCACCGTCAAAATTAGTCACCTGCTCTTTCGTCCAGTGACGTAGGCCTTCTCGCATCTGTGCCGTTAATGCTACAGGATTTGAATAATCTAGATCGTAATCATCAAGCCCGTCAGTCACATTAAAATCAGCCCCTTGAAAAAGCTTACTCAGTGCCGCTTTTTTTACTTCCAATGAAACCCCTTTCACTAAAAATGCAGCCGCCGAACTTCCTTTTTTTAATTTATCGACGTCTTCCATCGTCAAAAGAGATGCGCGTTCTGTTTCTTGTAGGCTTCCTGTTTCTTCTTTGCGATTGATTTCATTTAAGGGGCTTTGAAGAGGATTTTTTTCCGTTATAAAGGGGCTTTCTGACTCAGAAAAAGAGTTTTTTTTACTTTCTTTTATATGAGTGTCATTTTTTGCTTCTTCTTTTTTTCGCTCTGACCAACGTTTAAAAAATGAGTTATTGTCCATTTGATCTCCCCGCGCCTTTGCGCTTCTTTTTCCCCGCATCAAGGAGCTCACCGTGTCGCGCAATGAAGGCTTCGATCCAGGCTTGTACAGGCAAAGGCATCCTTTTTGATATCAAAAAATAATCCCCATCCATAAATCGCGCGGCACAACTTTGTGAGGCTGTCACGTCAAAAGGCTTGATTGATTCGTCTTCATTTATTTCAAAAACAAAAAATAATAACGGATTACGAGAGCTGAGATTAAATCGATAATCGGTACGCTCATCCCTAAAAAGCAAGAGATCCAGAGAATAGGCCGCGTTAGAAAGCTGTTCAGGTTTTTTTGGAAAATGCACGTTCAATAAGCTCCAACGAGAACTTTCCCAGCCTTCAATAAAAACGATCGTTTCTTTTAGATCAAATTCTATTCGCCAACATTGCGGGTCTTTAATTTTTAGAGTCACATTGCCCCTATTAATGCGCGTTCATTCAAATAGATATTTAATTTAGCAAAAGACATACCAAGAGCATTTTTTGGAACATCTTTTGCTATCTCTTTTAATATAAAAAACACAAAGGAATCCTACTCCATGCCTCAACTGAAAATAATTAAAACTCAATCTAAGGTTGTACAAACAATGGATGTCCATATTTTTGATGAATATGGAGAAAGCATGACAAAGTCCATCGCGTGTGAACGTCCTTTAACTGTGTATCTGAATTGGAGAGAAATCGTCACCCTGATGACCATCGGGGCCCGACCTGAGATGCTGGCATTGGGCTATTTGAAAAATCAAGGCTTCATTAATGACATTGATGCTTTAGAGTCCGTGATCATTGATTGGGAGACCCAATCTGCTGCAGTCATCACCCGTGAAGAAACAAACGATCTCGATAAAAATCTTTCTCAAAAAACCGTCACCTCAGGATGTGGACAAGGCACGATGTTTGGCAATCTCATGAAAAAAACTGAAAAAATAAACCTTGCCCCTTCCATACTGAATCAATCGAGCCTCTATCAACTCTTAGAAGCCTTAACCCACTATAACGAGACATACAAAGCCGCTGGGGCCGTTCATGGGTGCGCAGTCTGTAAAGGATCAAAAATCCTTTCTTTTGTTGAAGACATCGGCCGACATAATGCGGTTGATAGCCTTTCTGGAGAAATGTGGCTAAAAGGAGAAAATGGAGAAAATAAACTGTTTTATACCACTGGGCGCTTAACATCTGAGATGGTCATAAAAGTCGCTCAAATGGGCATTTCTGTCTTAGTTTCTCGTTCAGGAGTCACCCAAATGGGATATGATCTCGCTCATCAATTTGGGATCACCTTAATAGCAAGAGCAAAAGGGCACCGCTTTCAGGTTTTTAATGGCATCGAAAACATCCATTTTGATGTAAACCACCGCAAGAATAAATCATTATCATGATACCTATTTTCTGCACGAGGAAACAAAATATCCGAAGAGAATCCTCGCCGCCCACTGTAATTTAAAGGAGATAAAAATACAGTTTAAACGCCAGAAACAGCGTCTATTTTAAAGAAGATCTCTGCCTCATCCTATGTTTCTGATTTACTTGTGGACTAAAAATATCGAACTGCTCACTTTTCAATCAACCCTGTAAAAACAAATTCCTTTTTTAAAATATTTTCATGAACACATGATTAATTTATCCTAGAGCGCGCTGCGATGCACCTCTCATTTCTTTCTTACGCTGTGTTATGAATCGATTTAACCTCAATTTGGAAAAAAAGTGATTGACAATTAAAAGTACTATACAGATAAGCCCCCAAGAAGGTTACCCACAATTTCTGTGGATAACTCTTCCCATGAAAACCATTTTTATCTTATCCCGTATTGATTGAAACAAATCAATTCTCATTTTTATTTAGGAACATTCCTCGTTCCTTGAACAATATAATGCCTCTTTTTTCTCATTAAAATGAGATTCATCCGTCATTGAATACAGATCATTTATGTCAATCGACGTTACTTTGCTCATACTTTAAAAATGACAAAGAGGGATAAACTTGATCTCTTGAAGAGAGCATAAATAATAAGAAGAATCGGATTTTTGTATTGCACATCAATCCAGACTTCATGCAAAACGTGACATTATCAATCTGTAAATTCAAAGGCTGTTAAGGTCAACATCTTAAAAACGCAGGTTTAAAGACGCGTGATTATTTTGGAGTGACAAGATGCAAGAGAAACCATATCAATGTGTTTTAAAATGGGCACAAGAAAGGCCTAATGACATTTTCTTACGCCAAATTATTGAACGCCAATTTACTGATCTCACTTATTTGAATGTCGTAGATCAGGCTTTACGTATCGTGACTGCATTACGCAAAATAGGTCTTGAACCAGGCGATAAAATCGGATTAATATCAAAAAATTGCGCTCAATGGGTTATTTGCGATTTAGCCATGATGCTCGGCAGCTACATCAGTGTACCTATTTTCCCAACCGCGGGCACAAAAACCATTGCCCATATACTGGATCACAGTAATACAAAAGCCCTTTTTGTTGGAAAACTAGAAAATACAACTGCATTAACAGAGGCTTTATTGTGCCATTCAGAATTGCCCACCATTTCCTTCCCCTACCCCACACTCAAATGCAAGTATCAATGGAATTCGCTCTTGATTTCACATCAACCCGCAACGGTTGCTCCTGATCACCATGAAGAAGACATTATGTCCATTGTCTACACCTCTGGCACATCAGGCTTGCCGAAAGGGGCAATGCTCAGTTATGGCGCCTATACATGGTCGGTACAACGGCTTATCGAAAAAATAGGAATAAATAAAGAAGAACGATTATTTTCTTATCTCCCATTGGCACACATCACTGAACGCGTGTATATCATGGGGTGTGGCATGATGGCCGGCATTTGCACCGCATTTCCGGAATCCTTAGAGACCTTTGTTGATGATGTGAAAATGCAACGGCCCACACTGTTTATATCCGTCCCTCGACTTTGGGCTCTTTTCCAACAACGCATTCAACAAAAAATACCCGATGCAAAACTCAATCTCCTTCTAAAAATCCCTTTTATCAATGAATATATTAAGCGAAAAATTGCCTGCAATTTAGGCTTAGATAAAGCCCGTGTATTAGGTTGTGGATCAGCCCCTGTTTCTGTTGGACTTTTACATTGGTTTGATCAATTAGGATTACACATTACCGAAGCCTGGGGTCTCACCGAATCTTTCGCCTACAGCACACTTAATTATCCTTTTCGCCAAAAAAAGATAGGAACGGTCGGTAATGCAGGTCCTGGAGTTGAAATTAAACTCAGCGAAGACGGAGAAGTCTTTGTCAAAAGCAAAGGACTTTTTTCCGGGTATTACAAAGATAAAAAAGCATCACAGAGCGTATTAATTGAGGGTTGGCTTCACACCGGCGATAAAGGTCTAATTGATTCTGATGGGTATTTACGTATTCAAGGGCGTATCAATGACACCTTTAAAACAGCAAAAGGAAAATTTGTTTGCCCCGTTCCCATTGAAAAGCATTTGCTTGAATTCAAGCACTTTGAGATGCTGTGTTTAATTGGATCAGGTATGCCCGGAGCTATCCTACTCGCGGTTCCATTTCCATTTCCTGTTTTTGATAGAACCCGTTACGAAAAAACAATAAAGAAAATTATTGAGAACTTAAATGAAACCTTGGAATCGCATGAGCGCATCCGCGGCGTATTAATGATAAAAGAACCCTGGAGCGTTGAAAATAACCTCTTAACACCAACATTAAAAATTAAACGCTATATGCTTGAAAAATCTTATAACAAAACAGGAACCCATTGGCCTTCAGATACCTTGATCCAGTGGGAGCAATAGTTCAATTCGGCGCTTAAAATGCCATCGGATGATTTATGCCAGGGTTACACCTTCACACTCAATTTTACGCACTTTTCCATTACTTTAATGGAATAGACACAGAAACAACCCTTCATGAAATGGCAGAAATCCTTTCTTGCACACGCCGAAATGCAAGAATGGTTCTGAATAAAATGACCACGCAAGGTTGGATAGAATGGCGTCCAGCGCCAGGACGAAGCAAGCGAAGTCAATTGTCGTTTTATCAAACTGACACCCATATACAAATGAAACGCGTAATGCACTTCTTCAAATCAGGCAAATTGCCCATCGCGCTCGAAGAACTCAATCAAGATTCAAATAAGCTCACCACATTAATAGAAAAACAAATGGGGTTTTCAACCCAAAATGGAAAGCAGACCCTCCGATTACCCTATTACCGTGCTGTTTCTTGTTTAAATCCGGCGAACCCCCTACGAACGACTGAACAAGAGCTGGTTTTTCTTCTCTTTAATGGCTTAACCAAACTGAATAAACACACGAACGAGGTAGAAGGCGATCTTGCACATCATTGGACGCAAATGAGCCCGACTCATTGGCGGTTTTATTTACGTCCTTGTGTGGCATTTCACGACGGCCATTTGCTTGAAGCCCAAGACGTTATTGCCTCTCTTTTACCTACAAGAAAAAATGCCTATTTTTCTCACATTGAAAACATTCATAGCCCCTCGATGCATGTTGTGGATTTTTATCTGAAACATGAAGATCATTCCTTTCCTTATGTTCTGGCAAGTACACAAGCCTTAATTCAATCAAAGCACAGCAAACAAAAAGAAGAAGGACCCATCGGCACTGGTCCCTATTTTATCGTCATTAAAAATCCTCATTATCTTCAACTCAATGCGTTTGATTCTTATTTTGGTTTTCGGGCATTAACCGACACCCTTGAAATTTGGACTTTTGATCACAATATAAGAGGGAATTTAACCCCCTCTTTGCCTGTTTCGCCTCCCAAGCTCGACGCATTTGACCCGAGTCGCCTCGAAACAGGGCAAGGTGCGCTTTTTAATACCCAGTTAAGTCAATATCCACCGACATCGTCCTTAGATGAAGGAGCCTATTACCTTCTTTTAAATAGAAACACAGGCATTGCAAAAGATCCTTCTTGGGCTGAATATTTCGCATTTAAGCTGGGTTCAAAATCACTTTTATCGTCGCTTTCTCATTATGATACGGCCAGTTATCGCTTGGCTCAGGCCTATGGATTACAGCTTGGTTCTGCCTCTTCTCATTCCATTCCTTGTGGCAACCCATCCCCTCCAAAGAGGAACATAAAACTACGCCTCACCCATCAGACAAATCACCCTCTTTTTCCTCTTCTCGCAAAAGCGATAAAAGAGCAATTAATACACGATGGTATTGAAGTTGAGATCCTCGTTATCCCTTATGAAAAAATGATGAACTCAAAAGAGCCCTCAGATTGTGATCTCTGGATAGGGAAAATCCCTTTCACACGCAATAAAGCCGACCTTCTTTTATCCTGGATGATGAATTTCAAACTTTTCCCAACAGCCATGCCAAAGAATGAATTTAATGCCATCAAAGACACAATGCGGTTTAAACGTGAAAACTCAGAAGATCAAAGTGATCCGAAAAGATGCGAATACAAAATAGAACAAAGTCTGATGCAAAGCAGACAAGTTATTCCGTTATTTCATGTCTGGATTGGACCTGAAAAATTGAAAGCACTTGAAGGAGGCGGAAGTCTTTATTGACAATAATTGCACTGCTTATACCAATTCCATTAAGTCGTTAGTCAGACATTGCGCAGGAAAAATCACTCAGAACAAGGCGTGAATTGTCGATAACGCGTCATTTTAATTGAGAAATTCATAACGATGTTATCGGTGATTTTAACAAGTAAGAATGATCAAATGTTTAATGGGATGGGTATTATCCCCCAAGTAATTGAAGATGCGCGCCTGCGGCAAGCGCGTGAAGCCCCTGGGCATAGATGACTCTATGATTGGGCTGAACGCGCGTAGCAAACACCCACGCATCGTCAAAGGCGACGGGTATATTCTCCTGTCTCTTTTTAAAAGCCAAACTGACATGCAGGTTTAATTGAACAGGATTTATTCAAATAATTCTTTTTTAAAACGAAGAGAAAAGCGAGAGAATATCTGCGTTGAAAAAAATAAATTATTCAATCAGATGAAGAGGAGAAATCAAATCACTTTGCACTTTTTCTCTTAGAAATAGGGTAAAGGTACTGCCTTGACCCAAAGTGGATTCCACCTGGATCTCCCCACCCAGCCCTCTGACAATACTTTGACTCACAGACAGGCCTAACCCACTCCCAAAACGGCGGGTAGTAAAAAAAGGAGAAAATATTTTATTCCTATTTTCTTTTGAAATTCCACAACCAAAATCTTGTATCGAAATCATGACTCCCAGAGATTGGTTTTGATCATCCAACCAATCTTCAGATTTTACTTTCAAAGTCCCCTCTTCATTCATCGCATGGATCCCATTCATTTGTAAATTAACCAAGACTTGAAGCAATTGGTGACGATTAATTTCAACGCAGATTGTTGCATTAAGATCTGTAAAAAAGGTAATTTTCGGCTTTTTCGTTCCAGAACGAACCAAAATAACACTTTCTTCAATCACAGGATTAACATATTGCCAAGTCACTTCATCTTGAACACCCCCTTTTCGACTGTATTGAAGCAAACTTCGTGTAATGTGTCTTATCCTGTCAATTTGTTCGAGCACCGCAGTCATTTCTTCTTGAACCGCCGTCGCATGCTCTCCTAAGCCAAATTTCATTAATTCAACATTACCTAAAATAACCGCAATTGGATTGTTTATTTCATGGGCAATCCCTGCCGTTAGCTCACCTAAAGCGGCCAGTTTTTCATTCATACAAAGTTTTTTTTGTGTCACATCCAGCAAGGCATCTTTTTTTTCAAGTTGTTCATTTTTTTCTTTCAAACAAAAGGCGTGTTGTTTGATCTTCTCATCAAGTAAATTGATTTTTTGGATCTGACCTTCAGCATCGGAATTTAATTTATTGATTTTTATATCATTTATCTGAAGTTTACGAAAAAGCATCGTAATAAAAATAACTGTGCAGATCAAAAAAACAGAAGACAATCCAAAAATGTCTCTCCACTCAGGCGTAAAATTGTGCAAAAATCCCACTTCATCCAAAAGTTTACGGTAAAGGCTATCCAAAGATCCTGTGTCCATAGCCAAGAGCAGGCTTAAATAAAAAAGACATAGAAGCCCCAAACAGAGAGTTAAAATAAGAGGAAAAAAACGGAAGAAAAAGGCATGCATACACTTTATTAGAAATAAAGAAAGAGATTTTAATCGAGCTATTTTAATCAAGGCTTTCATTAAAATCACACCATTGTTTAAATTTGCGTTCTAAAGTTTTTCTTGCAAGTCCAAGCTGCCTTGAAGCCGAGGATTTATTCCCTCCGTGAGCATCCACAACTTTTTCAATGTGCGCCCGCTCAACCTCTTTAATCAACCAATTTACAGGGTATCCGCTTTCACTCACGGAGGTGGGAAGTGGCTGCGGGGAAAAAGGCGCTTTCATTGTTTCATCTTTTTTTATTGCTGCGTCCAAGCGCATATTAAACACATGCCCTTTGCCCAATAAAAAAGCGCGCTCAACTGTATTTTTTAATTCTCGAATGTTTCCAGGCCAAGAATATTTTTGTAACTGCTCTAATTCTTGAACCGACCAAACCAGTGGTTTTAACCCCATCTCACGCGCTAAATTATCAGAGAAATAATTTAACAAAGGCCCGACGTCTTCAAAACGTTCTCGTAATGCGGGTAACTCAATACTGAGAACATTAAGCCTGTAATACAAATCATGGCGAAAAGAGCCCTCCTGCACCTCTTGACTCAAATGACGGTTTGTTGCCGCCACAATACGTACATCCACATTCATTTCACGCTCAGCGCCCACAGGACGCACTCTTTTTTGTTCAATGGCGCGAAGTAATGAAGCTTGCATCGAAAGGGGCATTTCAGAAATTTCATCTAAAAAAAGCGTCCCTTTGTCAGCCACACGGAATAAACCCTCTTTGTTTTTACGCGCGCCAGTAAAGGCACCTGAAATATGACCAAATAATTCACTTTCAAGTAATTCAGGAGAGATCGCCGCACAATTAATAGGGACAAACGGGCCTTTTCGTTCGCTTAGTTCATGCAATGCCCTCGCGACCAATTCTTTGCCCGTGCCCGATTCACCTTCAATCAAAACAGCAGAAGAAGACGGCGCGAGTTGAGATATCAGAGTGCGCATCGCTTTTGTTTTAGGTGCATCACCAACCAAATCAACCGGGAAAGAACGCGAAAGACCACCTTGCAACACCGGATGAGTTCGCCCTATGAAGCGCTTATCAATGCAATTTTGTACAGCTTGAAGCATTTGCTCAAGATTGAAGGGTTTTAGGATAAAATCGCAGGCACCGACTCTAAGGGCTTTGATGGCGGTTTCAAGCTCTGCATACCCTGTCATAAAAATAACATCATTGTTCGCTCCCTCGTCAGAAAAAGCTTCATGCCATTCAATACCAGAGCGTCCTGGTAAATTGATATCCACAATGAAAACATCAAAATGGTGACGCTTTCTAAGCGTTTCTGCATCCTCAATACAAGAAGCAGTAAAGACCTGCGTGACTTTTTTCGACAAGGCTTTTTTCAGTATCGTTCGCATACCCGGTTCATCGTCCACCACCAAAACCGAAAAACCAAATTTTTCCATTGCTTCATTCATTCATTCATGTCCTCAAAGAAAATGACATACTGACTATCATCATAGAAGGGACATTTTGTCTCAGTCCAATCACAAATCGGTCTTTTCTTCTCTTCTCTTTTATTTAAGATTGGATTAAAATTTACATATAAAGCCGATTTTGCAACATGTTATCAACAAGGCACATATAATAAAACAAAATAATCTCTTAAAAAGAAGAAACAACATCTTACTTCTTAGATTGCAGAAATAACCGATACCCAAAGTAATTGAAGCTGCGTGCCTGTTGACTACAGGCGTTCAGCCCAATCACAGAGCCCAACTATGCTCAAGGGCCTCACGCGCTTACCGCCTACACATCTTTAATCACTTTTGAGTGTAAGCGCTTTATTTTAAATAACTTTTCTTCTTATTTTAAATTTAAGTTAAAAGAAATTGTATCGTATTATTTACAGGAAAAATAAATGAAACACGCCTTCAACCTCCTCTTTTTGTGTCTTTTAACTTTTTTATCCGGTCCTTCCTGGAGTAAGGATATTGTTCGATTGGCCACAACCACCAGCACCGACCATTCAGGTTTACTTGATTACCTTCTTCCTGATTTTAAAAAAGAAACGGGCTTTGATGTTCAAGTGATCGCGGCGGGCACAGGGAAAGCACTTAAAATGGGAGAGCAAGGCGATGTTGATCTTGTCATGACACACGCACCTTTTGCAGAAGCCCACTTTGTAAGAAACGGCTTTGGTGTTCTACCTCGCTCTTTTATGTACAACGATTATGTTTTAATCGGGCCTCTTTCCGATCCTGCGCGCATTGGGGATGAAAAAAATGTGCTCAAAGCATTAAAAATAATTGCAAACAAAAATAAACCCTTTATCTCGCGAGGAGACGACTCTGGCACCCATAAAAAAGAAACGTTGCTTTGGGGATCCCTTGGAGAAAAACCGCACTTTTCAGCCTATAAGTCCGTAGGACAAGGCATGGGGCCCACCCTTATCATGGCCAATGAATTGCAAGCCTATACCTTGACCGACCGTGGAACGTGGCTTGCTTATCAGAAAAAATTAGACCTTAAAATATTGCTTGAAGGCGACAAACGCTTATTCAACCCTTATCAAGTCATCTTAATCAACCCAAAACGCCATCCTGATTTAAACCATAAAGGGGCAAAAGCGTTCAGTGACTGGATTATTAGCTCAAAAACAAAAGCCAAGATCGAGAGTTTCAAAGTAAACGGCCAACAACTGTTTATGGCGGATCCCAGTTAATGGAGCCCTTTGAAACGACAAAAGAAGCCCTTTCTCTGCTATTTAGTCGCGACATGGATTTTTGGCGAATTGTAGGCGTCTCTTTTAGCGTTTCTTTGCTCGCCCTTGGGTTAGTGGTCCTTCCTGCCCTTTTCATGAGCTTTATTTTGGCTTATTACACATTCTCAGGGAAATGGGTGATCTTCTCTTTAATCAATACGTTGCAATCGGTTCCGACGGTGGTCATCGGTTTGTTGCTCTACATGCTTTTATCTCGTGCCGGTCCTTTAGGTCAGTGGGAAATGCTCTTTACACAAAAAGCGATGGTGTTAGGGCAAATGTTGATTTGCTTTCCCATTTTAGTCTCCATGATGCACGCCGCATTTCAAAACAGTGACAGCCGTGTTTTAGAAACAGCCTACACCTTAGGCGCGCCTCTTCCTCGTGCCATGTTCACTCTGATGAGAGAAATCCGCTTTCCTCTTTTTGCCGCGATCATCACCGCATTCAGCCGCATTATAACCGAAGTGGGTTGCTCTATGATGATCGGTGGAAACATCTTAAATTACACAAGAAATATACCCACAGCCATCGCACTTGAAACATCAAAAGGTGCATTTTCTCAAGGTGTTGCTTTAGGAATGGTTCTCTTAGCCTTGGCCTTTATGATGAATTTTTTGATAAGCTATACCCAAGGCAACGGGCAACTTAAAACCTGATGGAGAGGCGAAAATGACGCAGATCACCCTCGAAGCGTTCGATCTCTTAGTCAAATACCAAGAACGCACCTTATTTCAGGCCCCTTACCTCAAAATTGCTTCCCAAGACACGGTATACCTTTCAGGTCGAAATGGGGTGGGAAAAACAACCTTACTCAAAGTATTAAGCGGGCTTCAAAAGCCTCAAATGGGCTATTTAAATTTAAAGCCTCCTTCTCGCTTTTCTTGTTTTTCAAGAGCCCACAAACAGCCTGTCATCTACATGCACCAAACCCCTTATCTTTTTGATTCCAGCGTGGAAGAAAATGTCGCATACGGTTTAAAAGGGCGCTCTTTTACAAAGCACGCGCGCGACAAGATCATCCTGGATGCCCTCAAAAAAATAGGAATTGCAGCCCTTCGTCATCAACATATTTCAATTTTATCGGCTGGTGAAAGACAGAAAGTAGCGATGGCGCGCGCTTGGGTGTTAAACCCGTCCATTCTCTTTATGGACGAGTCCAGTGCAAACCTCGACCCAGAAGCCATCGAGGCACAAAAAAGAATGATTCATGACCTTCTTGATAAAGGAGCCAGCTTAATGATCACAAGCCACCACCCTAATGCATTAACAAAAGCATGCAATCAACATTGGATCATTGAAAACCAAGGTATAATTCAAAAATAATAACCCTCTGATTGATAAGGATCCTTATGCCTTCTCTTCCAAAAACAACCTGGGTCATCCTTGCGGGTGGCCAAGCTCAGCGTATGGGAGGCCAAGATAAAGGCTTGATCCCTCTCAATAACAAACCCCTCATTGATTATGTTTTTCACACCTTATCTGAACAAGGTGCCAATGTGGCCATCAATGCCAATCGGAACCATGCAATATACCAAGCCTATGGCCCTGTATTCAGTGATCGTTTTGAGGGATTTCAAGGTCCACTGGGAGGAATGCACGCCGCATTTTCAACCCTTTTAACGCCTTGGATCGGCTTTGTCCCTTGTGATTGTCCTCATCTTCCTGGCAATCTACTCCAAAAAATGTACGACGCCATTGAAGCGAACACGGAGATTTTGGTCGCCCATGATGGGACATCCATTCAACCGGTCGTCACCTTGATAAAAAACAGTGTTTTTGAACGTCTTGAGGCATTTTTAAAAGATGGAAATAGAAAAATCATTTTATTTTATGATTTATGCAACACCCAAAAGGTTGATTTTAGTGAAAACCATAACGCCTTTATCAACTTAAACACCCCCGAAGAATTAATTCAATATGGAGCCTCATTATGCGACAATCGACCCCCTTACCCGTTTTAGGTTTTGCCGCTTTCAGTGGTACGGGTAAAACAACCCTCCTCGAAGCCTTACTTCCAAAGCTCCTTCAAAAAGGGGTTCGCGTTGCCATGATAAAACATGCTCACCATAATTTTGATATCGACACCCCAGGTAAAGACAGCTTCCGACTGCGTAAAGCAGGAGCCAACCCCATGCTCATCAGCTCAAATTTTCGCAATGCCATGATGACAGAAACCCACGATGAGCCCCCCTCTTTTTATCAACTTTTAGAACGCATCAGTCCTGATTCTGTCGATCTGATATTGGTTGAAGGATTTAAAGATGAAACGTTTCCTAAAATAGAATTAAATCGGAACACACTGAAAAAGCCCTGGTTATTTGAAGATGATCCGAACATTATCGCCCTTGCATGTGATAGCGTCCCAAAGACAGATCTCCCCCTTTTGGACATCAATGATATTTCAGGGATCTGCGCGTTCATTTTTCAATGGATACAAAAGAGCCCCCCACTCAAAAAATACAACGCATCCTGTGATGCATTTTCAAAAGACATCTTGAGCGTCAAAGAAGGTCTAAAAATCATTCTAGAGCACATCAAACCTCAATCTCAGACACTCAATCTCCCTTTAGAAAAACTCTCTCATCACGTTCTCAGCGAGCCGCTCATCTCAGCGGTGAATGTCCCTTCAACCACAAATTCTGCTATGGACGGTTACGCCATCCTCAGTCAGGATCTCACTCAAGAACGCTTTAAGCTTGTTGGAGAAATACACGCAGGACATGAATACGCCCTTGCATTAAAAAAAGGAGAATGCGTTAAAATCATGACAGGCGCCCCACTCCCAAAAAACGCAGACACGGTGGTCATGAAAGAACAAGCACAAACAGAAAAGGAAAGCGTTTTTTTTAATCTTACAAAATACCCCATCACAAAAGGCCAAAATGTCCGAGAAGCCGGAGAAGATATTCAAAAAGGGGGCCTTGTCTTTCCTGTTGGCACGCGCATTTGCGCCGCAAAATTAGGCATGATTGCCTCTTTAGGGATGGCAAGTGCCTCTGTCTTTTCTCCAATAAAAGTGGCTTTATTTTCAACAGGCGATGAAGTACAAAATCCGGGCACGCCACCCAAAGAAAATTGCATTTATGATGCTAATCGCCAAACCTTACGCGCCATGTTGACAAAACTGGGCTGTGAGATCCTCGATTTTGGGATCATTAAAGATCAAAAGACGGCTTTAGAAGAGGTTCTACACCAAGCAAAAAAAGAGGCGGACATCATTATTTCTTCAGGGGGCGTGAGTGTCGGAGAAGCCGATCATATAAAAACAGTCCTTGAAAAACAGGGAAAAATACATTTTTGGCATCTCAATATGCGCCCAGGAAGGCCGCTTGTATTTGGCTCGTTTGAAACCTGTCCCTTCTTTGGCTTGCCCGGAAATCCGGTTGCGGTCATGGTGACCTTTCTTGAATTCGTAGAGCCGGCCCTGCGTCAAATGCAAGGGGAGCATCTTTGGAAACCGCAACGCCTTACGGCCCTCGCCCAAGAAACCCTTTATTCAAAAAAAGGACGTACAGAGTACATTCGAGGCATTTACTCCATCAACCACAAAGCCCAAATCGAAGTCCAGACCATCGGAGCACAAGGTTCTGGGATTTTAAGCTCAATGAATGAAGCAAACTGTCTCATTGAAATATCGCCAGAAACCCTCAAAATCAACAAAAATGACGCCCTTTGTATCATTCCTCTCAACACCAGGCTCTAAGTAAAACCACGCGTTACTTTAAAAAGAAAATGAAGCCTTGTTTAAAAAACATAAGGTTTCACTTTCTCAAAAAATAATGAAGTCCTTTTTGGGCAAAGCGAGGATTTTGCTTGAAAATGATCTCAATTCCTCCGTGTTGAGGATGATCACGGAGCCTTGTATACCTTTGACATGGAT
>CAMRBZ010000027.1 GCA_947040595.1 uncultured Enterovibrio sp. | reverse complement strand
TTGCACTGTAAATGAATATCTGGATTTGTCTGCTCTAAATGCTTATTTATGTCTTCTTTTGCGCTTGTTATGTCTTGCGCCTTAGAGTTTACTCTAAATACCCCTTCTTTTTGTAAAGGATTATCCTTGCTTAACAGTTGGGTTTTGAGTGTTTCTAGTGTTTCTAGTGTTTCTAGTGCTTTTAGTGTTTCTAGTGTTTCTAGTGTTTCTAGTGCTTCGAGTGTTTTGCTATCACTGGTATCCGCTGTCTTTTTTCCGCATTTAAAAAACGCCAATAATTGTTTAAAGCAACTTGGTTTATTTTTTTTGTTAACGCTTTGATTATCCGTCGCTGTATTTTGTGTTGTCAGTGTAGAGTCGGTATTCATCACCGCTGAAATATGGGTACTGGATGCGGTATCAGGGAGATATATTAAGTTTATAGAGTACGCCAGTGACGTCGGAGAGATATGCATTTCAAACCTCAAATGGTATATGGTTTCATTTTATTTTTTGTAACTATTCAGCCATACAAAAAACAGACAATTATTGAGTGCTTATTGTACAAAATCGAGTTTAAAAAGAAGAGATATGCCATAAAATTGAAAAAATATGATTAATTATTCAAAATAACTGACTTCTCGTCTGTTTTTTAACCGAAAAAATAACAGCTGAGCGGTGACTATTTTTTTAGTCTTTCGAGAGGCACTCTTTTCGTCATTAAATGTTGTATTTAATGGAAAATACATTTCTCTTTATTATGTTAATTTGAGACATATTACATGGAAAAAAAGACATTAAATAGAAGAAAATCTGGGATATGGGTTTTAGATTGAAAAAAGGAGTTGTAATTCATTGAGGTTATCTATCAAAAAATCTTAAATCTTAAATCTAAAAGTAGAATACGATTTTATATATAAATAGAATGAAATTTATTTTAAACCGACATTCAGTACATAGAAAAATGATATTGATTTATAGGCATCGCGATAAAAATTCGTCTATAAAGCCATACCTGTGCGTGGCGCTAGGTGAAAAATTTTCATTTCAATTTTGATTCCAACGTCAGATTTTAAAATATCGAGGTTAGGTGCGGAATGAGGATTTAAATTTTCCTGATTAAGTTATAACAATCCCATTAAACATTTGATCATTCTTGCTTTTACAATCACCGAGAAGATCGTTATGAATTTATCAATGAGAATAACTCGTTATCGAAAATTCACGTCTTGTTCTCAGTGATTTTTCCATCGCAACTTCTGACTAACCAGTGAATGGAATGCGTATACCCAAGACACTTGAAGATGCGCGCCTGCGGCAAACGAGTGAAGGCCTTGAGCATAGAGAGACTCTGTGATTGGCCTGAGCGAGAGCAGCCAACACCCACGCAGTTTCAAAGGCGACGGGTATATTATTTTAAATTCATTTTAACACCTTGAGATATACCTAAAAGACTTGACGTTGCGCGCCTGCGGCAAGCGAGTGACGCCCCTGAGCACAGATGGACGCTATGATGGGGCTAACCCGCGCAGCCAACATCCAGGCAGCGTCAAGGGTGATATAGAAAGCTTTGAACAGAGCGCACTGTATGATGGGATTGAAGGCGTGCAGCCAACACCCAGGTAGCTTTAAAGTCGAGGTGTATAGGACGGTAGGTTAACAAGACCAAGATGTCACTTGGTCTGATTTTTTGAAAGGGTTACCAAGTCACGCTCATTCCAGTGCAATTAAGCCCACTTCCAATGCCCAATAATGCAACATGGTTTCCTTTAGCTATCCGACCTGCTTCTTCCGCCATCTTGAGCGTAATCGGCAAGGCAGCAGGGCCGATGTTACCGAGGGTTTGTACGTTTAAAAATATTTTATCCATCGACATCCCTAAAGCTTGCGAGAGTTTGGTGATGTGAGGAATGCTGACTTGATGTGGAATATAGATATCAATGGTTTCATCTTTCCAATTGTCTAATTCCTTTTCGCATATTTTCCACGTTTTTGCCGCAAGCTCGACGCCTGCAATGAGGAGTTTTTGAGGATCAGTGATACCCCCTTCGTGGGTCCCAATACACAATCGGTTGTGCTTTGTATCGGCAAGGCTTGAATACCCATTGATAAGGTGGCCGTCTTTGGCGTTGTTTTTGTGTGTGAGGATCATGGCCACAGCCCCCGATCCCAAAGTGAGTGTTGCGAAGTTATCACGAAAGGTTTGTAGCGTTAAATTGGGGTTTTTTAATCGTTCCAGTGTGGGCTCCATGGGATCACGAGAGCTTTCGCCATTGACGATTAAGCCGTATTTTATCAGTCCACTTTCGATCATCATCATCATGGTGGACATACCATCCACAAATCCGAGGCATGCATTACCGATATCATAATTTTTACATTGTGAAGACAGCTTTAGGTTGCCGTGGACCAAGCTGGCCACGGAAGGTTCGAGGTAATCTTTGCTCACTGAGGTGTTGATGATACAGCCAATTTCATTGGGATGAATGCCGGACTCTTCAAGCACTTTTTGTGCCGCGAGGGTTGCGACGTCGCTCGGTCGAATGCCGGTATCCCAGACTCGCCGTTCTTTTATACCAGAGAGCATTTCGAGGGTGCCAAGGGGCATAGCGAATTTTTCTAAGTTGTAAGAAATCTGCTCTTCAATACTCAGTGATGTAATGATATTGCTTGGAAGTTCATAAGCAATAGCTTCTATAACAACATTGCTGGGCATATTGGGGTCTCTATTTAATGGCTATTAATAAGCGTGTTACTGATAAGTTGCTTACACCCGTCGTCTTTAAAGATGCAGGATTGTGCCTGCCTTCAAAACCCTAGCACATCATGTATCGATGCTCTGGGATCACTTTCTTGGCGTCTACACGCAAGGTTAAGTGTCTTGGGGTCATTTAGAAAAAAAGGGCGAATGTGTTTGCAAAACAGGAGATGAAGATGTAGGCATGTTCCTTTTTTCTTTTAATTGTTGGTGTTCATAACGGCTTCATTGTGAGCAGAAAAAACGGTATATACAAGGCGAATCATAATTTATCCTCATGCGGGGAACGATCATGAGCATAAAAGCGCTCTTTTCAACAAAAATTTTCTTGAAAGGGGGCTCATTGATATTTTAATCGAAAAGAAACACCCTGGAATGCGCCTGCTTATTGATGCAGGGTCGCTCTGCCAAAAATGCCCGTGATACGTCGAACCAACCACTTTGGTGTGGCGCGAGATAAAAGACAGGTCAATACATTCTTGGCCCCAGGCACCACAATGGTTTTGCCTTTAAGGCACCCGCGAAAGGCTTTTTGAGCCACTTCATAGGGATCCGAGATAACGAGATTTGGGATCTTCAGTAAGCTGTGGTTTTTCTCTTGAGCCTGAGTCATCATGTTTGTTGCGGTGAGCCCTGGGCAGAGTGCTGTGACTGTGACGCCTGTATCTCTTAGCTCTTCAGCAAGAGACTCGGATAAGGACAAGACAAAAGCCTTGCTGGCGGCATAGGTTGCCACAGAGGGAAGGGGTTGAAAGGCTCCGATAGAGGCAACATTCAACAAGCGACCATGACCCCGCGCTATCATGCTCGGCAGGAGCTGAGAGGCGATCGCTGTGAGAGCGAGCACGTTCAATTGAAGGATGTTTTGGTGCGTTTCAGAAGGGATATCGACAAAGGCCCCATGCTCTAGCATCCCTGCATTATTAATTAAAATCTCAATGGGTGTCCCTTCTAAAAGAAGTGATTCGGTTAACTTTTTTATTTCATCCGGCACGGTTAAATCGCATTTCCTGACGCTGACGTCAATGGCGTGATCTTGTGTTAACCTTGCCGCCAAGATGTTCAATTTTTTAATATTTCTGGCCACCAGAATTAAATCATACTGATGTTCTGCACAAACCAATGCGAATGCTTCACCAATGCCAGACGAGGCCCCGGTGATCAAAGCGATGTTGCGTTTCTGCGTCATCAGTAAAAACTCCAAATGATTCAATAATGGAATCAGTTATATACCTAAATGCCCTAAATATGCATCTTTAAAGTTGTTTATTTAAAGAAATGCCTCTCACAAGGCAAATACCCAAAGTAATTGAAGATGCACGCCTGCGTTAAGAAAGTGAAGCCCCTGAGTATCCATGTCCGATGTGATTGGGCGCTGCGAGCCTAGTGCAGCTTCAAGAGCGACGGTAAGGTGTCTGTGTATCGCGCTTTGTCTTTTTTTGATAAAAATGAAGACCCAAATTAAGAAGACGAGGATCTGCTCTTTTTTTTCGTTATAAGTATTCATTCCTTAAAGGCTTTAAATAAAGGTGAATGAAAATCAGGCATGATTCTACGCCTACATTGACCTTTATTTTGAAATAAACCAAGGTGAAGAAGCCTTGTTGCGTCTGGGAAATAAAGAGGGAGTACCGCTCTACAAACAACGCTTATATAATGCCAATAATCTTTCCCAATGCCGTTCAGCCGATGCTTTGTGGTATTTATCCTTTTTTAAAGGGAAAACGAATCCGTGTTCTGTGTCAGGATAAATTTCAATTCGATAATGGATATTTATTCCTGATAGATGGCGATCGAGATCATCGATCATTTTTTGAGGTGCATATTCGTCCGTCTCGGCACAAGCAAAATACATCTCACCCTTGATTTTTTCGGCATTTAGATGCGGGGAGTCTTCGGTATCGGCGAACAAATTCACGCCGTGAAATGAAGCCGAGGCCGCTATTTTGTCGGGGAAGGCCGCTGCTGCTGCGAATGCGAAGGGGCCGCTCATACAATATCCCACACAACCTGCCTTTTCATCGCGCGCGGCACTGTCTGACGCGGCAAATTGAAAAAGTGCTTCGATGTCGTTACAAACCATTGAATTTGAAAGTGAATACATATGCTCGAACATGGCTTCGATACTCGATGATGCGAGATCAAACGCGCGTAATCTTCGATAGTAAAGATTCGGTAGCATCACATAATATCCAGCAGAGCCCAGTCTCCGTGCCATGTCGTGCAACTCTTCGCGTTTGCCTGGCGCATCCATCAAAAAAATGACAACAGGATGCGGTCCATGCTCTTCGGGGTGTGTGATAAATGTATTCATCACGCCCTCTTTGGTGCGGATGTCTATGTCTAGATCGATCATGGATAATTGTCCTTCTTTCTTTCAGATGTGTGTATTGCGTATGTGTTAAGACGCACGCGTGTTTTTCTCTTTAAAGCACTGAAAAGGCGCACTGTTGTATTTTCGACCTAAAAAAAGGGAATTTTACCCAAGATATTTGATGTTAAAAGAAGACGGCAAGAACGAAAATCCCCTGAGCATTGATGTTCTGTGTGATTGGGCTTTGAGGGCGTAGCCAAAACCTGAGCAGCTTCAAAGCCGAGGGGGATATTTCCTTCAATGATCCTTTGACTTAAACGTGCATTTTTCAAAAAGACATGCACATAACTTATTGATTATAAATTTGTTGATACTTTGTTGCAAGAGTTAAAGAAAACAAGTTTCCTTGAAATTGATCCCTGTTCACCCGCAGGGGATGGAGACATTGTCGAGCAATGCTTTTGAACTTGGAGGATCTCTTTTATCAATACAGGCTTGATGAGCGCTTTCAGAGATTTATCGCCCTCCTCTATTAAGTTGTTTGGGTGCGGGGTGGACTTGCTTTTTGTTTAGAGGCAATTTCAAGCGTCTTGTGGATCTGAAAAGTGGGCCTTGATTTTGAGCTGGGTATTCTTGTTGGGTTGTCTGTTTGTGGGTTTGTGGGTTTGTGGGTTTGTTGCTTTGTCGGAGGCGGCGCTGTTGAGCCTATCATGAACGCGGGGGCGTGTGTGGGATGAAACGCCGCACTCTAACATGTGGCATCTGATCTTTTCTTTTTTCTTAACGACTGATTTTGATGGGTATATGCGATGAAATCATTTTTAAGAGTCGGTTCAGTTATAAATATTGCAGGCTCGTAATAGGCTAACCTTTAATATTGAAATTAAAAGGCACTAAAATCAGGAAGAAAACAATTTTTTGCTTAAGCTATAAAGACACTATCTGCTGGTCTTTAATGATTTTAAAACCCCGTATTCATGGGGAGGCTCCAGAGATAAATCGGAAAGGAATAAAAGAAAGCCAGGCGCAAAATAAGTGATCCTTAAGCTGTGATTATACCCAAAGTCATTGAAGAGGGGCGCTTGGCCCAAGTGAGTGAACCCCCAGAGCATGATGCACTCTGTGGCTGGGCGCTCTGAGCGTAGCCAACACCCACGCCACGTCAAAGGCGACGGGCATAGAAAAAAATGAACAAAGACAGACAAAGTAACGGGCACGAATACAAGCAAGTGCTGGATTTTCAAAGATGACAAGTCTATTTATCAGATAAGATAAGAGGTATGATTTAAGATGCTGAGGGTATTGATTTTAATATTGGTTTTATCTGTTTCTGGATGTTCAACTGTCATTGTGCGCAGCAATGGGGGGGAATTCGGTCATCCTTTTTCTGGGCCTATTCAGTCTGTTCTTGTTCAGCCTTGCGGCTTCATGTTTGCGGCTTCATTCTTGCTTATACCTTACCCTTTTATTTTAGCGGATATTCCCTTGTCCCTGGCGGCGGATGCAATGCTGCTTCCAATTGATTTGTTTATGATCCTTGAGGCCGGACCCGCTTACAACAATGTCCAATACTACCCTCCGGCGGAGTGTGTTTTTTAACTGTTTTTTGGCTTAACACACATAGAGTGTTGCTTCCGTCATTGAACTATCTTAAAACCCAAATTAACGAAGAATGCTTTTTTCCGTGAGGATCTCTGTGGAACTCGCAAGGGGATGATCTGTCAGTCACCTCGTCCTCTTTAATTTAGCTTCTTCGCTTAAAATATAAAGATTGTTAACGCAGTATCGAACCCATCCAAGGCCTCCTTGATAGTCAAAAAAGTGCGAGGCCATCCACACTCCGCGCGAGTTAAATGTTCTTGAAAGAGAATGCCAATTTTATACTCCATTTTCCTTGATTTGAAGGTCTTGTACCCATTCCATTCAGCCGTTAGTCAGACATTGCACCGGAAAAATCGCTGAAAACAAGGCGTGAATTCTTGATAACGGGTTATTCTCATTGCGAAATTCAGAACGATGTTATCGGTGATTTTAACAAGCAAGAATGATCCAATCTTTAATGGGATTGGTATTAACCCTCTTTTAAATACCCCCTCTTTAGGTTGTTTTGGTATACCCCTCGCCTTTGACGCTGCGTGGGTGTTGGCTCCGCTCGCTTGGCGTAGGCGCGCAACGTCAATAACCTTGGGTACAAGGCTTATTTATCGTGTAATCTGTTGTTTTTGCTTCTTTATAAGCAGAGGGGCTTGTGTCTCTATTGAAGAAAATGACCTTGATTTTTTTGGCTTTGTTATTGCCCGGATGGGCTTATGCAAATGCAGGTGTACCCATGTTGTTTTTGGCCATGCCTGTTTTTGTATTCTCTTTGCTTCCTATTATCGCGATTGAAACTTTTTATATTTCAAAAAGTTTGGAGATCCGTCTCTGGCAATCATTAAAAACGGTCACCGTTTCAAACCTGATTTCTACTGCTGTAGGTATACCTCTGACTTGGCTTTTACTGGTTTTCGTTCAAACGCTAACCGGTGGCACTTCGGCCCATGGGATTGATTCGTTTATAAAGAAAATAGGGGCGGTGACCTGGCAAGCTCCTTGGCTCATGGCTTATGAAAAAGAGTTCAATTGGATGATCCCAGCGGCAGGGCTCTTCTTGTTGGTCCCGTTCTTTTTTGCGTCATGGTGGACGGAGTCTTTCGTTTCTAAAAAAATGCTTCATGGACTTTCTTCACAGAAGATCAACCTCAAGGTGCGCAATGCAAATCTTCTTACCTATGGTTTGCTTGCAACTTGGCCTGTTGCTTTTTGGGTTTTTAATGGGTTCAAGTAAGCATTGGATGAGCGCGTCAATCAGGAGACGCCAAGCTTGATTTTATCCTCTGCTCTAAGGACGAAAAGCCCTTATAACAGAGGCTCTCTGTGAGTGAACTTTGAGAACGAAGCCCCTACTTCTGTCACTTTCGGTGACGGGTGTATAAACTTTCTCGATAAGAGCGTAACATCACATAAATTGATTAAAAAACAGATTTGCACCTGGGTGCATGGACATAAAAATTATGCCATTAACAGATAAACCAAGCATCAATCACGCGTTACTTATTTCTATTTGTACCCCCCAATTTAAAGGGGAAGAAGCTGAAAGCTCCTTGGCTGAGCTTGCGCGCTTGGTGACGACCCTCGGCTTTAAAGTGGTGGGGAGCCAATCACAAAAACAAAGTTCGACCCAAAAGTCCAATGTATTGGGCTCCGGGAAATTGGCTGAAATCGCGCGCTTAACGGGCAACAAAGGAGACATAGACGAGACGCAAGATCCTGACGATGTCATTGATCTCAGTGCTATGGAAGCGGTTCAAAGTGAAAACCTTCCTTTTGGATGCGCCGATGTTGTGGTATTTGATTGTGATCTAAGCCCTTCACAGCTTCGTAATGTTGAAAATCAATTGGGGGTTGAAGTCTTTGATAGAACAGGGATCATCATCGAGATTTTCAGCCGCCACGCCCGCACTCGAACCGCCCGTTTGCAAGTTGAAATCGCCCGTCTAAATTATTTGGCGCCACGTCTTAGAGAGTCGAGCTCAGGCAATAATGAACGTCAAATGGGCAAAGGGGCAGGGGAAACAAGCTTAGAGCTGGATCGCAGAAAAGTCCGAGATCAATTGGCCGAGCTTCGACGTGAACTGGTCAGTGTGCAAGATGAATTAAAAGGACGCCGAAAACAACGCGCCGAGCTTTTTTGTGTGGCCTTGGTTGGTTATACCAATGCAGGAAAATCGTCCATGATGCGCGCCATGACAGGAAGTGAAGTCTTGGTTGAAAATAAACTTTTCGCAACCCTTGATACCACCGTACGCGCTTTACAGCCGATGACGCAGCCGCGCATATTGGTATCAGATACGGTCGGTTTTATTAAAAAACTCCCCCATGATTTGGTGGCCTCTTTTCATTCGACCTTGGCAGAAGCGCAGGATGCATCCTTGTTGCTTTATGTGGTGGATGCCTCTGATCCTTCTTTTCGTTCTCAGTTGGAGGTGGTGCATCAGGTGCTAGAAGAGGTTGGAGTGGATGACATTAAAAAGTTATTGGTGCTCAATAAATCCGATCAGCTGAGTGATGAGCAACAAGACGCCTTAATGGATGAATTTCCCGATGCCATGATGACATCGACCCGTGATCCGCAAGATATAAAAAAATTGCATCAATATATTGTGGCTGTGGCTGAGGAAGAGATGATCGAAGATGAAATCATTGTGCCCTATACCGCAAAAGGCATTATTGGAGAAATTCGTTCAAGCATGAGTATCACACGTGAAGAATATGAATACGATCATATTAAATTAAGCGTGCGCTCCAACGAAATTGAACTTGCGCGATTAAAAAAACGAATGAAGGATTTATAAAAAATTCAAGTGAGGTTGGCTGATTATTTATAAATAAAAAACCTTTTAGGATTATTTTTTATACATGAATCGAATAAGAAATCAATATTCTTTATTCTCTCTTTACCCAAAGTAATTGAAGATGCGCGCTTGCGCCAAGCGAGCGTAGCGAACACGCACACAGTTTAAAGGCGAGGGGTATAAATAAGGCGCATTTAACCAGGCGCCTTTTTTTGAAATTCACTCTCCTTTTTTTTAGGCCTTCGTTAACCGAGACGCATATTTTAATTTTAAGGTGCGTCACGGCTCGTATTGAGGGGCGTTCTTTTTTACAGGCTGATGATCGTATTTAAAATGGATGTGTTTTCCCTCGTTCAATAAGGACATTTCGTGCAGTACATCCAAATCAAAGAAATGATCCTCGAACAAATTGATGGCGGGATGCTATTACCGAGACAAAAATTGCCTTCCGAAAGAGTCCTCGCCCTTTCGTTTAACACAACCCGAATTACCTTGCGCGAAGCCTTATCCTTGCTGGAGACAGAAGGACGGATTTACCGCGAAGACCGTCGAGGTTGGTTTATCTCTCCTTTGCCTTTACGGTACAGCCTTAAAGAAACCTTCGATTTTACACAGATGGCCTTGTCTCAAGCGCGCCTTCCTAAAACAGAATGTCTTGGAGCAAAATGTGTTTTAGCGGATCAGCGTGTTCTTGCGCTTTTGGGGTTAGCGCCCTTTTCAACGGTTCATTGTCTTGAACGGCTTTATTATCTTGAGGGGCGGGTGGTCGCTTATGGGGTCCATTATATTCGTGCGGACTGTTTCCCTCATTTGCTCAAGCAGGACAGCGGCTCTACATGTGAAAAAAATTGCCTGGATCATGTCTCGCCTTTTTATAAAGAAACACAATATCAAATCAGTGCGCGGGCTTTATTTGGTTTAATGGCGAGCCGGTTGCGTGCGACTTCGGGCAGTTTGGGGTTGAGGGTGGAGCGCATTCATAGCAATCAAGAGGGGAAGAAGCTGGATGTTGAAATTGAGTATTGGAGACAAGATGCAATCAAGCTTGAATTTCATTTAAGCCTTGAATGATGTCTTGGAAAAATAAATCCCATGCGCAAGATACGCATGAGACAGACATTTAAAGCTTGATGAGATGTTGAAGTGAATAACCGGCCTTTTCCATGATTTTGTACCTTGTTTCTTTATCCATCTTATCGACATTGGCCAATGCCCAAAGGGTGATTGAGCGGGTCCCTGTTCGGCAATATGCCAAAAGAGGTTTCGGTAAGGTTTGAAGGAGGTGGGCCGTTTCCTTGATGATGTCTTCGTTGATCTCTCCATTTATCAAAGGAAGAAATGCACACTCGATTCTGAGGTGATCGGCTTCTTTTTTTATTTCTTGGTAATCGGGTTGGTTTGTTTCTTCGTTGTCAGGGCGGTTACATAAAATAGATTTAAACCCTCTTTTTTTAATCTCTTTGATATCAGAACGGGTGATTTGTTTTCGGGCAACAAAAAAAGATGGGGTTATTTCTCTCATGTCGAGTTCTGGGTACGTTTTCATAGTTTGCCTCTTTTTGATTTTTGATGTTCCTGTTGCCTTTTAAATAAAAAAAGGTTGGATTGTTCTTTTTATCCTTGATCCCCGTCGCTTTTGACGAGGCAGGGGTGTTGACTGCGTTCTCGACGTTCAATCACTGAGTTTGTCTATCATCTGGGCTTTTTTTGCTGTTTGGCTGCATCTTCAGGTTGTTTGGTTATATTCAGTTGTTTACGCTTATTTGCTTTGTGCCTGCACTTTTAAAGATGGCTCCCTTTTAAATCAACAAAGCGCGTTTTATATATTTTTGCATGTTTTTATGGTAATTATCTTGGAGGTTTTTGCTTCATGCCTGTTTTAGAGGGCTTGTATTCACGGTTCTTTTGTCGGTATTTTTTGTTCGTATAAAAGAGATTTTGGCTTTTTTTTAATTAAAATAAGGGCTTTATGTTCACGTAGAAAAGAAAGATCCAGCCCTATCTTATCACGAAAGACAAAGACGAGACTTGAAGTTCAAAAAATACGGCAAGGGTCAGAGATTGTGAGAGGGGGTTTTTATTTTTGGGTGTTCATATGTGTTAGGATCGAGCGCTCATGCCTTAAGGATTTTATGTATTTTGGAACAGTAGGGTGGTTATAGATCCCATGATAAAACAATTCGTCATGGCATTTGCTTTTTTTTGGGCGTCTTTTGACGCTATTTCAATTGAATTGAACGATTGGAAAAAAATTGAAGCAGGCGCGGTAGGACAACAGGTGTACTTTCACGCTTGGGGCGGAAATCAAGAGATTAACCGATATATTCAATGGACAAAAAAAGAACTCCAGCGCCGTTACCGAGTGACCTTGCATCATGTGAAATTGACGGATGTTTCAGAAACAACCTCTCGCCTTATCGCAGAAAAAACAGTGGGAAAAGAAAAAGGGGGCACGGTTGATCTTGTTTGGATTAACGGAGAAAACTTTAGATCCCTTAAAAAGAATAAGATGCTGTTTGGGCCTTTTGTGGATGCCTTACCCAATTGGAAATATGTTGACACCTCTTTGCCTGTTTTTACTGATTTTTCTGAGCCAACCGATGGATTAGAGGCGCCTTGGGGAATAGGGCAATGGGTGTTTATTTTTGATACCAAAAAAACACCGAATCCACCGCGCTCTTTTGCTGAGGTTTTAAAATACGCCAAAAAGCATCCTCATCGATTGACTTACCCAAGACCGCCCGAATTTCATGGTACTGCGTTTTTAAAATCTTTGCTTATTGAGCTCACAAACAATGATCCGCGCCTTCAAAAACCGATGTCTAAAGCGGATTATGATGCACTCACCCCGTCACTTTGGGCTTACCTTGATGTTTTTCATTCTCTTGCCTGGCGTGAGGGAAAACAATTCCCTTCAGGGACCGCTGAAACCTTGCAATTGTTGGATGATGGACAAATCGATTTAGGGATCAGCTTTAATCCCAATGCTGTGTATGCCGCTCAAGCTGCAGGTAATTTGGCCGAATCGACAGAGGCTTACGCAATGGAACAAGGCGCCCTTTCAAATGTTCATTTTCTGACAGTGCCTTGGAATGCCAATGCGAAAGCGGGCGCTTTGGTGGCCATTAATTTTTTGCTCAGTCCTGAGGCCCAGTCTCGTAAAGGAAACATTGCTATTTGGGGAGATCCTTCGGTGCTTCAAAAAGAATATCTCACAGGCTCTGCAAAAAATGCAAAGGTGTTTAAATCAATCAGTGAATTACATTCGACGTGGACCCGGGCCATTGAAAATGAATGGTTCAAACGCTACGGAAGCCATTAATTCATGTTGAGGATGAGTTATTTTTTTGTCGTTTTATTCTGTATCGTACCGACCTTATTGGGCTTGCTTGGGGCTGTCTTTTCTTCTTTTGGGTATATACCGCCTTTAAAGATGCTGGATTTTCGTTTAGAAGGGTATGCGCATGTTTTTGCTTGGGAAGGCGTTTCGTATTCTATTTTCATGAGTTTTTATACGGCGCTTTTTAGTACTTTTTTTGCGTGTTTTATGACCTTTTTAATTGTGCAATCTTCTTGGGAGACGCGTTTTTGGCGCTATGTCGAAACGGCCTTGTCCCCCCTGCTTGCTATGCCTCATGTGGCTTTTGCCATTGGTTTTTCATTTTTATTTGCTCCAACGGGTATGGGAATGCGTGTTTGGGATGCACTCTTTGGGGGAAATGCTCCAGAGCAAGGGGGAGGGGAGCTTGCTACCTTGGTCAATGATCCTTACGGACTGGGGATGATTTTGCTTTTGACCTTAAAAGAGATCCCTTTTTTGCTTTTAATGAGTTTGTCTGTCTTGCCTCAAATTAGAGTTAAAGAAATTGAAAAAGTGTGTGCTTCTTTGGGGTACACCCGCGCACAAGCGTGGTGGAAATGTATTTTTGTTCAGTGGTTGATTAAATTACGCTTTCCTTTGTTTGCTGTTATGGCTTATGGATTGTCTGTGGTGGATGTGGCCTTGATCCTGGGGCCGACCAACCCTCCCACGTTTGCGGTTTTAGTTTGGCAATGGTTTAACGATCCTGATTTGTCTTTATTACCCCGAGCAGGTGCGGGCGCCTTGGTTTTGTTTGCACTGTCTTTGCTTTTGATGGGATTGACCTTCTTCCTTATTTGGCTTGTAACGCGCGCATTCCCCTCTTGGCAATACGCAGGAAGATCCAGCGTGTGCTTGCCTGGGAAACCGATTTTTATTTTCTTGAGCTTCATTGCGGTTTTGATGCTTCCTCTGATGCTCCTTTGGAGCGTGGCGCAGCGTTGGCGATTTCCTGATTTATTGCCCAGTCAATACAGTCTGCGTTTTTGGCAATTTGAGTGGGATTCGATTGTAAGTGCTGTCGATCAAAGCTTGGCTATCGCCTTGATATCGGCTTCTTTGTCTTTATTGCTGGCAATAATCGCTCACGAATACCGCATTCGTCATCGGTTGCAAGTGCCCGCTTACATTATTGCCATGCCCATGCTGCTTCCCCAATTGTCTTTGTTGTTTGGGTTGCAGGTGGGCACCTTGTCTCTTCATGGGATCAGCCCTTTTTTCTGGGTGTGTTGGGGACATGTGTTTTTTTCTTTTCCTTACGTCTATTTGTCGCTGGATGGTCCTTGGCGCAGCTTTGACACGCGATTAACAAAAGCGGCGCTGAGCCTTGGAAAATCGCCGCTTCGGGTTTGGTTTAAGGTGAAAATGCCCATTTTATTTCCTGCGATTGGTTTTGCGTGGGCGATGGGGATCAGTGTCAGTTTGGCTCAATATTTACCGACCTTGATACTCGGTGGCGGGCGCGTCAGCACTTTAACGACAGAAGCGGTTGCACTTTCAAGTGGCTTTGATCGCCGAGTCACTGCTATTTATGCCTTGTGTCTCACTTTATTGCCGCTGTTGTTCTTTTCTTTGGCCCTGTTTATGCGCCATTTACAAATAAAATACCGCCGCTCTTCAGCAAAAGGTTTTATCTCAAATGTCTCTTTATCTTGAAAACATTGCGCTTCGAAAAGTGTCGGGTGATCTTCTTTTCTCTTCATTAAACATGCGGGTTGAAAAAGGGGAGATATTGTGTTTAATGGGTCCGAGTGGGTGTGGAAAATCCACTCTTTTAGATGCCATTGCAGGGCATTTGTCTGATGAATTTACTTATTCGGGCAGCATTCAATTAAACGGGCTTGTATTGGATGCTTTACCCGCACACCTTCGAGAAGTGGGTATTTTATTCCAAGATGATTTTTTATTTCCTCATCTTTGTGTTTGGCAAAATTTGGCTTTTGCTTTGCAAAACGAAATAAAAGGCAAACGCCGAAAAGAAATGGCCATGCAAGCATTAAAAAACATTGAACTGCTTCAAATTGCAAATTCTTATCCAGATCAAATATCAGGTGGGCAGCGGGCACGGATCAGCTTGATACGGATGTTATTAGCAAAACCCAAGCTGGCTTTATTGGATGAACCTTTTAGTAAGCTGGATAAAGCGTTACGCGTTCAATTTCGTGATTGGGTGTTCACTCAATTAAAACAAGCTCACATTCCAACCTTGATGGTGACCCATGATGCGAAAGACATTCCAGCGTACAGTCAGCAACTGAATTGGCCGTGGGAAAATGCATGATACCCATTCCAGTAAGTAGTTAACCAGAAATTGCGCAGGAAAAATGATCGAGAACGAGGCCTGAATTTCCGATAACGATTTAGTTTAATTGAGAAATTCATAACGACGTTATGGGTGATTTTAACAAGCAAGTATGATCAAATATTTACTGGGATTGGTATTATATACCCGTCTTCTTTGACCTTGCGTGGGGGGGGGTACGCTCGCTGCGTCCAAGGACAGAGTCCATCTAGGCTCAGGGGCTTCACTCACTTGCTGCCTACACGCAACTTCAAGTGTCTTGGGTATAAGAGGATAAACATGCTTGACAGTAGAATGATACAACACTTGCGTCGGCCTTTAAATTATGGCGCGTGCGCTCTTGATGCGAAAGGCGTTAAAGCCAACAGGGTCACGATCATTGGTTTTCTTGTGGGAGGCCTCGCTTTGCCTTCTCTTGTGTTTGAACTTCCCTTGCTGGCTTTATTTTTTATTTTATTAAATAGAATTTTTGATGGGTTAGATGGGGCATTGGCACGTATTCAAGGTCCAACGGACGCGGGAGGCTTTCTCGACATCAGTCTTGATTTCATTTTTTATTCTCTGGTTCCTTTTGCTTTTGTATTGGCTAATCCTTCTGAAAATGCAGTTGCTGGGGCTTTTTTGATTTTTTCTTTTGTCGGAACGGGCAGCAGTTTTCTGGCCTTTTCGAGCTTGGCCTTTAAAAAGGGGATCACGGACCCTGTCTATAAAAATAAATCTATTTATTACATGACAGGCTTAACCGAAGGCACAGAAACTCTTTTGTGTTTTGTTTTTATGTGTCTTTTTCCGGCTTATTTTTCTGAAATCGCGTTTGTCTTTGCTTGTTTGTGTTGGTTTACGACAATGTCACGAATTTACAATGGATTTAAAACCTTAGAGATGCGCTGATCTCTTTTCATTGGTGTTGTTTTTTGTGATTTTTACATTCAGAATACAGGTTAATGCTTCGTTTTCATTGGTTTAATCTATTTTAGTTTCGCTTTTATATTTGCGGTGACCGTATTCACAAATCGCTGTAGATGCGTGATTTATCCAGTAAATGAGCTTTATGTCATATGTCTATTTTTGGTTGAAAAGCCTAGGATGGGGCCGTTTGTAGCAGAGGATGATGTCTTATGAAAATCGTAGCGATTACAGCATGTCATACCGGAATTGCTCATTGTTATATGGCTGCAGATCGTCTTATCCATGCCGCCCAAAGTCTTTCAATTCAAATAAAAGTTGAAACACAAGGGGCTATGGGAATAGAAAATAAATTATCAAAAAGAGAGTTTGATTCTGCAGATCATATTTTATTAGTAGCAGAGATTTTTATTAGTGAGAGTGAACGATATGAAGGGAAAAACCCTATTTCACTTTCCATGCAAGATGTTATTAATAATGCCACCGATTTATTAAAAAAACTTAAGTGATCAATATGAAAAAAGAATTGAATTTTATTTGTGTATTACCCAATGGTATTCATGCGCGCCCTGCGAACCATCTTGAATCCGAGTGCCGTCCATTTAAAAGTGAAATTACGTTATGTAATTTGAAAAATAACCATAAAGGTTCAGCCAAAAGTGTTTTATCTTTGGTCGGTACGGACACCTTGTTGAATGATCCTTGTATGCTGCTTATTGAAGGAGAAGACGCTGAGCTTGCGTTTGATGCTTTGTCTAAATACATAACTGAGGTTTTTCCTCATTGTGATGAAGCCCTTGTTGTAATGGACGACTCGGAGGTGTCTTTGCCTCAATCTTTGATGCGTCATTCACCTTCGCTTATTGTGGCAAAACGCCTTTCTACCGGTGTGGCGAAGGGCATATTGGTGCGCTACACCGAGATTTCTTTTTCCCAGTTTGAAGAGGCGAAGTCAAATTTTACATTTGAAAAAACCAAAGAGCAGGTGATTTTTTCTTTGGTTGATAAGCTCGAACAGGCGTCAGGACAAGAAAAAGAAATCATTCACGCGCATCTTGGAATATTAAAAGATGAGACCTTAAATGAAAAAGTCACCGGGTTTGTGTCACAAGGTCAATCTCTTGCAAAAGCCATTATTTCAGCCGCAAACGAGATCAGTGAAACCTTGTTGCAGTCGTCGTCTGATTATCTAAAAGAGCGCGTGCTTGATATCAAAGACATTGCCTTACAGCTTTTAATATCGGCCCACCCTGAGCTGAATATTTCGACTCGTTTTGTCCTGACGTCGCCTTCGATTGTTATCGCGAACGATTTAACCCCAAGTCAATTTTTAGGTTTAGATCGCGACTTATTAAAAGGTCTGATATTAACCAAAGCGGGTTCGACATCTCACACGGTTATTTTGGCCCGTGCCTTTAATATTCCTACCGTTTCAGGTGTTCCTATTGATGCTTGCAAAGAGCAAGAAGGAAAAACACTTTATCTTGATGGTCAATTGGGTGTGATTGCACTGTCTCCTTCTGAAAACGTGGCCCGTTATTTTGAACGTGTGCTATGGCTTTCTCAAAAAACAGCGGGTATTGAGCAGGCGTTTTTGCATCAAGCAGGGCAAACAAAAGACAATAAGCAGATTGAAATTGCGGCCAACATCGCGTGTCCTGTTGAAGCGACCCCTGCCTTTGAAAAAGGAGCGCAAGGCATCGGTTTGTTTAGAACCGAAATGCTCTTTATGGACAGAGCCACGCCGCCTTTAGAAGACGAACAATTTAACGCTTATAAAGACGTGCTAGAAGCGGCGGATAAAAAAGCGGTGATCATTCGTACAATGGATATCGGTGGAGATAAGCCACTTGATTATCTGAATTTGCCTCATGAGCACAACCCCTTTTTAGGCTACCGTGCTGTGCGGATTTATCCTCAGTTTATTGCGCTTTTCCACACGCAACTTCGTGCCATTTTGCGTGCTTCTCTGTTTGGTCACACCAAAGTCATGATCCCCATGATCCAAAGCATCGAAGAGATCCGCTGGGTAAAAGAGCAAATTGAGCTTGTGAAAGCAGGGCTTGAACAAGAAAGCGTTGCTTTTGGGCATATTGAGCTTGGGATCATGGTTGAAATTCCTTCTGTGGCGTTCATCATGGATAAATTTTGCCAAGAAGTGGATTTCTTTAGCATTGGCTCCAACGACATGACGCAATATTTATTGGCTGTGGATCGTGACAATGATAAAGTTTCCTCTTTATACAATAGTTTGGCTCCCTCTTTTCTTCGTTTGCTCGGAACGGTGGTGAATGCGGCGCACGCGAATGGAAAATGGATCGGTTTGTGTGGTGAGCTTGGCGCGAATAAAAAAGTATTGCCCCTTCTCATTGGTGCTGGCTTAGATGAGCTGAGTATGGCGGCCCCGAATGTCGCGCCGACGAAAATGGCTTTACGTCAATTTGACAGTGCGCAGTGTGCGACCTTATTTAATGAAGCCTGTGATTGTGCAACCATTAGCGAGGTTGAAGCCTTGTTGGATGTATTTGCCCGTTCACAAGAAGATAAACCCTTGCTTTCGAATGAATGTGTGCTTCTTGAATGCGACGCACAAACGAAAGAAGAAGCGATTCAAACCTTGGTTGGGAACCTTGGGGTGCATGGACGCAGCTTGGTTGCCAATGATTTAGAAGCCGATATTTGGGCCCGTGAAGATGTTTTCACAACCGCCCTTGGCAATGGTTTTGCGATACCGCATACGAAATCAGACAATATCATTCATTCTTCTATTTCGATTGCCCGTTTAAACAAAACGGTGCGTTGGAGTGAGGAGGAGGACTCGGATGTGGATTTCATCATCATGCTGACGTTAAACAAAGATCAAGGTGATCAACACATGCGCATTTTCTCCGGTCTTGCGCGCAAGCTGATCCATGAAAGTTTCCGTAATACCCTTAAAACGATGAAATCAGAAGATGATATCATCGCTTACCTGCATTCAGAACTTTCTTTGTAAGCAGGCGCTTCACCCTAAAAACAAGCCTGCATCCTGACGGATGCGGGTAAAACGCATTTAGACGTTATTGCTGAAAAGCGACTTTTTAGAGGTCTACTTTATGAAAAATAAATTGACGCCGTGTGCTATCGCGGTGCTTATTTCTTTAATTATTACTGGCTGTAATAAAGACACTCCTTCTAATGTTCATTTAACGGACACTCCCCTTAATCTGTCTTTACTTAATTATGTTGATCCCATGATTGGAACTGCGGGATCTGGACATACGTTTCCTGGCGCAGTGGTGCCTGCGGGCATGGTGCAGTTGTCACCTGATACCTTTATCGGATCTGAAATCGGACATGAATCAGGTGAAAATCCTTGGCATTCGGCTTCTGGCTATTGGGATAAATCTCGTTATGGTCCAAATGGCCAAATCTTCAATACGGATTTGAGTCTTTATGGCTTTTCTCATACCCATCTTTCAGGGACGGGTGCCACTGATTTAGGAGACATTCTTGTTTTACCTTTTTCAAATCAGACCGATGCTGATTTAAATGCCTTTGATAAAATAAATGAAGTGGCCAAGGCGGGGTATTACAAAACCAAACTTAATAAAGGGGAGATTGAGGTTGAGCTGACAACCACAAAACGTGTGGGTTTACATCGCTATACCTTTAAAGCAGGGACAGACAGAAATATAAAACTCGATTTAGGCCACACCTTAAAAAACAACAATGGCGCCACCCTTAAAAATAAAATGGAAATTATCGATGCCTACACCATTCGAGGACTTAAATCGTCTACGGGTTGGTTCCAAGGTCAAGAACATCAAGGGCAAGACGTTTATTATTATGCAAAATTTAACCTGCCTATCGCGAAAGCCTTGCTGAGCGAAAATGGGGGAGCTCCTGCACGAGACATGCGCTTTAACAGCGTTTATACCGGCACTGATTTAGCGAGTCACTTAAATTTTGGCATCGGCAGTGAAGCGCTTGAAGTGCGAGTGGGTATTTCCCCTGTTAATTGGCACGGCGCTCAAAAGAACTTAGAAGCAGAAGCCCCCACCTTTGATTTTGAAGGTGTAAAACGCAACGCAGAAAAAGCGTGGGCACAAAAGCTGAATACCATTCAAGTTGAAGGCGGTACGGAAACAGAAAAGAAAATTTTCTATACCGGCCTTTACCACATGATGATAGCCCCCATTGAATTTTATGATGTGGATGGACGCTACGTGGACATGCTGGGGACGATTCGCACCCTTAAAGAAGGTGACACCCCGAACTATTCGATTTATTCAACTTGGGATACTTTCCGTGCGGTTCATCCTTTATGGACCATCATCGATCCAAAACAAGCCACGCTTTATGTGAAAGATTTGATTCGAAAATCAAATGATGAATTTGGTATGCTTCCTAAATGGGAAGGGCACGGTTCAGAAACGGGCACCATGATAGGGTATCCTTCGACGGCGATTGTTGGGGATGCTGTAACAAAAGGCTTGGTTGACGCGAAAGAAGCCCTTGATGCATCGATAAAATCGGCTTATTACCGTCCACATGATTTCTCGCAAATCAAGGATGAGATCCTGACCTCTTTGATGCCCGGACAACTGAATTACCACATTAAAGAAAAATGTGTGCGCGCTCCGAACTGGAACTCGGTGTCTTATTCGCTGGAGTATTCCTACTACGACTGGACCATTGCTGAAATGGCCAAAGCGGCTGGAGACATGGCTCTTTATAACGAATTTAAAGCGCGTTCTGAATATTCTCTAAATCATTGGGATCCGACTTTTGGTTTCTTTGTGCCCACGGTGCAAGTGAATCAGAATGACTGTGCTTTCCTTGCGGGATCTGGAGCCCAATGGGACACGGAAAACTATCCAAACGGGTTTGATCCTTATGTGGCCAATCCGATGTTTTTCACTGAAGGCAATGCGTGGCAGTGGCAATGGACCTTCATGCAAGATTTTGACAAGTTGACCGAGGTGATGGGGGGGACGGAAGGCTTTAATCAAAAGCTGAATAATCTTTTCAGTGCCGATCCAAACCAAGGTGATCAACATCAAGATATGACAGGGTATATCGGTCAATATATTCATGGAAATGAGCCTTCACACCATGTTATTTACCTTTATAACCGCACCAAAGAATCTTACAAGGTGCAAGAATATATCGACAGAGTGTACGATGAGTTTTATACCACATCACCCGATGGGATCATCGGAAATGAAGATGTAGGACAGATGTCGGCTTGGTATATCATGTCTGCCTTGGGTTTTTATCAGGTCTCTCCAACCGATCCAACTTACAGCATTGGTCGTCCTATGTTTGATAAAGCGACCATCGCGATGGGGGGCGGCACCTTCACCGTTATCGCTGAAAATAACGGTCCAGACAACCTGTATGTTCAATCTGTGACCATCAATGGAAAACCTTTGAACAAATACAATACCTTTAAGCATGAAGAGTTTGTGCAAGGTGGCGTATTACGCTTTGTGATGACAAACAATAAAGCAGAGGCGATGGCGGCCAATATCTAAAAAATGACCTTTTATTGCCCAAGAGATTTGAAGATGCAGTTTGGCGGAAAACGAGTGAAACCCCTCTCGTCTATTTTCAACACTGAAGGGGATCGCGTAACCGTACTCCCCATCTTCTCCTGGACTGATTGAGGGTTAAAGAGGCGAAGCGCTTGAGCATCCATGATTGGATGTGATGGCGCTTTTTTTAATTGGGAGCCAGTATATCCCCCAATTTGACATGAAAATTGATCATGCATCAAAAGAAGATTATACCCATTCCATTAATTCGTTAGTCAGAAATTGCGCCGGGAAAAGCACTGAAAACAAGGCGTGAATTGTCGATAACGGGTTATTCTCATTGAGAAATTCATAACGATGTTATACCCAAAGTCATTGAAGATGCGCGCCTGCGGCAAGCGAGTGAAGCGCCATAGCATAAAGCCTTGGGCATAGAAGCCCTGAGCATAGAGAGACGATCTTATGGGGCGCAGCGCGCGTAGCCAACACTCACGCAGATTCAAAGGCGACGGGTATAACGATTTAATGGAATTGTTATTATTTCAGAGACAAGGATTAATGACACCGGATTTCTAATAAATCTGAGATCCAAAAAAACATTAAATGATCTGGATCCCTTCGAATTTTTACGGGTAAGCCTGTGTCGCTTATTGTTGAGATCTCGCATTTTATCAAAATTGTAATTAGATATTTGGACGCTTGATGTCTGTTTGGTATATTAGATTTAAACCAAAAGACAAATAGAAGATATCAGTATGTCATCAGATTATTTCGGAACCAGTGCGGCTTACGCGCGTCAAGAAAGTGGTTATCGTGAAAAAGCGCTCAAATTGTATCCTTGGGTTTGCGGCCATTGTGCCCGTGAATTTGTGTACTCTAATTTACGTGAACTGACTGTTCACCACGTCGACCACGACCACACAAACAATCCACCCGATGGAAGTAATTGGGAATTATTGTGTTTATTTTGTCATGATCATGAGCATTCAAAATACACAGATCACGCTCAATTCGGCTCAGAAATCAAAGCAGGTCAAGATGATCATCAAGCCGCGACGCACAACCCTTTCGCGGATTTAAAAAATTTGATGAAAAAATAAAGCCTTCAGTATGTATTGAATCGATATCCTGAAGCTTGAATTTTGTTTTTTTTCTGCACTTTTTAAAGAGTAAATCGTCGGACTTCATCTTACAGAAAATAAGCCTCCATAAGGGGATCAATTTCGATCCCCTTATGGATCTCGTCCTGCGTCTCTCAAGATGAGCCATGTAAAAATAAACGCCTAATTAATTATGGGTAAACCCCCAGCTATGCACGGCAAGATCATTATAAATGATTGGTTCTTTTGAAAATCGAGTGGGTAATGATGGTTCTAAAGCTGCCACCCATCTTAACAAGGTTCTAAAGCTGCCACCCATCTTAACTGGTTCTAAAGCTGCCACCCATCTTAACAGGGTTCTAAAGCTGCCACCCATCTTAAAACAAGACGATAGATTCTCTCTACTTTCAGAAGAAAAAGCACTGCAATTTAAAATAACAAAACCAATTTG
>CAMRBZ010000026.1 GCA_947040595.1 uncultured Enterovibrio sp. | reverse complement strand
GGCCTGAGCGAGAGCTGCCAACACCCACGCAGTTTCAAAGGCGACGGGTATAGCGCGCTGAACTTTTTATTACATCATGTTGATATTTATAAATACGCTCTTAAAGAGCGTTTTTATGTTTTAACGAAAGCGCGTTATTTTAAATACATTTTCGCAAGAGAAGAAGGCTCGATCTCTTTACCTTCTAATTGTGCATTCCAATTAACACCGACCAACACGCCATCTTCAGAAAGTGTGATTAACCAATCTTCAACAAAAACATCCAGAGGGATTTCAGAAACCTCAAAATCAGCCCACTCTTCAAGGTTATGCTGCTCTGCGTCTGCTTTATTTGACCAAAATGGCATGACTTCACTTTCTTCAAACTCAGAAGAATCGCAGGCCAACCAACCTTCGGCCTCGTTTTTTAATCCCCAAACCAGGTTATTCATTTGTGTTTCTTCAATAAATAACAATAAATTTGCTTGAAGATCTGCAGTTAACTTGCTCATTTTTACACCTCTCAAAATAAATCAGCGCTAGATTAGCACTCTATTGCCCTTTCGCGTATCTATTCAACTTTTCATTTAAAAAAGAAATGCCATTGTGGCTCATTTAAAATGCCATGAGGAAATTGAAAATAGAAATCTTGTTCTGGCACACTCCCAACCTCATTCCATTTAAAGGAAAGTGGACAGAGACTAAAAGAAAATAAGATGCACACGCCAATGCGAAATCGATGAATTTTTAATATACCCAAAGTAATTGAAGGTGCACGCCTGCCCCAAACAAATAACGCCCCAGCATAGATGGACTTTGTGATTGTGCGCTGCGAACCTGACAAAAACCCGCGCACCTTCAAAGGCGACAGATATATATTTTTTTTTGATTATTTAATGTATTGACTTGGGATTACATGCGGCATTGTCTTTGCGGAAAAATAAAAATGAGTTTTGTCTTTTTAAGGCGTTATTGTACGAGTTCATACCGAAGAAAAAGCACAATACCTTGCTAGAATCTTCCAAAAAAATGGATGGCACTATATGACTCTCTATCACTTTCTATATCAGTGTATCATCGGCTTTAAGCCACCAGACGTTAAGGAAGATATTTCTGACTTAGAGAAATGACTTCATACTAAATTATTGCAAGCACAATCAATAAAAGTCTCGAGGAATTCATCTTGCTCTTGTGGGAGCGGAAAAAATATAAAAAGTGTCGTGCAAATACGCAGTCAATACCAATCTAGTGCAGCTATACCCAAGACACTTGAAGTTGCGTATAGGCAGCAAGTGAGTGAAGCCCCTGAGCATAGATGGACTATGTGATTGGCTTAACGAGCCTAGCCAACACCCACGCAGCTTCAAAGGCGAGGGGTATAACACCATCTCTCACAAGAAACTTAAAGAAGGTTTTCCACGATTTTTCCTGAGCAATACAGAGTTAACGAGTGACTTAAATGAGTCTTAATCGCCAATAATCAGCGACCAATATTGAATATAAAACCAGATAGCAAAAACGGTGACTGACAAAATAAGAAAAAGGGTCATTCCCCAAATCACACGATGGCTCCGAGGTAAAAGCTCTTTTTCACAGGCTTTGCAAACCAATAAAAATCGTTTCATATCCTCTACTTTATACCCGTCTTCATGGACGGTTTTGTTTCTGATTGTCGCAATAAAACGCAGTTTGTTGATTACATCATGTGGTAAACGCTCTTCAATGCTGCTCACAAGAGAGTGAAGCCCTTTACCTTCAGCGTGGTAATGGGTTTTAAGCAAACTTTCTAGACGCTTACTTTTCTTAACCACAATGGCGATTTCATCCATTTTCTTTCCTTTCATTTTTTTAAGAGAAGCCTAGATTCTTCTTTCTTTTGATTTTGAACGAGTTTATTGATTAAACGTTGGATCTTAAAGTAAAACAAATAAATATGTAATCAGTTTGATCTAAAAAAGCACTTTAGTGCATTTTGCGAACAACCTGTCTCTCTGCTCAATGAGATAAGAAACAACAGAAAAGATATAAGTGGCATTGCTCACGAAATTTATCAGGATGAGGTTTGTTTAAGGGCGGTCTGAAGTAGACTCAAACTCGATTTTTGAATGTATACCCAAGACACTTCAAGTTGCGTGTAGGCAGCAAGTGAGTGAAGCCCCTGAACATAGATGGACTCTGTGATTGGATTGAACGAGCGTAGCCAACACCCACACACCTTCAAAGGCGACGGGTATATACACAAGAAATTTGAAGTGACAGGTAGGCGGCAAGAACGAAAAGCCCCTGAGCGTAGATGGACTATGTGATTAAGCTTTAAAGAGGCAGCCAACAATACGCTACTTCAAAGGCGACCTGTATAAAACAAGGAGGAAACAGTGCCGATAACTGCGATGTTATTTCTTATCGCCCTTGCTGTCGTGGCTGGGTGCTATTGGATCTCGTCATACAAAAAACACAGTCTCGGACTCAATGCAAAAGAGCGAAGCATTGAAATCCGAATCCTAGATAAACAAGCCGTGACAATAGAACATTCTGAGCAACATGAAGATCCTGAGCAATATTGGATCTATGTTGAACCCCTTTGCGGCGGCCCTAAGCGTGAATTCCAAGTAGGCATTCATTATTATCACGCGATTCAAGCTCAAGACTGTGGACTTTTGACCTATAAAGGGCTTCATTTTTTGCATTTTTCTAAATTTCAGCCCATTCGTTGAAAGCCCTGATATAAAGATGTCACGATGTTAATCCAAGCTCATGAGCCAGGATTTTCTCCGTGATAGAGCGTGAAAGAGGCCGAGCTGCAACCGCTTCCAAGACAAGGGATAAGTTTGAGAAAAACAGCGCAGGATGCGCTGTTCTCACTCCAAAATATTGAAAAATTCCACTAAGGCGCACGTGAGCGAAGCGTCTGAGTCAGCATGTACGAGCTCATTGCGTGTCAAAAGGCAGGACAACAGCCGAGGCATCTCAAAACTGAGGGAAGGTTTTTATACCCCTCCCATGAAATATTTGATCATTCTTGCTTGTTAAAATCACCGATAACATCGTCATAAATTTCTCAATTTAAATAACGTGTTATCGACAATTCACACCTTATTTTCAGTGCTTTTTCTGGCGCAATGTCTGACTCACGACTTAATGGAATTGGTATTACTTTGGGTATCAATATTATTTTCGCTTCGCTTTTGCAAATGCATCAGCAAAAGCGCTCCCCCCCAGACTTCCTGAGTTTAAAGAAGGCTTCGAAGCTCGCGCGTCCTGATTTCGTTGATGGATTTTATGATTTATTTTCTCAGATTTCGAGTCGACTCCCGCTTCATTTTTTTCAGAAGGAAGCTCATCGTTCAAGCGCATTGAAAGAGCAATACGCCTACGAGAAAGATCCACCTCCATCACTTTCACTTTCACAATATCGTTGGCTTTTACGATTTCTCTAGGATCAGAAATGAATTTATCTGACAGGGCAGAAATGTGAACCAATCCGTCTTGATGCACACCAATATCGACAAAAGCACCAAAGTTTGTCACGTTGGTTATCACCCCTTCAAGCTGCATGCCGGGGATCAAATCTTTCA
The DNA here is from genome assembly GCA_947040595.1 of uncultured Enterovibrio sp. GTDB lineage: Bacteria > Pseudomonadota > Gammaproteobacteria > Enterobacterales > Vibrionaceae > Enterovibrio. The sequence goes on along the minus strand of CAMRBZ010000026.1, from coordinate 19,836 downwards.
TTTCATGCACCCCCTCAGCAAACGTGGCGGTTTTAAATTCAGGCCGAGGATCTCGTCCTGGCTTGGAAAGCTCTAACAAAATATCACTCACCGTCGGGAGCCCAAATTTCGCGTCCGCATACTCTGAAGGCTTTAAAGTGCTTAAAATATCATAGTTTCCCATTATGGCATTAAGGGGCGTTTTTGTACTTTGCGCAATGCGCTCAACGACAGGATAAGCTTCCGGATGAACGCCAGATGCATCAAGTGGATTTTTACCCTTCATAACACGTAGAAAACCTGCGCATTGCTCGTAAGCTTTAGGGCCTAAGCGAGGCACTTTTAATAGGGTTTTTCGCTCTTCAAAACGTCCATTTTCATCACGAAACGCAACTATATTATTCGCAATACTGCTCGACAAACCTGCAACCCGAGTTAAAAGAGACGCAGAAGCGCTGTTCACATCCACTCCAACGGCATTCACACAATCTTCCACAACGCCATCAAGACGTTTCGCCAATTGAGCCTGACTCACGTCGTGTTGATATTGACCCACACCGATAGACTTAGGGTCAATTTTCACTAATTCAGCAAGGGGATCTTGTAAACGTCGTGCAATAGAGACAGCCCCTCGAAGAGAGACATCAAGTTCAGGGAATTCATCCGCCGCAAGCTCTGATGCTGAATACACAGAAGCCCCCGCTTCACTGACCATCACTGTTTGAATTTTCTCGCCGGCCTCTTTTAGCATGTTTGCTACAAAGGCATCGGTTTCCCGAGAGGCCGTGCCGTTACCTATCGCGATTAAATTAACCTGATGTTTTTTTATTAACCCCATCAAAATACGCGAAGATTCAGCAATTTTATTGTGCGGCGCAGTGGGGTAAATGGTCACAGTCTCTAGCATTTTTCCTGTGGCATCCAAAACCGCCACCTTGCAACCCGTCCGTAAACCAGGATCGATGCCAAGAGTGCAGCGAGGACCCGCAGGGGCCGCCATTAACAAATCTTTCAAATTATGAGCAAATACCGTAATAGCATCATTTTCAGCCATCTCACGTAAATGCCCCATAAACTCAGTTTCCATGTGCATTAATATCTTAATACGCCAAGTGAAACGAATGACTTGTTTGCGCCAATCATCTGACATCTCACCGCTAAATTGCACCCCGAGATGCGTCGTAATGATATTTTCACAATAAGAGCCCGTGGATTTATCTTCAAGACCCGGATCTGCATTCAGTGACACCTGCAATATTCCTTCATTGCGACCTCTGAACATCGCAAGCGCTCGGTGAGAAGGAACTTTGCTTAAGGTTTCATCATGTTCAAAATAATCTTTAAATTTCGCACCGTCCTCTTCTTTTCCTGCAATAACCCTGGATTTTATTTCTGCATTTTCCTTTAAATGTTGGCGAATTTTATCTAAAAGTGCCGCATCTTCAGAAAATTTCTCCATTAAGATTGCGCGTGCCCCGTCTAAAACCGCTTTCGTATCAGCAAATCCTGCTTTTTCATCAATAAAGCCTACCGCTTCATTTTCAGGGTGAGAGGCCGTATTTTCCCATAAGCGCAGCGCCAAAGGCTCAATACCCGCTTCAATGGCCATTTGACCTTTTGTACGACGTTTGATTTTATAGGGTAAATACAGGTCTTCAAGACGGGTTTTACTGTCTGCTTCTAACAGCTCTTTTTGCAATTCGTCACTCAATTTGCCTTGTTCTGCAATTGACTTGAGGATGACTTTTCGACGTTCTTCCAGTTCACGTAAATAACCAAGACGTGATTCCAGTGTGCGCAATTGTGTGTCGTCAAGGCCTTCGGTCACTTCTTTACGGTAACGGGAAATAAACGGAACAGTATTTCCTCCATCCAGTAAATTAACGGCTGCAATAACTTGTGTTTCACGTACGCTGAGCTCGCTTGCTATCTGTCGACAGATTAAAGTATTCATTTTTTTCCTTGGTCTTTAGCGCCAGATTGAAATATTGGCCATATTGTTCTTCGTGTGACCCTGAGGTGCAATATTATTTCATTGATTTCTCGAAGATCCACTTCATATACCCAAGAGATTTGAAAATAAACCCAACAAGCCTGCATCTTTAAGGGCGAGGACTATCGTTAAAGCCTTTCTCTTTAAATCCATCAAAGAATAAAAGAATTCTTTTTTATCATTGGATAACACTGTTCATTCAAAAAAAAGAAAAATAGAACGCAATGCCTCTAAAACATTTCACACTCAATTGAATGTATAAAGACACTTGAAGTTGCGCGCCTACGGCAAGTAAGTGAAGCCTCTGAGCCTAGAGAGAGCATGTGAATGCGCTGAATGAGCGCAGCCAACACCCACGCAGCTTCAAAGGCGACGGGTATATTGACATATCAATACACTTTTCATCCTAATTGAAAGGCGTTTCATTTCCCGTGTGAACCTTTTTATCCTCGTCAGCCCATGGCTTATTTCAATGCCTTCTCAATTTAAAGCTCACCCCCTTCTCTCTCATTTTTTCAATCCTTTTGAACCCGACTCTAATCTCACTTTTTTCATTGCATTTATCCTGTCCTTTCAGTCAAAAATATCGAAATAAATGTATTTTATTCAGATTGATCGGGGATATCTTGACTTAGTGGAATAGCAAAACGTGTTATTTTTAATTCAAACAACTTATTCATTGGATTTAAAATGCCAGCATCCACAGTCAATTTCACTACAGAAGACACGCTTCAGGTAGAAGAATTAAAAGAAATCGCTTCATTTTGGGAAAGTCGCGAACAAGAACAATTTGTTGGTCGCAGTGGGCTAGGACTTCGTTGGTGTGCATTCACAAAAGCAGAGCACACCAAAGCCATTGTTCTTGTGAATGGTCGAACGGAGACCATTATTAAATACAAAGAAGTTTTTTTTGATTTATTTAAGCAAGGTTATGATGTTTACAGCTACGATCATCGCGGCCAAGGTCTAAGCCAGCGTCTCGTTGTTGCCTCTGACATTGGCCATGTTGTTGAATTTGAACATTATGTTGACGATCTCGAAACCTTTATTGAAGAGATCGTGATACAAAAAATATATCAACAACGCTTTCTACTCGGGCATTCTATGGGAGGGGCCATTGCTTTGCTTTATGCAAAAAGAAAACATAATCACGCGGACGCTTTAGCATTAAGTGCGCCGATGCTCGGCATCGCCCTTTCACCCGCATTAGAAAAAGTCGCCCCTCTTCTTTGCCGTTTTTTATCTCATTTCCAGCACCCCGCGAAATATGGACCCGGACAAAAGCCTTATTCATCACAATCTTTCGAAAAAAACACATTAACCCAATCAAGAAAACGACACGATAAAATACAAGATCTATATAAAAGAGAGAGCCGAGTGAAAGTCGGAGGGCCAAGCTCACAATGGATTTGGCAGAGCATGCAAGCCTGTGATCGCGCTTTGGATAGCGCGGATAAAATTAAAATACCCATAATGCTTTTGCAAGCCTCAAAAGACCAAATAGTCGATAACGAAAAAATGTTAAAATTCTATAAGAAACGCAGAGAATGCAACTTACCCATTCAATTTGACATCCTCGCGAATGCGTCACATGAACTTCTTTTTGAAAAAGACGATATTCGTAATAAAACTTTGAATTTAATTATCGATTTTTTCAATAAATTACGATGAGCTTCCTCTTCTGTCTATATACCCAAGACACTTGAAGATGCCTGTAGTCGGCAAACCTGTGAAGGCCCTGAACATAGAGAGACTCAGTGATTGAGCTGAGCGAGAGCAGCCAACACACACGCAGTTTCAAAGGCGAGAGGTATACCCAAAGTAATTGAAGATGCATACACCTGCACCAAACGCGTGAAGCCCCTGAGCATAGATGGCGTTTGTAATTGAGCTGAAGCTGCGTAGCCAACAGCCACGCAGCTTCAAAGGCGACAGCTTTAGAAAAATAATCTCATCTTGTTCAAAATGGTCCTTCCTTTACCCTTTTAATATCCCAAGATTTTAAGAAGGAGTAAGCGAAGGTATTTTTCTGTCACCTTGCGGCTACGTTCAATAATTAAAATATGAAGAATATCTGCAATCAAATATCCCTTTTCTTTCCTTTTTTGTTGGATACACTGGCAAGCCTACGTTCTTCTTTTTTCTCTTTTCATAGAGGTAACCATGTACAAAATTGTTGCATCTGATCTCGATGGCACCTTACTCACCCCAGAGCATCATATCGCGCCTTACACACGCGATGTATTACAGCGTTTACACGCAAAAGGTAAACACTTTGTGTTTGCTACAGGCCGCCACCATGTTGATGTCTCTGAAATTCGTAAAAATGTCGGTATTCCCGCCTTTATGATCACATCGAACGGGGCGAGAGTGCATGATGATGCCAATAATGTGATCTTTAGCCGCAATGTCGAGCCAGCATTGGTTGCAGCCCTTGTTGAAATGGTCAAAAAAGACGAAAGCATTACCATTCATATTTACCGTGAAAACGATTGGCTTTTGAGCCGTGTGGATGAGGATCTCGCTAAATTCCACAAAGAATCTGGCTTTAGTTTTTCTGTTTTTGACACGGAAAATCCACCATTAGAAGACATTGCTAAAATTTTCTTCATTCGTCATGATCACGAATATCTTGTCGAATACGAAAAAAAGTTTATTTCCCTCTTTGGCGATAAAGTCAGCGTGGCCTTTTCAACTCCTTTTTGCTTAGAAGTCATGGGCAGCGGTGTTTCCAAAGGCGAAGCATTGGAAGCGGTTGCTAAAATTAAAGGCTTTAGCTTAGAAGATTGCATTGCATTTGGTGATGGCATGAACGACGTTGAAATGCTTCGCATGGCCCAAAAAGGCCTCATCATGGAAAGCGCGCTTCCAAGAGTAAAAGAAGCATTGCCCGAACACGATGTCATCGGAAGCAACGCAGACGAGTCCGTTGCACGCTACTTAGAAAAACACCTCCTTTAAAGATTTCACATAAAAAACCAAATGACACACGAGCTCCCTGCCGTTTGGTTTTCCTTGTTTATTCTTTCCACTTAGACATTTTTATAATTTCATCCCATTGGCCTTGCGTAACAGGCATAATACTCAAACGGTTTCCCTTTTGAACCAAGGGCATCAAAGGATCAAAAAAGAAGGGGTTTCCCTTGATACGCGCCAATGAAACGAAAGGAAGGTGTTTTTGATAACCAAGATCGACCATAAACCATCGAGGATTATCGACCTGACTTTTAGGATCAAAATACGGGCTCTTTGAATCAAATTGAAAATGATCAGGATATGCATTTTTGACAATTTCACCCACACCCACCACGCCCACTTTTTTACAAGATGAATGATAAATAAAGGCAAAATCCCCTTCTTTCATTTCATCTCGCATCATGTTTCTTGCCTGATAGTTACGAACCCCCTCCCAACAAGAAACCTTTTGTTGCTTTAAGGTGTCTATAGAGAAAGAGTCTGGTTCTGTTTTTAATAACCATAACGCCATCATTTTTCCTCAAATATATTTACGTTTACCCAAGAAACTTAAAGATGCGCGCCTGCAGCAAACCAGTAAAGGCATGAGCATAGAGAGACTATCTGACTGGCCTAAGCGAGAGCGACCAACACCCACGCAGTTTCAAAGGCGACGGGTATATACATATTAATTTTAAATAATTAGGATATTCCAGTAATGATTTCTATATTTCGTCATTCTCCATTCCTGCTTTTGCTTACCAGCATCACAACGCTAAGTGGATGTCATTCTTGGATGGCGGGTCGCACTGATCTTATCAAAATGGAGACCCTTGCACCCAAGACAGAAGAAGCCGTAAATGAGAACGCCTCAGGCTATCCCATAATGCTTCGGGGTGAAATCGTGATCGGACATGAATTAAGTATGATTTCTCTTTGTAAAAGTCATGCTGAATATTGGTTAGCTCTCCCTCAAGAACTGAGCAAAAAAGCCAGCACGCTCATTTCTCTTCCATACACAGGAATTTATGGTGAGGTCATCGGCCGCTTTTCAGCGCCTCCTAAAAAGGGTTTTGCCTCTGATTTCTCAGCCGTCTTTAATGTCAGCGCACTCAAATTGATTTCAAAGGAAATTGACGGCTGTACTCGCCCTCCCCCTTCGCATCTTGCTTTTGGAAATGAACCCTTTTGGGCACTCTCGTTATCTGATAATGCACTTGTGTTTAACCAATTTGGAAAAGACCTTAAGCGCTACCCTCTCCTCACTGTAAAAAAAACAAAACACGATCTGACATACAAAGCAAAAGGAGCAAGCCTAACGATACGCAATGAAATATGCAGCGACTCTATGAGTGATACTCTTTATGGCTGGACTGCCACACTCGAAAAAGAAGGCGCATCCTTGAAAGGCTGTGCGAAAATCCCCAATGAGAATGAAGTAAAACAATGGTCTGGGATATATCAAAACAAACCCTCTCAAAGCCCACTTTCCGTAAAGATAACCTTGTTAGCCGATCATAACGCCATTATCGAAACTCAATTTCAAAACAATCTTCCTATACAAGAAACTGGCATATGGCAACCTTTTGAAAATGAAGAAATTGAGATCATTACAAGTCGACATCAAAAACAATTTTTAGTTAGCACCCGTACATTAAAGAAAAATGGCTCCACCTTTTCAATCAAAAAAGAGGTTCTGGGAGACAAGCGCACATTAAGCTTAAAATCCATTGAACTCATGACTCAAAAAGAAGAGACAAATTAAACATGTAAAATATAAATAACTAATTAAACACATAGAAAACAAGAAAAAGACTTTAGTATTTATTTATTTATTTTATACTTTCGCAGCAAAAACTCTCACTGTGTATTTTAAATAAAGAAATCCATTAATAAACCAGTTGAATAAGTAACGACAAATTCATTTAACGAATACTAAAGATATAAAAATGAAATATAAATAAGAAAATCAACACGAAAGGGGTTATCGTAATTCTTCACACGGTATAGGGAAGAAATCAAAAAATACAACTCTAAAATGCCTTAATATACACCTTGAAAACAGAGAGAATTCCTTATGCAAACACAAAATAAAATTCTTGTTCTCGATGATGACATACGATTACGTTCTTTATTAGACCGCTATTTAACAAAAGAAGGCTTCCAAGTCCGCTGCGTTGCCAGTTCAGAACAAATGAATAGATTGTTTTCTCGCGAGAATTTTCATCTTCTCGTGCTCGATTTGATCATGCCTGGAGAAGACGGCCTGAGCATTTGCCGCCGATTACGCCAATCCAATAACCAAATACCTATTTTGATGCTCACAGGCAAAGCAGACGAAATAGATCGCATCGTGGGCTTAGAGATAGGAGCAGATGATTACCTTACAAAACCCTTTAATCCCCGTGAACTCCTGGCTCGTATTCGAGCTATTTTGCGACGTCAAGCCCCTATTACACCTGGCGCCCCTGCAAGTGAAGAAAAAATCCTTACCTTTGGCCGATTAAGATTAAATTTAGGAACCAGAGAAATTTTCCGTGAAAACAAACAATTAACCATTACCTCAGGCGAATTTGGCGTTTTGAAAGCCCTGGTCACAAACGCAAGAAACCCCATGTCTCGAGATAAATTAATGAACATTGCCAGAGGACGTGAATATTCCGCGATGCAACGATCCATTGATGTTCAAATCTCTCGGTTACGGCGTATGATTGAAAAAAATCCAAGTCAACCGCGTTACATTCAAACCGTTTGGGGCTTAGGTTATGTTTTTGTTCCTGATGGAGAGGCACAATAGTGCGCAGTTTTCCCTCCTCTTTTCTTTTAAAGAGATCACTTTCGCTAACAGGGTTTTTCCTTGTAAATCAAATATTTTTATTTTTTGCTTTTCTAAGTTTTTCTTTAATCCCGAACGTAAAGCAATTTAATGAGGCTTTGGCGAACAACCTCATTCAACACATGAAAAATATCGATTCTGAAGAAAAGCCATCTCTTTTAAAGGAGGCTTTCACAGTCAATTATTTAAAAGACTTTAAGACTCAAATTCATGAAAGTGCTAATCCAAAAATCATCGCCTCTTTCAATGAAGCAATGCCTATTTCTTTATTAAGCGAGAATATAACCCTTCAATTAAAATCGAAAAGTGAAATTCGTATTTCTTTTTTATCACAAAAAAAAACGCTTTGGCTTAAAACAAACGCTTTCCCTCACTCTGTATTTAGCATTCCCTTTTCTATTTCTCATTTCATTCATTTAAAACTGACTTTCATTTACTCCTTTTTTATGTCACTTGTTTTCAGTATTTTTTTCGCTTTTTTTATTCAAAAACAACAACGTTCATTAAAGGCTTTAACAGAAACGATAAAAAAAATAGGAGAGGGACTCACGCCCCCATATTTAGAAACGAAAGGTGCCGCACATTTGACTTGCGTCATCACAGCGGTAAATCAAATAAACCAAATCTTACAAGAACAAAAAAAAGAAGACACCCTTGTTATTACAGGTATTAGCCATGATTTACGAGGCCCTTTGTCTCGAATTCGCCTTGCTGCTGAAATGCTCTCACCGAAAGAGGATTTTCTGACAGAGCATATGCTAAAAGGCCTCGATGAATGTACAAAAATGCTTGATCAATTCATGACCTATCGACAACCGATACATTTAAAAAAAATGAAGCCCATCAATCTAAATGACTTGCTTGACCCCAGATCAATAGGAGACGGCACAACACAAGCGAAAATTGAAATCATTCAAGCTCAATTAAATGGAAGCGTTATGGGGAACATGCTGGATCTTCAACGTGCCCTAACGAATCTTGTCGTCAATGCCACACGTTACGGTCGTGGTTGGATCAAAATAAGCACAGGTCAGTTGACAACAACCAAGCATCAATGGATCCAAGTTGAAGACAATGGAGCAGGAATTGAAATTGAAGAGATGTCAGAACTCATTAAGCCATTTAAACGGGGAAAGCACGCAGAAGGAATTGAAGGTACAGGGCTTGGACTTGCCATTGTAAAGCAAATTGTTGATGCACATGACGGTACCTTAGAGATAAGCAAAAGTGAACAAGGTGGACTTTGTATACAAATTCTTTTGCCTGTGATTAATACAAGCACATCAAGCAATCCCCTCTTAAAAGCTTAAATAGAGCGCAATGAGATCAGCGTCCTGCTTTTTTCATTGCCTTTTCCTTTTATTTTAAATAAATACATAAATCGATAATACTGCAATAAAGCCTTAATACACTCAGGACCCCAATGAAAATAATCATTGACCCACAGGACCCCTGCCCTAAATACCGACAACTTATACTTCAAATTCAACGCTATATCATCTCAGGCACTTTAAAACCGGGAGAAAAGCTAACTTCTGTTCGAAAAATGGCTTCTATGCTGAGGCTCAATCCCATGACCATTTCACGCTCCTATCAGAACATGGAAAAAGAAGGTTGGCTTACACGAAAAAATGGAATTGGCATGATCGTGGCACGAGAAGGTTTAAACAAGCGAATGGAAGCACGATTTACACACATAGAAAAAACAATCAATACATTGATAATGAATGCAAAAAATACAGGTTACAGCAAATCTGAAATCATGGCTCTGGTATTACAGCACTGGGACACCCATGAATAAAAGAGAATCAAAAATATTTTAACATTACTACAAACCAGACCTTCCACATTAGGCCTTTCAAAAGCACAAGCGAGTGAGATATTGACCTAATAAATTGAACCCCACCTTTAGGCTTTAGGCTCTACTCTCTCCCCGTCCCCTTTAAACCTGCGTGGGTATTGCCCCAATCAGATAGCATCTATTCTCAGGGGCTTCAATCGCTTGCCATAGGCGCGCAACTTCAAATGTCTTGAGTATTTTACTAGATGGATATTTCTCTTCTTTTTTTGGTGCATTTCTGCTGATTTTAAGTAGAAGACCCCTTGTGAATCCTCTCGCTTAGAAAGAAAATAACTTATTAATCTTAGGATTAGCTAAAAAAACCATCGATTCCCGTTCTCCTTAACATCGTCCCTTCTCCTTCGACGTTTTCTGTTTAATTTATTCTTTTTGTTCACATTAAATTCCTCTTATATAAAAGAATTTGCCTACACTGAAAAGACTCTTAATTGGAACACCTGTATCAAACTTAAGGCTGAAAAATGAAAATATCCAACAAAATCATGTTCGCATTTATAACGATGAATATGCTTGCTGTCATTCTTACAGCCTCTTTTCTTACGCTTAGCGCGAACTCATCCTCAAAAAACGTTCTTGAACATCAAATCGAAAACCAACTGATTTCAAGCAGGGAAATAAAAAAAATTGAGATTGAGCGTTATTTCAATGGCATAGAAAAACAAATTATCAATCTTGCAAATTCAACAATGACAGAAGATGCCCTTTCTCTTTTCAGTCCCGCATTTAATAGCATTAACCAAGAAAATAGAGCAACAGAAGAACAAAATGCACGCCTTCAAAATTATTACGAAAATGAATTTGGGCAGACTTTTTTCAACACAAATGAGAAAGAATCCGAAGCCTTAGATAAACTAAAAAACATCAGTTTAAATGGGCAATTACTTCAAAATGCCTACATTGGCGACAACAAAAACAGCCTAGGCAACAAACACCTTTTGGATAAAGCCTCCGACGGTTCCATGTACAGCAGAATACATGAGACATTTCATTCAAAATACCGTGAATTTCTAAATGCTTTCGGATATTACGATATCTTCCTCGTCGATCTTTCTGGAAACGTCATTTATTCCGTCTTCAAAGAACTTGATTTCGCAACAAATCTAATGGATGGGCCTTATAAAGATTCTGGCCTTGCTGACGTTTTTAATGGCGCAAAAATGCTCAACCAAGGTGAATCATTTTTCACTGATTTTAATTCTTACTACCCCTCATACAACAGCCCAGCCTCTTTTATTGCAACCCCTGTCATTAAAGATCAACAAACAATTGGCGTACTGGTTTTCCAAATGCCCATTGATAGCATCAACGCCATCATGACCTATGAAGGAAAGTGGAAAGAATACGGTCTGGGTGATAGCGCGGAATCATTTTTAGTGGGGCCCGATAATTTAATGCGCTCTCAAAGTCGCATGCTATTAGAAAATAAAGAGGCCTATCAAGAAAGTCTACGTCAAAGCGGAATCGATAAATCGATTATCAACAGGATCCTATTAACCGAATCCTCTACGGGCCAGCACCCTATTAATACAGTGCACGTCAAGCAAGCATTAAAAGGTGAGACAGGATTCAAAAGTGTGATAAATCACGCTAATACAGCAGTATTCTCCGCTTACACTCCTTTAAATATTTTGGGAAAAAATTGGGCTTTGGTGAGTGAAATAGAAAAATCTGAAGCCATGATTTACCAAAGCGTCCTGAAAGAAAAACTGTACAGTCTTGCTTTTTCCATCGGCGCCATCATGCTGGGTCTTTGCAGTGTTATCGGATTCATTATTGCAAAAGGGATCTCAGAACCCATTAGCAACCTCACAGAAAACATCAAAAAAATCACCATCAATCGTGATTTAACGTACCGATTAAAATCCAAAGGAAACAATGAAATTGCCAGTTTATCTTCTTCAATGAACTCCATGTTGGATGATTTCCTCGACGCGATTAAAGCAGTCGATTCACAAGTTCAAATCTTGGGTGGTGCCTCAAAAAATATTCAATTGAATATCAATACAATGCAAAATGAAGTCAAACAACAAGCGGATAACTCAACGCAAGTGGCCAGCGCTGCAACACAAATGAGCGCAAGCATTTCTGAAGTTGCAAGCTTTGCAAATAACGCCTCTGAGTCTTCTGAAAGCGTCTTGTCTTCTGTCAAAGAAAGCAGCTCTGTGGGGCAATTGTTACTCAAAGAAATCACCGATCTTTCGAGCGTCATGAAAGAAGCGACCAAATCAATGGAGCAACTTTCAGGTGAAAGTAAATCCATTGGCTCTGTACTTGATGAAATACAAGGTATTGCAGAACAAACCAATCTGCTTGCCCTCAATGCCGCCATTGAAGCGGCGCGCGCGGGAGATCAAGGAAGAGGCTTTTCCGTTGTTGCTGATGAAGTTCGCAATCTTGCCATAAGAACACAAACCTCCACAAAAGAAATACGCTCTAAAGTTGAATCCTTACAAAATGAAACCCTAAAAGCTGTCAAAGAGATCAATGGAGCCAATCATTTTCTTTCAAGCAGTGTGGGGCATTGTGACAAAAACAATGAAATGCTGGATAAAATGGCATCAATGATGAGTGAGATCTATGAAATGAATTCAAAAATAGCTCAAGCGGCCAACGAACAATCCTCCGTCACAAATGAAATCACTTTAAACGTGAAGAATATCGCTGAATCTGCTCGCTCTGTATCCAGTGACACTCAAAATACAGATGAAATAGCCAAAAACATCAACACCCAAACGCAAGGCCTCATAAAACAAATTGATATGTTTAAGATTGCCTAAAATCGTTGAAATTAAGACATAAAACCCCCTGACCTCTAACGCCCTTAAATTAAGAGCGAAAAACAAAAAAAGCCTCTCAAAAGGGGCTTTTTTATTTGAATCACAGGTATTACTCAGCCCTCTAAAATGAAACTCTTATACCCAAGACACTTGAAGATACGCGCCTGCAGCAAATGCGTGAAGGCCCTGAGCATAGATTCAATATGTGATTGGGCTGAACGAGCGCAGCCAACGTAAATAACGGACATCCATGATTTCTCCTCCAGCGTAAATAATGGACATATATGATCTCTCCTCCAAATCTATTCTCTCGCTTTTGTTAAGGCCGAATGAATATAGGTGCTATTGAGATGCTTTGATATCTCACTGAGATTCAATTTCTCAGAGAGATTTATCATGGGTGTCCAAATAAAATATCATTAATTCAAAGTACGAGGCGGAGGTATTCGTGGACGAAATGGATCAATCGTATAATTTGCAATACTGGCAGTGACCGTAATCTTTTGCCCAAGAAGGGCTTTTGGGCCGAATTCAATGTGCCTTACTGAAACCAAATTGCTTCTTTCTCCATGAAAGGTATGGGGGGTATGCATACAAGCCGTATTGCTTTCTAATCTTAATTCATCGCGATTGCTGACATTCGTGACAATGAGTCCTGGTAATGAACAGTGGGGGCAGACTAATCCTGCCCGACTTTGCATCAAATGATGCCCGGTGCCATTTATCATGCTGAATATTTCATCCAATAATTTATCGAGACACCCACAATTTCTCAGACGGTTTTATCATGGGTGTCCTAATAAAATATTCAGGATATGCCATCACTAAAATCGGATTAGTCTTTGCTTTGTCAAATGGATCATTTTCTGATGACATTACTTTATAATTTGTGCTTATCGTTTGATTAGATGACGCGACACTAGTGGTATCGTTCCCGATTTTTGATGACGATGCATCCATACCAACAGAAGAGGAATTTGACGATGTTGAATAAAACTTATAAGAGATAGGTTGCACTGCGAATCCAATGATTTAGTAGAATTTATCGAGACACCCACAATTTTTCAGAGAAATATATTATGGGTGTCCTAATAAAATATTTTCATGAGTGTCCAAATAAAACTTCCAAATCTATTCTCTCGCTTTTGTTAAGAGCGAATGAATATAGGTGCTATTGAGATGCTTTGATATCTCACTGAGATTCAATTTCTCAGAGAGATTTATCATGGGTGTCCAAATAAAACTTTATCGAGACACCCACAATTTCTCAGAGAAATTTATTATGGGTGTCCAATTAAAGCCATTATCGAGACACCCACAATTTCTGAGGGGGATTTATTATGGGTGTCCGAATATAATTCACAGCCGCGACCTACAAGATTGCAAACCTCAAAATAAACGCCAAATTTGCGAATACCCAAAACATTTGATGTTGCATGTAGGCGGCAAGCGACTGAAACCCTTGAGCATAGAGGCACTATGTGATTGGGTTGAAGGAGCGCAGCCAACACCCAGGCAACTTCAAAGGTGACGGGTATAGCAGGTTTAACGCGTTCCCGACGCGCTAATCCTTATGACGGCATCCATGCCCTCATTACGCATTTACCGTTGATTTTTCAGCAATCTTGAAAAGGTCGAGATAAGAACAAGATCAAAAGAAATTTATCCAGACACCCACAATTTCGCAGAGGAGATTTATCATGGGTGCCCAATTAAAGCGTCCAATTAAAGCGCGAAAACTTACAATGCTTGCTGGACAATCGCATCGGTAAGCAAAAGCTGAGTTTGTTGGCTGTCTTGAAGGCGTTGTTTGAGCTTGTTACAGATAGAAAATAATTTTTCAATTTTAGTTACTATACGTTTGAATTCCTGAGTCGGCGGGCATGGGACAAGTACGTTACTTAGTATTTCTAAATTAATATTTTTCTGTGCTGTAGAAGGAGCAAATTGTTCTAGATTTTCTTTTGCTGTGCGTATGAAGTAATCAAAATAAACCGTTGGTATATTTGGATCATATGGTGTGTACCCTACAACACTGTCAGGAAAACAGGCATCAAAACTCAAAATTCCAGTGTCAGCAATATTTGCTGCGATTGTTATACATAGCGTTCCCTCTTTCCATATGTGGCTCTGTGCTAAACCAGCATCATTATATTTGGCTGTGTAAGTCTCTATTAATCCATTGGCGCGAGCAACATCTCCTGTTTGTATCAGAGGTATTGTTCCATTAATGTAAAGTTGTGGATCATTTCTAGGCCTGTGCTTGGATTTTCCTCGGGCAAGGTTTCCGAGATCAGGTAGATGGCACCATTCCCACCCCTTCGGTAAATCAAACGGCTTTTCTTCTTCGGTGATTGGGGGGAGGTCTTTTTGCTTTTTGATTTTTTTGTCTTTTATAAGCTGGGCTTTTTCTTTTGCGATGCGCTCAAGGAGCTTTGAGGCGGGTTCGTCATTTGGGTCTTGTGGGACAAGTTTGCCCATGACAGCCAATTGCAAGATAGTTTGTTTTAATGCATCAATGCTGCGTTCCGTGGTGAACAGAATGTCGAAATGTGTGTGCAAGCGCGCCCAATTTTTCGCAAAATCAGCGCCTTCTTGGTTGTTAGTGAGGGTCGCCAGCAGGGTTTCAACCAATAGCTGATGTGCGTCGATACGGTCTTGGGTTTGCTGCTCTAATTTGTCGCAAAGTGACATTAATTCATCGACTTTGGCGACGATTCGGTGTTGTTCTTGAAGAGGAGGAATTGGGAATTCAAATTGCTCAAGCACTTTTTTACTTAAGCCCTCAATCGCCATTCCAACTTGCCTACCCCAAACTAATTTTTGAAGCATTGGAGACATTAATCCAAGGTGGACAAATTTATTCATCTTTTGCTCAATTAATCTGATAATCGTAACATGTTGATTTACATTTGCTTCGATCAATACACAAGGAAAAATAGTCGTTCTACCAAGCGAGGCACCAGTAATATTAAGAAGAACATCTCCACCTTGTACTACGGTGTTCCCCATTTTTTTGTGGACATCTTCCGATATGTAAGCAACGTCATCCAACCGAATTCCTTCGTTCCAGACATTTTGAGATCTTAAGAAAATCACACCTTGCTCAACATAGGCGCTTTGTCCACCTCTAGGTGTACTACCTGAACCCATTCTTGATGCAATTTCACCCAATCGAACCATCTTCCATCCGAGTGGAAGCTCTTTAGGTATCTCTTCGGTTAAAATTGAAGGTAAGGATTTTGATTTGGTAATTATCTTGCATTTCACCAAGCGCTCTTTCTCTACCGCAATCCTCTCCAGTAATACCGACGCAGGCTCATCATTCGAGTCTTGCGGCACCAGTTTCCCGCGCACCGCCAATTCTAAAATCAATTCACGCAGTTTCTTTATTCCATATAAATCGATTTTTTTGCTTGAGCCTCGGCCAACCGCTGATTTGGCTTTAACAGCAGATGTCCAAATATCGATGTGGTCGGTGATAAATTCAGGCTTCATGGTCGTTTCCTTGCTCTAACAGGCGGGCTTTGTTATGACTGATGGCTTGGTGTAATTTTTGTTGTAATAACGCTTTTGGTGGTAACGCGGTTAGGTATTCAGCGACATGAATTCCTGATTTATCTAGCTCAAGTAATTCAACTTGTTCTTGATCTTTTCCTGCACATAAAATAATACCGAGCGGCGGCAGTTCGTCGGTTTCTTGTTCGTATTTAGCTAAATAGCGTAGATATAACTCCATTTGACCTTTGTAAGCGGCTTTAAAATTACCAAGTTTCAGATCGATAGCGACCAACCGCTTGAGTTTGCGATTGTAAAAAAGTAAATCGATATAAAAATCTTCTTGGCCTATTTGCACGCGGTGTTGACGGCCGATAAAGCTAAAGCCCGATCCGAGTTCTAACAAAAAAAGTTGTAGATCCCTGAGAATTGCGTCTTCTAAATCTTTTTCAAAATAGTGATCTTGCACATCTAAAAAATCCAATAAATAGGGATCTTTTAATATCATGTCGGCGTTTAAGGGGGCTTTTTTTGAGGTCTTTAAACTGCCTAACTCTTGCTCAATAAGCTCGGCAGGTTTTTTAGAAATAGCGGTACGCTCAAATAATACTGAGTCAATACGGTTTCTTAAGGTGCGCACGCTCCAGTTATCGTTAATTGCCATCTGCAAGTAAAACAACCTTGCCATCGGCTCTTTAATAGGGAGTAATTCAACAAAATGCGACCAGCTCAATTGTCGCGACAGTGTCGAGACAATCTGTTGATCAGGAAAAGCCTGATAAAATTGCTGCATTTTACGCAGATTTTTTTCATTAAACCCTTTGCCGTATTCTTGTGATAATTGCTGTGCAACTTGCTTGACGATTTGTTTGGCGTAGTCTGCCCTTTGGTTGTTAAGTACATGAATTTGTAGTTTTTCACCAAGCTGCCAATACAATAAGGTCATCTGAGCATTAACCTGTAATTGTGCTTGTTGTTTGCCTGCTAAAACGAGACATTTCAGCTCATTAATTAAGCTGTTTTCTTGTGGTGTAATTTGGCTGTTATTCATCACCAGCCCCTTCTAATGCCGTGCTTAAGATCCCTTTAAGCTTATTGCGCAAGGCTTGAATATCGGCTTGTTGTTTGGCGTAATTTTGCAAAAGCTCATCGGGGTCATGATTGATGATTTCGCCTTGATAGGGGTTTTTAATATCAAGGTTAAAATTGCGCGCAATGATGTCATTGATTGAGACTTTCCAGGCTTGGTGGGTTTCCACGCGCGATGCAAAGCCGTCTTCCTCATTGCCCCACCAATCAATTTCTGTTTGGAATTCTTCAAATTTCATCGGGCGGGTTTTATTGTAATTTTTTATGCCAACCGGATAAGGATGTTCGTAAAACCAAACGTCTTTGGTGGGCTCGCCTTTTGTAAAAAACAAAATGTTGGTTTTAATGCCGGTGTAGGGGTTAAAGACGCCATTGGGCAAACGCACGATGGTGTGCAGGTTGCATTCTTGCGTGAGCATTTTTTTGATTTTGGTTTTCACCCCTTCACCAAATAAAGTGCCATCAGGCAAGACCACGCCTGCGCGCCCGCCTTTTTTATTTCCGATTGGGGGAGTGAGCACTTCAATAATGAGCTGTAAAAATAAATCAGCGGTTTCACGGGTTTGCATTTCTGAGGGGAAGTTCTTTTCAATTCCGTCTTCTTCCGTGCCACCAAAAGGTGGGTTGGTAGCAATCACGTTAATGTCGCTTTCCCAGCTTGAAAGGGGTTTATTGAGCGTATTGCCGTGCAAAATTTGCGAAGGCACTTCAATGCCGTGGAGCATCATATTGGTGATGCACAATAAATGCGGAAGCTGTTTTTTCTCAACGCCGTGGATTTGCTCTTGCAAGGTTTGGTGATCCGCTGCATTTTTAACAAAATTGTTTTTTACGTGAGAAAAAGAGCAAGCCAAAAAGCCGCCCGTCCCACACGCGGGATCTAAAATGCGCTCGCCAAGTTGTGGGTTTAGCCTGTCGACAATAAAGCGGGTGACGGCGCGCGGGGTATAAAATTCGCCTGCATTGCCTGCGCTTTGTAAATCACGCAAAATTTGTTCATAAATGTCACCAAAAAGATGGCGCTCTTTTGAATCGGTAAAGTCGATTTCATTGAGTTTATTGATGACTTGGCGCAAGAGTGTGCCGTTTTTCATGTAGTTAAAAGCATCAGTGAAGGCTTCTTTTACTACAAAGCGTCTTTTTGCTGCGCTTGACGCCTGTTTATCGACAGAGGATGTCATGTTTTTTAATGTATGAAATAAATCGTCATTCACAAAATCAAGCAAGGCTTCCCCTGTGATGCCTTCTGGATTCGAAGCCCAATTGCGCCAGAGGTATTTTTCAGCAATGGGGAATTCGTAATCATCCAATTCAAGCTCTAATTCTTCTTCTTGTGCGTCAAAGACTTTAAGAAACAACAGCCATGACATTTGCCCAAGGCGCTGCGCGTCGCCATCGACCCCCGCATCTTTACGCATGATATCTTGAATCGATTTTACAGCGGAGCTAATAGACATGATTTAATTGCTTTTATAAGACGAGAATTGCGGGGATTATAGCGAAATTTGATGCATTTTAAGAGGAGAATCGAAGGGTGAAAAAGCCTATAAAAAACAGGGCTTACAGCGTCATTACATTATGTTTACATTATTTAACGTGTTGATAAAAACAGAATCAAACTTTGGATTGGACAGCTGAGCAAATTGAATTAGAACAGAGAGCCATCAGATTTTCGAAAACGAATCGAACGGAAATAGCTAATGAGCTAACAGATAAAAAAATTTATATCCCTGAAAAAAATCCTGTTTCTGTTTTTATGGCGGGCTCACCAGGAGCTGGGAAAACCGAAGTATCTAAATCGATCGTTTCAGAGATAGAAGGCAGTGGCGGAAAAGTTATCAGGTTAGATCCCGATGATTTAAGGGAGCGGTTCGTTGAATATAATGGTTCAAATTCCTTTCTTTTTCAGCGAGCCGTAAGCGCGATTGTAGAGCGGACACTTGATAAAGCTTTCTCGCAAAATCAAAGTTTTCTGCTTGATGGCACATTTTCAAAGATGAAAATTGCTGAAAAAAACATCGAAAGGTCTTTGAGAAAAGGTCGCTCTGTCCTTATAATCTTCGTTTACCAAAAGCCAGAGCTTGCTTGGGAATTTGTAAAAGCAAGAGAAGTGATTGAAGGCAGAAAAATTCTTCCTGAACATTTCATAGAACAATATTTTGGTTGCCAAACGGTTATCGCGAGTCTTAAAGAAAAGTATGGTAACGGCATCCGTGTTGATCTTGTTTTAAAAGATAACGATGGAAAGATGCAGGATTGTAAAGTAAACATCACCGCCCTCAAACCTTATTTAAAATCTACCTATACTGAATGTGAAGTGAGAAATATCGTTAACAAAATCGATTAGAGGTGTTATGTGAGCATTTTATCTAAGTTTATGACGCCAAAAGCGGAGAGTTCACCTTTGTCCGATTTCGTGAGAAACATGTCAGCGGGTGAAAAAAAGAAGCTTTTTAATAAAGCTATTAACCAAGCAACACAAGCTCAAAATGAAATAATTAAACAAGCGAATGCACAAAAAAACAAAGCCTGATAATTCTTATTTATTCATTTAAAAAGCCTGCAAATGAGCGGTTTTTTTTATGTTTTTTTATATTCAGAAAATTGAAGATGCAGATAAAGTAATTTCAACTAAAACCAGCGAACCGCTTCGATTTCAATGCGCTCAAGCAGTGATGCGTTGCTTATGTAGTGTTTGATCAGAAGGTCGATTTTATAAGGAATGCTGGTTTCTTCTAATGAATCCATGAGCTGCGCTAAATCGCTCAATGTGAGATTCTGCCCCTCTATGACCCTGTCTCTTATACACAACTTTCAATAAATAAGAGTCAATTTTTTATGAACTAAT
>CAMRBZ010000025.1 GCA_947040595.1 uncultured Enterovibrio sp. | reverse complement strand
TATCACGCCTTATCATATAACGAAAGCACATAATTGGGCCAGCCGTCATCTTGAAAGTACCATTTATACTACTGCCAACGAAGCGATAGATATTGTCATTACTGACGCAGCACCACATGGTACCAAAGGGTTGCAACCAACATTTATTAAACTATTAGAAGGTGTTCATCTTTCTTCTTTAACGCGTGAAATAAGTGGCGATGGCGGGGTGACGGAAACGTTCACTTTTATTTTTCAGAGCTGTACTCATACTTATATCGCACTACTAGATAAAGGCGAAACGAAAGATCTTGGTGAATTTTCGTATGATCTCAATGTCCGAAAAGTAGGGTCTGGTGACGCTGAAATAAAGACCTCGGAGTACAAGCCGGAAGGCGAATAGTCGTATTTTTCGTAAATAAGTTTGTTTGTTATTTAAGCTGTTAATTTAAAAAAGGACATACATTATGACTTTATTTCTTGGTATAGAAGTAGCGACTAAGACTGATGAGCTCGATTTGGCTATTGCAATTGAAGGCCATCCCGATCTTGACAAGTACGGCTTTAGTCCTATTGATTCTTCTACACAAGCTGTAGCGCGCGATGTGAATATGCCGTCTCCAGGAGAGTCGACCAGCATGAGCCAGCAGGGGATCAATATCTCGCCTTATCATATAACTAAACCACATAATTGGTCCAGCCGTTTTTTTGAAAACCAACTTTATAAGTTCGCCCACAACCCGATGGATTTTGTGATTGTGAATGCAGTAGATCATAAGGAGGGGCTTCTACCAATCTTTATTAAATACATAAAAGGTGCTTCTCTTACTTCTTTGACGCGTGACATTGATAGCAGCGGCAAGATGAGTGAAAGCTTATCTTTTACTTTTCAGAGCATGGAACACATTTATTTCGAAATAAATGAGAAAGGTGAACATGCAAAGCTTGAAACTTTTTCTTATGATCTCAATAAACAAGAAGTAGGGTCTTCTCCTGGACCTATAGAAAAGTCGAAATACCAGGTGCCGAAGCCGACTTAGCAAAACAAGTTTTTTTGTTATTTAAGCTATCGTATTTTTTTACAACATCTTCATGCTTTCAGCATGGACTTTACTCTGTCGTAAAAAATCTTATCACGGCTAGAAGAAATGGATTTCTTTTTTATATTTATTTATCAGGAAAAATAGATGGGAATGAATTCACAAACAAAACGGGTTAATAAAAACCGAGTCAGTATTACTTACGATGTCGAAATAAAAGGTAAAAAAGAAAAAAAAGAATTGCCTTTTGTTGTTGGGATTATTGGTGATTATTCAGGGCACAAAGATCAGGCATTAAAAAAGGACTTGGATGACCGTGAATTTACGGGAATCGATAAGGATAATTTTGGCGCGGTGATGACCAAAATAGGCCCGGTTCTTAATTTTACGGTTGATAACACTTTGCTTGATGACGGATCGCAGTTTGAAGTGAATTTAAAATTTAATTCAATGAATGACTTTAAACCGGAGTTTTTAGTTGAACAGATTGAACCTTTAAAAAATCTTCTGCAAACGCGTAATCAATTAAAAGATCTTTTAAGTAAAGCGGATCGTTCTCGCGATTTAGAGCGCTTATTAAAAGAAATTCTTCAAAATGCTGATTCCATTGAAAGCCTTGCAAGTGAATTGGGTGTGAAAAAAGAGGACGCAGAATAATGTCAACAGAACAAGACGCCACTTTAACCAGTGTCACTGAAGGGGCGAAAGAAAGTTTTCTTGAACGTGCCATCAGTGTGACCTCACAAACGCCGGAGGATGCGACCAAAACACTTTTAAGTGTTTTAACGACGCAAGCTTTGGAAGGAACGGTTACTTGGGATAAAAATCTCACTTTGACCATCAATAAGGCCATCGTGGCCATCGATCAGAAAATTTCCCTTCAGTTGGCACCTGTCCTTCAAAATGCGGAATTTCAAAAACTGGAAGGCTCTTGGCTTGGATTGCATAAATTAATTATTAACAGTGATTTGGGAGTCAACACAAGCATTAAAGTAAAACTTGCCGATTATACAAAAGACGAACTCATCGAGCAATTTGAAGAGGCCCCCAGCATTGACAGAAGCCGTTTTTTTAATATGGTCTATCAAGACGAGTTCGGAAGCGCGGGGGGGTTACCTTACGGTGTATTGATTGGTGACTATGAATTCGGTTATGGCGGTGAAGATGTTGCATTTTTACGGTATATGGCCGAAGTGGCCGCCGCATCACACGCGCCTTTTATTGCCGCTGCCAGTGCTGCCATGTTTGATTATTCTAAATTTGCCACTTTTTTAGAGGGAAAACCGGTTGCCGCAGGATTTGAAGGACCTGCTTATGGGGCTTGGAATGCATTTCGTGAAAGCGATGATGCGCGTTATGTGGTTTTAACCCTTCCAAAAACATTGGCCCGCGTGCCTTACGGTGAGGCTTCGACTCAAACCAAGTTATTTCATTTTGAAGAGCTCCCCCTTCGTGATAATGGCCAGCAAATCGTCACTTCGGAAGATAATTTTGTCTGGAGCAATGCCGCCTATGAATATGGTGAGATATTGATCCGTGCTTTTGTTAATTACGGTTGGTGTACGTCAATCCGAGGGGCTGAAAATGGTGGGAAAATAACAGCAATGCCTTATTTTTCTTATTTTAATGAGGCCAAAGAACAGATTCAAGTATGCCCAACACAGATTAATTTCACCGATGAGCGAGAAAAAGAGCTCAGTGATTTGGGTTTTCTTCCTCTGGTTCATTATAAACATACAGCAAATGCGGTGTTTGTTGGGGCCCAATCAACCTATAACCCGGGTACCTATGCAGACTCTGATGACAATGCCAATGCGGCTATTGCAGCCCGTATTCCCTATACCATGGCGACAAGCCGTGTTGCGCATAATTTAAAGATCATGGGACGAGAATTAGTGGGGTCAAGTGTAGAACCCGATGAGATTCAAAGGGTCTTAAGCGCTTGGATTTCCCGTTTTGTGAATGCGAGTGCTTTAAGCAATGATGCGAAAGCGAAAACGCCTTTAAGAGAAGCGAAAGTGACGGTCGTTGAGCAAGCGGGGCGCCCGGGTGCATTTTCTGCGGTGGCTTATCTGAGACCTTGGTTACAAATGGAAGAGCTAACAACATCCCTTCGCATGGTGGCCAATATTCCAGGCTAAAAACATTTTTTAAATGGCGTGCGCATGTTATGAATGAGTTCTTCATGAAATCAAATTCTAAAGAGCAAGATCCCACATCGGGATCTTTATTCTCAGGGCCTCCTTGGGATGCTTTATTTTTATCGTTAAAACAAGATAAACGGCATCATTTTAAAGCGTTATTGGCAAAAGTGATTTTGGCCCTGGACGAGGCGCTCAGTCGGCAACTTGCGCTTGTGATCCAAGCTGCCTCTTTTAAAGCCCTTGAGGCGTCATGGCGAGGGATTGAATTTTTAGTCTCAGAATCAGCGTCTTTTAGAAAAGTGAAATTAAAGATCTTAGATTGGGATTGGGACGCGGTTTCAAGGGATCTTCGTTATTCTTTTGATCTTAAACGCACAGGGTTATACCGGAAAATTTATTCTGATGAGTTTGATATGGCAGGAGGCACTCCGTTTGGTCTGCTTCTTGTTGATCACAAAATAAAATCAAATGATGAGCAAGATGTCAATTCTGACGATCTCTATACCGTGCAATTATTGTCTGAGTTAGCTGAGGTCGCATTATGCCCTGCTGTATTGGGTGTGGATTATTGTTTTTGGGGTGATGAGCCTTGCCATCTTTTTCAAGATTTATCTCGCATTGACCGCATTTTAAAAAGCAGTGATTTTAATTCTTGGGCTCTTCTTCGTGAAAAGCCCTCCTCACGTTTTCTTTCTTTTGTGTTTCCAGAATATTTAGTGCGCTCTTCGTATCAGAATTATTGCGCTGGCTTTCTTTTTAATGAACCCCCTACGCATAAGAATATGTTGTGGGGAAATGCTGCGTATCTTTTGGTTGCCAATGTGATGCGTGAATTTGACAGGATCAATTGGTTTGGCTTTTTAACTTCTTATAATGCGTCTGGAAATTATGGCGCCATTGTTCAAAGCCAAACGCCCATAGAAACGCGACTTGATATCTACAGTGAAGAGGATCCTTTTTGGAATGCTCACGGGTTTATTCCGCTGTCCAGTGTATATCTAACCCATCAAAAAGGTTTTTTTAGTAATCAATCTGTGTGGCGTCCTTCAGACAAGGATTCTAAAAACCTCGGTTCATTACAAACCCACTTAATGGCCTGTCGATTTGCACATTATATAAAAGCGCAAATGCGCGATCGTATTGGTCGCTTTGAAACACCAGACAGTGCCAGAGATGCTTTGCACCGCTGGCTTCAAAAATACACCTCACCTTCATCTCAGATGTCGGAAAGAGCAATGGCCGCTTCCCCTCTTCAATCGTTTCAAATAAAAATTGAAAAAATAAATGGAGATGACACGAAATATGAATGTGACGTCATGATGGTTCTGCAATATCAATCGAATTTACAGAATGTACACGTCTTTCTTAACACATCAATTAATAATAAAAAGTGAAAGGGGATACATGAGCTTAATGGCTAAATTAACACAGCGCTGGGATCCTGAATTTGATGGTTTAGAAAGTGACATGGTGAAAAACCTTTCTCATTTAATTGCTTCGCGAGCCCCTATTTGGGGGCCTTTGGTACATGAAGAAATCCTTCGAAATACCATTTTGAATTACGGTATTCATAATAAAAATGCTTCCTCTTCAAATAAGCTCTCACCTGAATTAATTCTTGAAGAATTAAAAGAGCAAGTCATGCATTTTGAATCGCGTTTAAGCCAAGTCGTGATTGAGCTTTTAAAAGAAAAAACGAAAAACAATCATTTGTCATTTTCTATCAGTGCCGTGTTACGTTCAAAAACAATCAATGAATCGATTTTACTTGATTCTTACCTTGATTTATCAAATAACAAACTGAATGTAAGGACCTCTACCCTTGTCTGATACTCTGCTTTCTTATTTTGAACAAGAAATTCTTTTTATTCGTGATGAGGCAATTCGCTTTTCTGAGCGACATCCTGGTGCTGCGCGTTATCTTGGTATTCGAAAAGACAGCATTGATGATCCTGAAGTGTCGCGACTTATCGAAAGTGTGGCCTTGCTTAATGCTCGCTTGCAACAACGTTTAGATGGTACTTTTCCTGAATTGACATCCGGGTTGCTTGCGTTATTGTTCCCTCATTTTTTAAGGCCCATTCCTTCTTATACCTTGCTTGATTTTGCTATTTCAAATAAAGCGACCGCGGTGCATTGTATCCCTGCACACACTGAATTTGAGATAAAAGATGAAGAGGGGCTGAGCGCGGTTTTTCGTTCAACGAAGTCTGTTGATTTATTGCCGATTACCATTGATTCAGTTGATATTGTTTTTGCCCCATTTGAGCAAGCAAAGCCGCTTGGCGCTGAAAAAGCGGTGGCCATGATTGCCTTAACAATAAAAACAACGAATGCGGGCATAGATATGGCCCACTTTTCTTTGGATCATCTCCCTTTTCATTTGAACGGCGATCCTCATTTGGTTTTGCGTTTACTTGACCTTCTTTTTTTAAGCACATCTCAAATGTGTGTTCTGGTCGATGGCGTCCGGCATCATCTGGGTCGAGACGCGTTACACTCCTGTGGTTTTGAAGATGACGATTTTTTATTACCCTATCAGGCTCAAAGCTTTCAAGGCTTTAAGTTGCTAACTGAATTTTTAATGTTTTCAGAACGTTTTCACCGATTTTCAGTTGATTTCACCTCGGTAAGTCAATACTTAAATAAAGAGCAATTTACGCTTCAATTTTTTGTGAATGAATTAACTCTCGATCTGGCTCGTTTAATCAATAAACCACTTTTTTCTTTGTTTTGTGTTCCTTTAATTAATCTTTATCCTCATTCTTCTGAACCCATTAAAATTGATTTTCTAAAGAGTCAGTACCCTCTTACGTTAGATGCAAGCACATATCGCACGCTTGATTTGTATTGCATTGATGAGGTTTTGGATATAACGCAAGGTGAGCGTGTTTTTGTGCCAAAAATTTATTCTGAAAAGTTTGAGGGAGCAAAAACAGGCTTACGATGGGAGCTTGTGTCGAATTACGAAAAAGGACAGATAAGTGACCACTTAAAAGTAGTGGACTTAAATCATGTGAGTCCGGATCTGGATGCCCGGGTTTTTTTACTCAAGACCACGGTGATGAATCGATTTACAGGTAAGCCATTTCCTATTACGAGTCAGATCCGTTGTCGCGCCGCCCTGACTATCCCAGCCGAAATGAACCTCTTGCGTCGCCCTTCTTTGGTTGTAGAAAAGCCGGATCCTGATCTCTCTGTTTGGGGATTATTTTGCCATTTACAATTTAATTATTACGCCATTTTAGGGGCGGATGATCCTTGCGAAGCGTTGAAAAGTCTCTTAACGGCTTATAACTACACGGGGAATTTAAGAAATAAAGCCTATATTGATTCGTTAAAAAAAGTGGAACAAGAGCAAGTGGTTGCCCCCATTCGTATTTCGGGTAAAAATTGTTTTTCTTATGGAACCAAAATTACGATTACCTTCAGTCTTGACCTTTTTCAAGCGGGGCAGTCGCTTTTTGCTCTCTTTTTAGACCGATTTTTCTCTTATTTTGTTGGTTTTAATAGTTTTATTCAACTGGATGTTTGTTTTGAAGGTCAAGATGGTGTAGCGATTTCTTTTCCAAGGAGAATGGGATGCAAAACACATTTATAAGGCGTTTAAATGCCTCTTGTTTTGATCTTTCTTTGTTGAATGCTTGGCAGTTGTTTAAGCATCAAGCCCATAGAGAAGGGCGTCTTCCTTCGTTGCATTTTAATGCGACACGCTTTCCGACGTATTGTGCTGGAGATGTGGTTCAACTCGGCATCGATGAGATGAAAGGCCCTTTTGTTGAGGTGGCTTTACCTGGATTTTCAGGGGTTTCTTCTGCGATCCCACGCATGATATATAAAGAAGCACTCGAGGCACACTTTAAGAACAGTGATGATGCAGCGCTTGATTTTTTTAATATTTTTGATAACCGATATTACCGTCTTTATTGCCAAACAGAACAAACCTTTCAATTGGGATCGCGTTTAGAGGAAAGTACGTTTGAATGGAACCAATCAAAGGTCTCCGTCACTGATTTATTGTCTTGCTTGACAGGAAGTCAAAGTGAATCTGCAGACTTACCCCGTATGCACCTTGTTCAATATATTCCTATTTTAGGGTGTATTTTGGCTCCGCCTTCCTTTTTAAAATCCATGTTAGAAGATTATTTTTCTATGCCTTTTGACATTCAATCGAACGCACTTGAATATCAATTAATTTCAAAAAACGCACAGACCAGGTTAGGTATCAGCGGTGAAAACCAAAAGCTTGGGCTTGGTTCTTTATTGGGAAGGAAAATACCTATATATGGACAAAAGTTGAAGATTTTCCTTTTTCCTCCAAGCTATGAAGCTTATCTTGATGTGCGCCAAAATTTTAAAATGTTTTGTGTTTTGAATGACTTAGTTCGTCGATTTATCGGGGTCAGTGTGAAATTCACCTTTCATATGAAGGTGAATAGCCATTACTTGCCCCGAGTGCAATTATCTGCAAATCCTCAGCGTGCTCAACGTCTCGGTTTGTCTACATGGATGAGTTTGAATTTTAAGGGGGCATTCGATCAAAACGAATTTGTAGAAATGCCCTTAATTGTGAATGAGGTTGTAAAATGATCCAGGTCGAACTCCAGTCTTTAGTTAAAAAGCTTTCTCCTTCTTTAAAAACCTACCTTGAAGCCGCCGCTGGAGAATGTGTCAATCGAAGGCATTTTTCCATTGAATTGGAACATTGGTTTTTCGTCCTTTTACAGCAATCAAAAGAGTGGTCTTTGGCTTTAGAGTTTGCTTCTCTTCATCAAGCCCCTTTTCTTGAGTCGTTGAATTCTCAATTGGTTGTTCTTGCTCGAGGTAATCAATCAACCCCTTCTTTATCTTCTTCTTTGGTTGATTTTCTTAAAGATGCTTGGTTGCTTGCTTCTTTAAACGATGCGCAATTTCTCATCAATGAATTTCATCTTTTAATGGTGCTTGAGCAACGTGTTGCTCAAGGTGCATATCAAGGGGTTTTAGCTTCTTGGGTGAAGGGGCTCTCTTTAGAATGGTTACGGACACAAGCCTCTTCGCTTGGAGAAACGCAACCTCATTCAAATTTATCCTCTTCAAAATATTCTTCTCCAAGTGAAGGGACATTTGCGAGTCCTGCTTTAGATAAATACGCTCAAAATTTAACGCAGGCGGCGAGAAATGGGGAGCTTGACCCTATTTCCGGTCGAGGAGATGAAATTCGCAAAGCCATTGATATTTTGTGCCGTCGTCGTCAAAACAGCCCGATTTTAGTTGGGGATCCTGGCGTTGGGAAGACCGCGATTGTTGAAGGATTAGCGCAACAAATCGTTGCGGGCAATGTTCCTCCTGCTCTTTTGGAGGTTGAACTCTTAAGCCTTGATCTCTCTCTTTTACAAGCAGGGGCCAGCATTAAAGGGGAGTTTGAAAATCGCCTTAAAGACGTGATCAATGAAATTAAACATTCTCCTAAACCGATCATTGTTTTTATTGATGAAGCCCATACCTTGATTGGTGCAGGAGGGGCTGCTGGGCAAAATGATGCCGCCAATATTTTAAAGCCAGCGCTTGCGCGTGGGGAATTTCGTTCTCTTGCTGCAACCACGTGGGCTGAATATAAAAAATATTTTGAGTCTGATGCTGCTTTGGCGAGACGTTTTCAGCTCCTTTCTGTTACTGAACCCAATGAAAGCGATGCCATACAGATGCTTTCTGGAATGAAAAAAAGTTTAGAGTCTCATCATAAGGTGAAGCTTCGTAAAGAAGCCATTGAAGCGGCGGTTTCATTGTCTGTTCGTTATTTACCTGAACGCAAACTGCCTGATAAAGCCATCAGTTTATTGGATACGGCTTGCTCTCGTATTGGACTGACTCAAAGTACGATTCCACATGCTTTGGAGTCGATTATTGAAGAATCTCGTTATATTGATAATGACATTGAGATTTTAGAGCGTGAAGTTGCCCTTTGGTCTGTTGGTGAAGAAAGTCTCATTACCTTGAAGAATCGACGCGCTCTTTTGCAAATAGAGCACGATAAAATACACATTCGCTGGGAAAAAGAAAAAGAGGACGTGGCTGAAATTTTGTCTCTGCAAACGCAATTAGAGGGGCATTTCATTCAAGGTACCGCATTAGAGCATTCGAGCATGAGAGAAATGCTTGTAGAAAAAATGGGAAAATTGAGTGAATTTCAAGGAGAATCCCCCCTTGTTTTACCACAAGTGACGAAACAAACCGTCGCAGAAGTGATTGCGCTTTGGACCGGGATCCCGGTGGGGAACATGCTAAAAAAAGAGCTTGATAAGGTTTTGGACTTAGAAAGGCACATCGCTGAGCGCGTTATAGGCCAAGATGCCGCAATGTCTCAGATTGCTGAAGCCATCAGAATGTCGCGAGCAGGTTTAACGGACCCGCGAAAACCCATTGGTGTTTTTTTATTGTGTGGCCCAAGCGGTGTCGGAAAAACGGAAACGGCTTTGGCATTGGCCAGTTTGCTTTATGGGGGTGAGCATAACATTACCACCATTAATATGACGGAGTTTAAAGAGGCCCATAAAGTTTCTATGTTGCTAGGCTCGCCAGCTGGGTATGTGGGTTATGGAAAAGGCGGGGTCCTCACTGAGGCGGTCAGAAAAAATCCTTATTCTATTTTATTGCTCGATGAAATGGAAAAAGCCCATCCGAGTGTGCATGATATTTTTTATCAGATTTTTGATAAAGGCAGGATTTCAGACAGTGAAGGACAGATGGTTGATTTTCGTAATACCATCGTTATTATGACCTCCAATGCGGCTGATGATGCTGTTGTGAGCGCTTGTCTTCATGCTCGTCCATCGAGCGCGCAATTGGCTGAGACGATTTTTCCAGATCTTCAGCGCTTTTTTAATTCGGCTTTTTTAGGGCGTACCGTCATTGTTCCTTATTATCCACTGAATGATGATGAAATGGGGAAAATTGCGTGTTTGTCCTTAGATCGTATTAAAAAGCGTATAGAAGAACGTTACAGTGCCCAACTGAGTTACACCTATGACGTCATTGAATTCTTGGTGAAAATGAATCATTTTCCTGAAACGGGTGCACGAGCGATAGAACAATTAATAAACAGTCAATTAATGCCGACGCTTTCTAATCAATGCTTGATGCATACAAGTAGAAATAAAACGATTGAAAAAATCAGTCTTGATGTATTAAATGGAGGATTCATAATTAAAATTGATGAATAAGTTTCGTGATGCATAGCCATTAATAAAATGGACTTTAAAAAACAGTGCAAATAAATAACAATAAAAGCAAGTTGTGATAATATATTCCCTGTCACAGGTGTATTATGTTTTTTTGAAATTATAATTTTTATTTTATTGCAATTAACTGCAGTGTCAAGAAGGCGAGAGTACCCGTCGCCTTTGAAGCTATGTGGGTCTTGGCTACGCGCGTTCAGCCCAATCAGATACTGAGTCTATGCTCAGGGGCTTCACTCGCTTGGTGCAGGCTCGCATCTTCAATTGCTTTGGGTATAAAATAAAAATACATTTAGAAAGAAAATAAAACACGCGCAAATGAGTTGTTTTAATTATGCCTCGGCCATTATATGGGGAGAATCCCCCTTTGACTTTAAATACAAGAGATTAACCCATGAAGCACAAATATTGGTTCCTCATGATGGTTTTTTGTTTCAATCAAAATGCAAATGCAAATCCCTCACCTGAGCGTTTGCATTTAATAACGCAAGAATGGTCTCCATATCAATTTCAAAAACAGGGCGTTATTCAAGGTTCTGGAGTAGAGAGACTTAAATGTATATTAAAATCCATGAAACAACCTTACCTTTTTTCTATGAATCAATGGAATGAAGCTAAAAATCTGCTGGATCAAGGTTCACATCATGGTTTCTTTCTTTCTCAAAGAAATAAAAAGATAGATAAATATGCTGTTTTTTCCGCTCCGATTCTTGAAGATAGTTGGGCTTGGTTTTCGTTTTCTGATTTGCTCGATGTGGGCAGCTTGAAATTTAAAACTAATACTGAAATTACAGCGATATTTGGTTCTAGGTCTTGGTTTTGGTTAATAGAAAATGGATATCGAGTTTCTAAAAAACCACGCACGGTCAGTGCGATGCTTGATTTGATGGTAGGTGGAGACGCGAGAATTATTTTTGGCAATGAAAAATTGATAAATGAAGAAATAAATAAAATGGAATTGACTTACCAGGTTGTTTCAAAAGTTACAGCAAAATCAAATCCATTAGGGGTGTATTTTTCAAAGAATTTCATCAAAAAATATCCGCAATTTTTAACGAAATTTAATAACACAATTAAATCATGCAAATAAACAAGTAAAAGGTGAGTGTGATGCCTTTATCAATAAGAATAATAAGTTCTCCTGATGGTGAACCCATTACTCAATGGAATCAGGTTTTTCCTGAAACGGGAGGGGAAATAGGACGTGCGTTTGGATGTGTAATGCAGCTATCTGATAGACAAAGAGAAGTCTCAGGATCCCATGCGATGGTGCGTAAAACATCAGGGGGTTATCAGATTGAAGACAGGAGCAGCAACGGCCTTTATATCAATGGATCAAGCTGTCCTTTAGGCAAAGGCAATATTGCACTTTTAAATGATGGTGATGTATTGGATATCGGTTGTTATCGATTGTTGGTTTCTTGTTTTTCTCCGGACACTTTAGGCTCGAGTCATTTTAATTCAATACAAAATGGCATCGATCCTTTATTAAATGATGATCCCTTTAGTAGTGTCTCAAAACCCGCTCCGCCCATCAATGTATCAAAAAAAATTGAAAATATTGTTTCGCAACCGGGTATTGATAATATCGAAGAGGATCCCTTTTCATGTGAGAACCTCATTGTGGAAGAGACTCGCAAAGAATTTCTTCTTGATTTTAATGCTTCGGAAGAAGACGCCCCTTTTTCAGGTGAAGAATACAAGGCTACTTTTCCTTCTCCTCTCCCTTTTAATACCTCTTCGGGTAAGGTCCATCAGCGGTATGCTCCTCCAACTCATGAAGTGGAGGCCCTTAAAAGAGCTGAAATTGATAAAGCCTTGGAGATGGCATTGACCCGCTTTCTTTCTGATATATCACCTGAATTGATAGAACAGATGTTTGATGAATTGGCGCCCTCGAAATCTTGGCTGAGCAGACCAAGATATTGGCAACGATATAAACGTTATTTCATGATGCAAATAGAAAATGGTGATTGGAAAATCAAGTTGAATGCTTATTTTCATGATGCTTTACGCGTGCAGGATTATTTAAATGGAGACAGACGATGATCCGTTTTGTTATTTTATTTTTATCAAGTTTCTTTCTGGTTGGATGCGGTTTTTTATCCGGCACGGTTCAGCAACACTTGGTGCTTAACATTCAAGCCTCATCAAATATTAATACAAACTCAGAAGGGATCCCTTCACCATTGGAATTAAGGGTTTATCAACTTACTGACTCAAAAGCATTTACGGATGCTGATTTTATTCAAATATACAGTGATGGGCAGGGACAACTCAAAGAAGAGCTTATTTTTATTC
Source organism: uncultured Enterovibrio sp. (assembly GCA_947040595.1). Taxonomy (GTDB): domain Bacteria; phylum Pseudomonadota; class Gammaproteobacteria; order Enterobacterales; family Vibrionaceae; genus Enterovibrio. The sequence continues at coordinate 10,765 of CAMRBZ010000025.1, read as the reverse complement.
GCGAAATTCGCAGTATCTTTCCTGGCGAGCAGCGTATTGAAGAGATCCCTGTTGCTGCGGGTATGAAATTCGTTGGCTTTATTGCTGGTTTTTCAGATTATGCAGAATCGAAAAATAAGGTAATTTTTGAACCAGAAGTTGGTAAATCCAGCATTGTGAATATCGAAATTGATGGAATTAATATGTCAGTCTCTGTCTCATCTCAAGGGTAGGAAAAAAAGATGGAAACAAATAAAGTCGTTTGGAGTGAAGGGATGTTTCTTTCTCCACAGCATTTTCAGCAGCAAGAGCGATATATTGAAAACTATACGCATCAATACATTGATAAAATAGTCACAGGTTTTTACGGGTTTACGCTTCTGCATATTGACAGAAGCATGCTCAATATTGGGAAAATAGTGGTCTCTCGGGCAGAAGGTATTTTTCCTGATGGAACGCCTTTTGAATTACATCAAAGTTTGGTTTTGGATGTACCGCAGAATACACACTCTAAAACGGTTTTTTTGGCATTGCCTTTAAAACGTGCCGGTGTTGTGGATGTCGGGGAGGGACATCGTTTTCGTCATTCTTCCTATGAATATGATCTCTTTGATACGAGTAGAGACCAAAGTGATGCGCTTCTTGTTGAGCTGGCTCAGTTTAATTTAAGCTTGAAACTTGAAGGAGATGATCTGCAGGATCACGCCTTGCTTTCAGTGAGTGAGATTTTGGAACATAAACCGGATGGGAGCCTGGTTTTAAATCAAGCCTTTATTCCTCATTGTTTACATGTGGGGGTTTCTCATTATTTAATGGATACCCTTTCTGATCTATATACAAAAATTCAATATCGCGCTCGTGCTATTTCGATTCGTTTAGAAAGTGATTCAAAAACGAAGAGTTACCAAGCATCAATGCGAGATCTTCTTTGGTTACAATTATTGGGTTATTGGATGCCTCTTTTTGAGCAATGGTATCAAACGCCAACGCTTTTAACGAAAGATCTCTATTCTGCTTGTATTTCTATGGTCGGTCAGATGCAAGGTCTTGAGGGCAATATGCCAAGTTCTTTTGCGCTTTGGAATCCCAATGCACTTTATGGCATATTTTCGGATGTTTTTTCTGAGCTTCAAATGAATTTAAGAGAATCACAAGTCGATAATGTGGTTACTCTTCAATGGGATATGCAATTATTTCTAACTCGCCGTTTGCTTCGTACCTTAATAAAAGACAGGGCTCTGTTCAATCAAGGGCGCTTTATTCTTGTGGTGACGTCTTCGATTGGTATTTCTCGTCTTTCTGAAGAGTTTCCAAAATCGGTAAAACTTTCAGGTAACAGCGATATTGTTGGATTGGTTCGTAATGCATTGTCTGGTGTACCTTTACGTCATTTACCCTATGCCCCGACGGAGCTTAAATCTCGTAACGATGCGGCTTACTTTGAAGTGGATACCGAATCGAAACTTTGGATGTCGTTGGTCAAAAAAGAAGAAGCAATCGCTTTGCACGTAGACGAAAAAATAGAAGACATTCATATTGAATTCCATGTAATAAGGTAGGTGAATTGTGTCTGGACTCTTCATTGATGAGCCAACGGTTCAGCTGCGCCGTTCATCAGAAAATACAAGAAATACAGAAATAGCAGAGAAACAGAGTCAAATTGAATCACAAATTTGCGATCGCATGATCAATGATTTTTCTATTTATTCTTCTCCTCTTCTAAATTGTGCAACGGAGCTGCTTGGGATCACCATGACCTTGCCGCGCCAAGGTCCACCTCGAGATATTGGGCTTTTTCGTCAAAAACTTCTTGACAGTATCGCCGTTTTTCGAGAAAAAGGGATGCAGCTGGATTATCATCCCAATATCATTGAAAAAACTTGTTATATCTTTTGTGCAGTATTAGATGAAATGATTTTGTACACCTCTTGGGGAGATGCTTGTCAATGGGAAAATAAATCATTATTAAGCAGTGTCTTTTCGCAAAGGAATGGGGGTGAAGTCTTTTTTGTGTTGCTTGACAAATCATCAAAACAGCCGGCTAAATTAATCGATTTCATTGAATTACAATATATTCTCTTAATGCTTGGTTTTAAAGGACGTTTTAGATATGGAGATGAAAATGAATTAAATCAAGTTAAATCGGATACTTATTCCTTAATTCATCGTTATCGCGCTTCTGAAGACTTTCCAGTGCTTTCTATTCCTAAATTGATCACTCAAGAGCAACCCTGGAATTTTATAAATCTGGATAAAATATTTTTAATATTTATTCTGTCTCTTATATTTATTTTTTCTCTCACTGAATATTGGTATAAGAATCGAAGCCAACAAATTTTACAAAAAACAGAAGCCGCCTTTTTATTGGAAACAGGTCAAGCTGAAAAAAATTATCTTTATGCGAGTACGAATGAAGATCTCGGGATTCATATACCGAAAAGAGATGAAAAAGAGATAGAAAGAGAGAAAAAAGAAAAACAAGAATGGGACTTGTTGCTGTCTTTATTAAATGAAGAGAAAGATGCCGACCTTTTAATTATTGATCTTAAAAAGCAAGGTTACCTTCCTTTAACCCGTAAGGCAAATAATGGAATAGAAATATACATGCGCGTTCATGGCGACATTCAAAAAATAAACAAGTTGAAAAAAGAATTGAATGCTCGGTTTGGTTTTAGTGCAACAATTAGAAGAGTATCTGAATAAAATGACAAAAAAAATAGGGCTAATTATACTCGTTTCTGTTTTATTCATTGTCTCGATTGCATTTTGGTTTTTATTGCCAAATGAAGGCTGGCAATGGTTAAAATTCTCTTCTTTGGGTGCTTCTGTAAGCTTGCTTCTTTGTATGTTATTTGTATGGGGTTTTTTAGGGCGGAAAAACAAAAGTGAAGAGAATGAAAATGAGCAGAAAATCTTATTAAAAAAAGATATTCGCGTGATGAAAAAGATCTTTCATTATGCCTACAAAAAGATATGGGGAAATGGACATCAACGTACTAATACGTTTTACGATCTTCCTTGGTATCTGGTTTTGGGTGGAGAGAAAGAATCAAACAGTTCTTTATTGCGTCAAAATGGTTTAGAGCAAATCAAAAACCCTTATTTTGATGAAGAAAAAGCATCTCAATTTTTGCGTTTTTGGAGTAATGAACATTTTATTGTCATTGAAGTTGGACCTTCTATTTTTGATGAAGATGGTATTGATGATGTTTTATGGAAAACATTGTCTTCTCTTTTATTAAAATATCGTCCTCGTCAAGGCTTAAATGGGATTTTACCCGTTATTTCATCTGAACTTCTTTTAACCGGAACACGAAACGATTGCCAAAAAAGAGCCAATATTTATCAAGAAGCCATCCTGTTAATGAACTCAAGGCTGATGATCAATACGCCTGTATATTGTATTTTATCGGATGCCAGCGCAATTTCCGATTTTTCAACATTTTTTGCAGGTTTTAGTGGGCTTGGAAATGCATTTGGTATTACTTTGCCTTGTGATCCATTGTGTCGATTTGATAGAGACGAATTTGAAAGACAAAGTCGTGCTTTGTTGAAAAATGTACTGAACCGTCAGTCTGAAATACTTCGGAATTTGACTCCGGAAGATTCAAATTCTGTCATGGCCTTGCCATTTCAACTGAGTGTGTTTTTAGAAAGAGTCACTGAATTATTACATGATTTGGGCTCAGAGAACAGGGTTCGAGATGCGGTTTGGATTCGTGGCTTTTATTTGTTATCCAGTTCGAGTCATGCACTTGAACATGATCTACTCACACAAATTGTGGCTTCCAAGACGGAATCTAATTTTGTGTCTTCTCGGCATTCCAAAGTAAAATTGCAAAATTATTTTGCCTCAAATATATTTACCCAAGTTATTCTCCCTCAGAAGAAAATTGTCGGCATTAATAAAAAGAACCATGCCTTATATGTGGCGTCGCGGTTAATTATTGTTTTAAGCATGTTCAGTTTTCTTTCTGTTGTTGCGTTTATTTTGAAAAATAATTGGAATAGAGATGAAGCTTGGCGTACTGATGGAATAACACAAAATAGACTTTACAATAATGAGATGTCAAAAATCAATGGCTCTTATTCCATTTTGGATGTTATTGTGCATTTGGATAAATTACGAATTGTCGCAACGGAAGGAATCATACCTACATCCTGGTATGAAAAAGTCAGTATTAAACAAGAAAAAACGGCTGCATTTGTTTTTTCTGAGTACCAAGAAAAATTAAAATATGTATTGCTTCCTAAACTTGCTGATTTAATCAGCAGTGAACTTAAAGTGTATATTAAGCTAGGTGATGCAAGTAAAGTGTTTGAAACATTACGTTTGTATAAAATGCTCTTTGACAAAGAAATTTTAGATGTAAATGACATCAATAACTATTTAGTAGAGAGCTTACAAGAGCAAGGTGATGTCAACACAGAAAGTCTTCAGGTTTTTTCTGCACTGCTTAATGATCTGTTAAATAGTCAATACGAAGGCACGATCACAGAAAATAAAGAATTGATTGCTCTTGCCTTAAATGACATAGATAAAATCTCTCCGGAACGTCTGATTTACGCAAGAATAAAAAGTCTCCCATCTTACAAAATCACTTTAGATCTTCGACGCCAATTTGGAGATGAGTTTGACTCCATCTTTATGTTCTCTGATGGGTATCATGGGTATTTGGCGCCCGAAATATTCACTAAGCAAGGATATAAAGAGCTTGACCTTTCCGTAAATTCAAAATTACTAAAAGATCAGCTGAAATATTTTAAATTGATCCAAGGGGATTTTTCAGGCGTTTCAATCAGTGAATTAATGGCTTTGAGTAAACAAATTCAACGTTTTTACTTCTCTGATTATGTCTATTATTGGAAAAATCTATTAAATAATATAAAAGTACGCCCTTTCGGTAATCCCAGACTATTGTCTTTAGCGATTAAAAAGGCCAGTAATCCAACGACGAGTCCCATGATTGATCTGCTGAGCGCCGTTGTATCGAATACGACCTTGGCGATTGAAGAAAAACCAGACTTAAAAGCGGCTACAAAACTCACTAAAGCATTGGGTTTAAAGGGCGTCTCCAAAGGCCTGGGTAAAGCGAAAAAAGCGGATAAGTTAGCTGGAAATAAATTATTACGCTCTCAGCCCTCTTTTGTTGTTAACGAGGCCTTTAATGCGTTTTCGTATTATCTCAATGGTGAGGAAGGGGACAATGAAACACAACTTGATGGATTAATTACTCAATTTGACAGTTTAAATTCTTATCTCGATGTGGCTTACTCAAGCGTCGATTCAGGAAAAATATACCATGAATATGCATTAAGCCATGTGAATAAATCGGAAGATCAGCTTGTTCTTTTTCAACGGTTTGCGAACAAAGGACCCGAGAAGATTGAAGAATGGGTTAAAAATATTTCGCATCAAGTTTGGGTTTCAATCGTTGATGGAAGCATGAGTTATATCAACGAGCAATGGAATAAAAATGTATATCAACACTATGTTTCAGGTATTGAAGCCAGATTCCCGTTTACCGCGCAAGGGATCGGTGAAGTTGCGATAGAAGATTTTGTACAGATGTTTAAACCAAAAGGACGTGTTGATGAATTTCTGGAGACCTTCTTAATTCCTTTTGTTTCTTGGGAAAATGGGGCATTAAAAGTCAATAAGTTTGACGATGTCTCTTTTGCATTAAATTCGGCCTCTTTAAAACAAATTGAGCGCGCGAAACAGATTGGAAATATTTTCTTTGCAAAAGGTGGAAATGAATTACGTCTTAGAGTGGGACTAAAAGCCAATTTAATGAGTACGAATGTCACTGAATTTCAAATACGTGAAACAGAAAATATCTTTACTTACAAACACGGGCCTCGTATTTGGAGCGTTGTTGATTGGCCGAAATTAAATATGGACCCCAACATCACGATCAGTTTTTATCAAAATAATAACCGAGTCGCGTCAAAATCTTATTTTGGACACTGGGCTTTGTTCCGTTTTCTCTTTGAAGGAGAAATCAGTACGACCCCGAACAGGCTTGTTCGTAAAAGTGATTATATTTTTGCTGGGAATAAAAAAATGGCTCTTGATTACAGCTTATTAGATTCTAACGTGGTGTTAGAGCCTTCTTTGTTCACGCAATTCTACTTACCAAAGGCGCTTTAATCCGTGTTTATATACCGAAGAGATTTGAAGATGCGAGCTTGTGGGATACGAGTTAAACATCTGAACATGGATGCACTGTGTGATGGGGTTGAACGATGGAGCTCAACACCCACCCAGCTTCAGGTGAAGCGTATAAAACGTCTTTTAAAGTCTCTTTAGGTATGCCTGATGATCAAAGGAAAAAAAACAGGTCCTTTATCTTACACAAAACGTTACCTCACTCCAGAGGCGATGTGGCGTGAATACAACGCTTTGAGCGCTTGTAAAGGAGAAGATGTTCAAGTTGTTCTTGGTATTGATGCCGAAAAGAGCAGGATCTGTTTTGAGTTTGATTTTAATGCGATTCCTTTGAATCATTTTTCGTCAATGGATGCGCCTCTTTTTATTTCGCTTTTACCTTGTATTGCACGTGCGATACAAGGGTGTCATAAAAAGGGGTGGGTTCATGGTGATATTAAACCCTCCAATATTCTGTATTTAAAAGAACTTGGAGGCATTCGCTTGATTGATTTTGGTGCCAGCTATCCTGTCGGGACATGCCGAAACACCTTGAAAACATGGCAGTTAACACCTTCATTTGCTTCGCCGGGGCAGCGCAGTGGAGAAGGTCTTGTTGAGCCCGACGATGATTGGTATGCATTGAATCAACTCACTGAACAAGTGCGTTCTTTTTTGAAATAATTGAATGAAATCAACTACCCCTTCTTAAAAAAGACTTAAAATTCACCTTTCTCCTCTTATCTGCCTTCATTCTCTTTATACCTAATTTCTTTATGGCTCTTTTCGCGGCGGGTCAGGTTGTTTACAATGGAGAAAATTGACGCATCTCGACTTCATTCATTTCTCTTTATAGGGCATCTTCCTTAAGGGCGATACAGGGAGGAAGTGAAGATGATGCCAGTCCCTTTTATCTGTATTAATCAACTTCCAGGACTTCCCCATGTACATGAGCACCGACGAAATCCGTACGGCCTTTCTTTCCTTTTTTGAAAGCAAAGGGCATACCATAGTGGCGAGTTCTTCGCTTGTTCCTGCCAACGATCCGACCTTGCTCTTCACCAATGCCGGGATGAATCAATTTAAAGATTGTTTTCTTGGTATTGAGAAGCGCCCTTACACTCGCGCCACGACGGCCCAGCGTTGTGTGCGCGCAGGTGGAAAACACAATGATTTAGAGAATGTTGGTTTTACGGCGCGTCACCATACTTTTTTTGAAATGCTAGGTAACTTTAGTTTTGGGGAATATTTCAAAGAAGATGCCATTGCTTATGCATGGGTATTTTTAACGGAAAAGCTTCAATTACCCAAAGATCGGTTAATGGTCACCGTCTATGAAACAGACGATGAAGCTTATGCGATTTGGAATGAGAAAATGGGTGTTCCTGCTGAGAACATCGTCCGTATTGGAGATAAAAAAGGCGGGAAACCCTTTGAGTCAGATAATTTCTGGCAAATGGGTGATGTCGGTCCTTGTGGGCCTTGTACTGAAATTTTTTATGATCATGGCGATCATGTTTGGGGCGGCCCTCCTGGCTCTCCTGAAGAAGACGGCGATCGGTTTATAGAAATTTGGAACAACGTTTTTATGCAATACAACCGTCATGCTGATGGTACGATGGAGCCTCTCCCTAAGCCCTCTGTGGATACCGGAATGGGATTGGAACGTATTGCGGCCATCATGCAAAATGTGCATTCTAACTACGAAATCGACATTTTTAAAACCTTAATAAAATCGGCTGCAGACATCATCGGTTATAACGATCTTTCTAATCCCTCTTTGTATGTTGTTGCCGATCATATTCGTTCATGTGCTTATTTAATTGCGGATGGTGTCATGCCATCGAACGAAGGACGAGGTTACGTTTTACGCCGAATTATTCGTCGCGCAGTACGTCATGGCAATAAGCTCGGAGCCAAAGGGGCGTATTTTTACAAATTGGTCGGCCCTCTTGCGCTTGTTATGGGGAAAGCGGGTGAAGACCTCATAAAACAACAGTCTCTTGTTGAAAAAGTCTTGAAAATAGAAGAGGAAAACTTCGTAAAAACCCTGGACAGAGGCATGTCCATTTTAATGGATGCGTTAGATCATCTTGAGGGAGATGTCCTCGATGGTGAAACGGTCTTTAAACTGTACGACACCTTTGGTTTTCCCGCGGATTTAACCAATGATGTGGCGCGTGAGCGAGGATTGAGCATTGATGCTGAGGCGTTTGAACGGGCAATGGATGCACAGCGTCAGCGCGCCCGTGAAGCGGGTAAATTTGCCGGAGATCACACTGCTTTTATTCACTCAGATCTAAAAACGGAGTTTACGGGTTATACCGACATTGAAGGGCGCGCTTCGATTGACCGTATTTTTGTGGCAGAGCAGGATTTAGAAACCTTAGTGACAGGGGATGAAGCCTTGATCATTTTGAGTCAAACCTCTTTTTATGCAGAGTCTGGTGGGCAATCGGGTGATGCCGGTGTTTTGCTAACCGAGACCGGATTGTTTGATGTGCTGGATACGCAAAAATTTGGTGCAGCTATTGCGCATCGAGGTATTTTACGAGAAGGATTTTTGAGCGTCGGAGAGACGGTTGTAACAAAGGTAGATGCCGCCCGTCGTCAAGCGATTGCACTGAACCATTCTGCTACCCATTTATTGCATGCCGCCTTGCGACAGGTTTTAGGTGAGCATGTTCAACAAAAAGGTTCCTTGGTGCGTTTTGACGCCCTGCGTTTTGATTTTTCTCATCTAGAAGGGCTTAAGCCTAAGACGCTGCGTGAAGTCGAGCAGTTGGTGAATGAGCAAATTCGACGTAATCTTGAGATTTCGACAGCGCAAATGGATTTAGAGTCCGCGAAAGCGAAAGGGGCGATGGCCCTCTTCGGCGAAAAATACAGTGAAGAAAAAGTGCGGGTTCTTTCTATGGGCGATTTTTCGATTGAACTTTGTGGCGGCACGCATGCTGTGCGCACTGGGGATATTGGTATGCTGAAAATTCTTTCTGAAAGTGGTATTTCCGCAGGGATCCGACGTATTGAAGCGGTCACCGGACGGGCTGCAGAAGATGAGTTTTATAATCAAAAACAGGCTTTAAATTATAAAATTGAAGAGTTTCAAAGCCGTGTTAAAGGATTAGAGAAAGATATTTTCAATCTTAAAGAAAAATTAACAATGCAAGAAAGCGCAAAGGTAATGAATGACATAAGAGTGATTCACGGAGTGAATGTGATTGTCGCTCAATTAGACGGTGCAGAGAGCAAAGTCTTGCGTGTGATGGTGGATGATTTAAAAAACAAGATGGGAAGCGGGGTGGTGTTTTTATCTCATGTAATTGATAATAAAGTCAATTTAATTGCGGGCGTGAGTAAGGACCTGACCTCTAAAGTCCATGCGGGTGAACTTGTGAACATGGTTGCAATGCAACTTGGGGGGAAGGGCGGCGGCCGAGCAGATATGGCACAAGCCGGTGGGAATAATGTAAAAGAATTGTCACAAGTGCTTGATTCTGTGATGCCATGGTTAACTGAGCATCTCAAATAATTATGGCTCGTGTGTGCGTATGTAATGGAAGGGGCTTCCTTTAATGGTTTGTTTGTTTTTTGGAGTATCTTCTTTGCACTTTCTTGTTAACACTGTATAGTTCTTCGCTTTAACGTGGATGTGATATTTTAGTTGGTTTTATATTCACGTTATTTTTTTCGATAGGACGTATTCAGATTACCTTCCCCCTCGGACATCTTGAACTTCTCATATTTTGAATCCCTTGTTTGGATAAGATATGTAAAATCTCATTGGTGGACTGGAGTTGGTCAAAAAATTATTCCATATTGAAAGACCACACAAAAGCTGACAGTAAAAAGTGAGTGTTACAAGTTAGCTCTAAAAATGAAAAGCGATTGGATGTCCATTTCTGGGCTTGAGCTGCCGTGTAGATTTGTTTTGTGCAGTAATAAGACCAAATAGACTCAACTTAGAAGTAGTAATTGCTCAAGGAGTAGTAGAATGCTGATATTGACTCGTCGCGTGGGTGAAACCCTGATGATTGGTGACGAAGTGACCGTAACGGTGTTAGGTGTCAAAGGCAATCAAGTTCGTTTAGGTGTTAATGCACCAAAAGACGTTTCAGTTCACCGCGAAGAGATTTACATGCGTATTCAGGCAGAAAAAGGAAACGCAGAGCCTACTGGTGAGAATTTATAATATAGAGCCTTTATTTTCATGAAAGCCGATATCTTTATATTGGCTTTTTTTTATCCTGATCTTTCATAAAACCATTCTCTTTCCTGTGTTTCCAATGGATTTAATTTGATATACACGGCGCTTTGGAAGCGGCATGGGTGTTGCTTACTTTCGTTCAACAACATCATCACAGACTGCATCGATGCTTAAAGGGTTCACTTGTTTTTGTTAGCGTGTAACTTCAACGGCCTTTGCCTTTTCTTTTAAATAAAACCTCTTCTTGTGTGTTCATGCACCGATTTATTTTAAAGGTGGTGAATAAATACTCAAACAGAATATAAAAAGGGGTATAAATGAATAAAAGGTTTGACTTATTTCTGTCTCGACGTAATATTCGAGTCCTCTAGATGGTGAGGTGGCCGAGAGGCTGAAGGCGCTCCCCTGCTAAGGGAGTATATGGTTTA
>CAMRBZ010000024.1 GCA_947040595.1 uncultured Enterovibrio sp. | reverse complement strand
TTTTTGTTGAGAAAGGCATTGAAAATGCTCTTTTAATCGGCGGCGGGATCGCTTGGACACCATTGGTGGGCTGTAAATATGTCTTTTTCATTCATATGTAATACTTTGTTTTTATTTTTTACATTTTTCTTCGATAATGCAAAATATACTTTTTCATCAAAAGGTAAATCAGCATAATTAAAAATCGATTTTATACTTTCTTTCGGATCCGAAACAAAATTTTCGTAGCTGATTTTTAACATATTCACGTTTAGATCCAAGGCTTCTTGCTCTGTTGTTTTTATTAATTGATGAAGTTGAAAAGCCGTACTCGCAATCGAATCTCTTTGTAAGCTCGCATATTTATTTAAATCAATTTCAGAATACGCATCCCTCCACCATAGCGTGTGTTTACCTTGGTATTCCCACATCTCAGTAGAAAGAAGAGAATGTACCGTTGCCGCAGGATCGCGTGTAATATGCACAAATTGAGCATCAGGAAAAAGACTTTTTAGCCAATGTATTTTCCCAGGGCCTGTGAATCGAAGGGCCAATTTGGTTTTTCCCGAGAGATGGATGCGCTTTGAAAGTGTTTCTCTTATTTGCGCTTTTTCTATGGGAGATGCTTGTTTTTTTAATATAAAACTTCGAAAAAAATCGATGTCCTCGTGGGTTGCATCATCCCAAAACGTCAGTGCTTCGCTTGGCTCAGCGGAACATTCTTTTGCAAAAAAATGCAATAAAGACCTTGGGGATGTATTCGGAAGATAAGAACGACATTTTGATGTGAATTTGAAAAGAGCATGTTGAAAATAGGAGTTTGGGTGTTTTTCAAAATTGTCATCTAACCAACATAAATCTTTATGATGAAAGATCATATCAGAAATAAATGACACCCCTGATCGTGGTGGGCCAACAAAAATGAGCGGTTTTTTTAATAATGAACCATTCACTATTTAGACTCCTGTGATTTAATTTAATATACCCGTCGCCTTTGAAGCTGCAGGGGGGTTGGCTGCGCCCTCAAAGCCCAATCACATAGTCCATCTATGCTCAGGATCTTTTCGTTCTTGCCGCCTAGCTGCAACTTCAAATATCTTGGGTATAATGGAATGGGTATCACTCAAAAATATGTTTTAATTTTTCAAAACCATGTGATGCTTTAAGTTTTATTTCATTGGCTGAATGATCTATTTTATGGAGAAGTGAGTTGTTTTTTACCATTGTGATATTAAGTTCGTGTAATATTTTATATTGGTCATCAACTGAGTTTGATTTTACTGTTAAGTTTGAAGATAATGAATCTAAAGATTGAACAAGAGACATATGATTTCGGTTTAATTGTAAAATGCTGTCGGTTAGTATTTCATTGTGAGCTTCTAATATTTTATGATGTTGAATAATATTATCTATAATCGCTACGGGGGTGAACTCACTTTCAAAGCGTTCCATATCAATATGGAGGAATTTTTCTTCTAAATTTTTCATTCTTTCCAATAATTCATTGTTTATTGGAGACGCGATTTCAATTTCCGTTCTTTCTGCTCTCTCCTCTCTTTTTTCTTCTAGAGTATCGATGCGTTCTAAAATAGGGCTGACAATTTCTCTGTATCCTTTGTTGTTTAAATTCTGATCAAGCATTGTATTATTTATTTCTTGGTCTTGTTCTAAACGTTCACCATTTATCTTTTTTGACTCTGTTAATGAAGTGGAAACGAAGGTGGCTGCAACCAAAGCGTAGGCGGATACACCGACACCGAGTATCGAGGTCATAAAAGCAAATGACATTGCACCTAAAGAGGTTGAAATTGCACCTAATAGGGAAGCCATTCGTTTACCAAAATCGGTTTCATCGCCAGATAAAGCTGCTGCAATACCTGAAATCATGTCAACGAGTCCAAGAAAGGTTCCAACAAGACCCAGAGAAACCATGACAGAGCAGGTCATTTTTACATGTGTATCATAGATAGAAATAGGGTCTTTAAAAACCTGAGGAAAAAGAGAAACAAGTGTGGTTAAAAGCACAATGTAAATATAACAAACAGACACTAAAACTGTAATTTCTGGTGCGAGTTTATAGGAATCAAAAAAGAATACTTTTGAAGACTCAAGGAAAAACACACAAATAAAAACCAATAAAAACAATATGTAACCAATGTATTTCATTTTAACTCCCAAACAAATTCTGTAATTCCCTTCATGTTGGAAGGAAGGAATTCAATTTCAATATCATCAATGACTTTATCTAATCCAACGTCGTTTAAAAAAAGCAATGTGTTATACGTAATAATGTTCTTTTCATTACCTGAATAAATCGTTATCTTTTTTGGGAGTTGCTTTTTAAAATACAGGGTTAATTTTTCTTTTTGCATGTCACTTAATTTAAATGAGGTGAAAAATAATAATTTGTTACTTTTTAATTCTATTATTGGCGGTTCTCTTTTGAAAACATCCTTCATTAAAATTTCATTTTTGTAGAGTGCTTCTTGTCCATATTGTTTTATTGACTCATTGACACCACTTAGAGTGCTTAGCATCATAAATATACTCACGAGTAAAATTGCAGCCATTGCTCCCGTAAGCGCATCGACCATAGGTGCCATAACTTCATCGTCTTCATCCATTACTCTCATCTCTTGTGAAATCTAAAAAGCAATAATTTAAAACGTCATCTTTATATATTGGATCTTGATGTGTTTTAATGTCGAGTTTAATGTTAAAGCTGTTCAGTTTTATTGCGTTATATACTGATATATTGTTGGCGATGTTTTTGTCTAGGTCAAATCCATAAGAGCAACCTAAGGTAATCGTATTTGGTTTTGTTTTTTCGTCTGTAGATAACTCATCAATAATACGTGTTATTTCGTCTTTTGTTTCATTTGAAATAAAATAGGTCTTTATTGGTAAGCGTTCTGTGGATTCATTTATTTTAAATAAAGAAGGGCTTGGCAATATTGAATTTATATAGCTCAACAATAAAGTTATAAACACAAGAATAAGAATGCATAATGAAGAAGACAATGCTCCAATGAAGCCTACCATACTGTGAAGTCCAAATCTTTATTAAAGGTGGAAAAGATATATTCAAGAAATGTCATTTTATCGTTTACTGCATAAATGGTTGTTTGGATTCCTAATAAGACCGTTAATCTTTTTATGTTTTGGGTTTTATTAGTGTCAAAAATAATTTTAACTTTGTAATAACGTGTTCCTTCTTTTGCATATTCTTCATAATCAAATGAATCGACACTGATCCCCACTATTTTACCAAAAAAATAGTCTTTTATTCCTGGTGCATTAATTTTAACTTTGACAATTTCATTAATACCGAGGTAAGGTCTAAATTTTGAGTCGAATTTACCGGCTATATAAATACCATCATCTTCCCGTTTAAGTGTTAATATTTCTGCATTTCGTTCGATATAAACACCTTCTGACAAGCCCTCTTTTAAGGATAAAACTGTGCCATGAACGGTTGAAATTATGTCTGTTGATTGAATTCTTTCATTGACGGTGTTTCTTTCAGAAGAGGTTGTTGCCAGTGATTCTCTGTTTTTCTTTAGATCTGTTTCTGATTGTTCCGTTAACTCTAATACGAGCTGTATAAACTCAAGATAAGACGTATCGACAAGACTCTTTGCTTCTTCAATCAATAGTTTGTTTTCTAATTCTTGGAATTTTATTTTTTCAACTTCTAACTTTGAATCTAAATAACGAACCGTGTTCCCCAGGGATTTTTTTATCATATTGCTTTTTTTATTGAGAATGGATTCTTGATCTTTTAAGCTATCCCCTTTTAGAGAGACGCTTTTTTCTTTGTCAGTTAATTCTTTTTTCTTTTGTAAATACGTATTGTATTTGTTATTCACTTGAAGTAGTTTGGTCGATGTTATTGATTTCGTGTCTTGTTTTGGTTTTCCTGTCTTAATTGTTTTTTTTAATTCACTGATCTCAAACGTGAGTTTTTTTATCTGTTCATTGTAAAAATTAAAATTAAAATCTAACAGGTCTCGTTTGTTTTCATCTTCTATATTGCTGATTGTAAGTAGTTGTGTTCCGATATTCACTTCGTCACCGCTTGTAACATCAATATCCTTAATGATCCCGGAAGTTGGAGACGAGATATTTATATTGCTGTCATTGATCGAAAGTACACCCGCACCTTCAGAAACAATATCAAATTTAGATACGGCGAGCATATAAAATAATAAAATTGATATCGCTAATGAGGCAATTATTTTAGCTAATTTAATTAATAACATATTTGCTCGGTATAATTGAATTGATTGATTTTACTTTCGTTGTTAAGTCAACAAGTTCATTTTGTATTGATAAGCGGTTCATTTCTAAGTCAGAAAGCGAGGAGATATTTCTGAATATATCCAATATATTGGATTCATCAACGCGCATTTCATTCATCATACTATTGATAACGCCAAGCGTTAATTTAATTTGTTTTTCAACGTTTTCGATTCGCTTTTTTATGAGTGTATATTGTTGATATTGTGTATTCAAATCAACATATGTTTGATGTATGAGTTCATCAAGTTCTATTAGTTTCTTATTAAAGAGATCAAATTCACTGGCTTTTTGTTGATAGTTTTGGTAATTCAAACCTGTATAGGTCATTTTTAAACCGATATAAGCCTGTCCATCATTATCATAGGTGTATCCATTGATGACTTTATTGTTTTCATCTTTAATATTGGATTGATCATGCTCAGTAATACCATGGGTCGTCACAATGTCTATATTGAAGTTTTCATTGTATGCTTTGGCAGAAAATCGATCACTGCTCAGCTGCGCTCTCTTCGATAAAATATTAAAGTTTCTATTTGTAACTATGTTGATATCGAAGAGGTTTTTACCCAATGTAATGGCTTCTTCAATATATTTAGGAGATACACCATATTCATTTTTGTACAAATGAGCAGGAGTGACATTGTTTATTTGGTTCTTGTATTGCTCTATTTGAGACTCAACATTCAGTATTGATTCTTCAAATTTTTTGATGGAGACATCTGCAAACAATCGGTCTGATTTTTTGAGTAATCCAGACTGACTGGAAACATTCATTTGTTCTAAAAGAGAATTCATATGAATTCTATACTGTTCAGATTTATTTAAAAATGCTCGTGCGAGTTCAATTTTTATAATGTTTTGTTTTATGTTGAAATATATCCCGTTTACTATGTTATTGTAGCTTTCTTTAGCGGCGATAAGTTTATGGTATGCTGCATCTTTTTGATCCCCTGTTGTATCACTCCACACTTTCATTGTGGCGGATAAATTTAATTTAAATTCTGTAAAAGGTGAAGGGTGTCCCGGATGATTAAATTTCTTTTGAACTTCGGATGAAATATTCGCCGTTGGGATGTAATAATATTTCGCTGAATCATATAGTTTTTGTTCTGACTTTATAGAAAATATCTGAGCATTTACTTTATAGGCATTTTCAATCGAGCCTATGAATAATGTTTCTATATCGGTTGAATAGGTTGGAATCACCGTTTTGATGTGTATTCCATCATAAAATTCGGATGTGTTCGCATTTGCAATCGAGATATACGTGCTACAAAAAGTAAATATTAATATTTCTTTAAAATAGTCCATTTTATAACTCATTAGAATTTAATTGCGTACCCAAAATAAATTGATTTTCCGCCGTAATTATTATAGGGGCTCCAATCAAATGCAACTTCAAATGAATTATTGAACAGAGGTTCTGTTATATATGAACCCGCACCATAGTAAATTGCATCAATGTCATCGTCATTTGCTGTTGGATGTCTTAAATTGAAGTAACATGTTGAATAATTAGAAAAACATTTACCAAAAGAGACAAAAGGGGTGAAGTAATCATTCAGATGATAACCAACACCGATGGCCATATTCCAAGACCAAAAATG
Source organism: uncultured Enterovibrio sp. (assembly GCA_947040595.1). Lineage (GTDB taxonomy): Bacteria > Pseudomonadota > Gammaproteobacteria > Enterobacterales > Vibrionaceae > Enterovibrio. The sequence continues at coordinate 17,734 of CAMRBZ010000024.1, read as the reverse complement.
GCCTGTTTTGTATTTGTCTTTGATGAGTTCCCCACGGCCATATACATTGAAGTTTGTATTTGATATGGGGGCTATCCCTGACATATAGACACCCATGGCTTCTCCTGCTCTGATGCTATGTCCACCGACACCCAATGCAATGATTGCATTGTTTTTGATCTCTAATTCCATGTTTTCATTTATAAAATAGGGTCTGAAGGGGTCTGTTTTTGAGTTGATTTCTTTTGATTCAAGGGTGAATGAAAATAAGATGAAAAACGCAGGAAGATAAATGATGTTTTTAAGTGATGAGGCTGTCAAATTAATTCTCCTTGCCGATTAAAAACATTATTTATGCGCGTCTTCCAGTTCTAATTATTTTATCTTGGTTCTTGTTTTTTTGAGGTTTCATATTTAAGAAAATCTAATCTCTTAATTGTCTTGTTTTTAAGTTTGTCATTTCTTTTAATAGAATCGTGTTGGCTTTAGATTTAACGAGAGAATGAAAAAACGAATGTAAAGTGTTTGTTATTTTGTTTTGTTCTGTGAGCGTGTGAATCTTTTATGTTACATACACTCTGAAATTCTTTATAAAGGGTTCTCTTAGTTTATTCTGATTGTGTGTGTTCTTGAAATTCAAATCTGTTTTTAATTTTAATGTTTTTATAGGGTATATATGGAAAAAATTCAAATAGATAGTCTGGATGATCTTTCTATTTCGGGGTTTGATATTAAAGTAAAATCACCCAATGGTGAAGTTCAAACGATTTCTGATGGATTGAGTTCACTTTTAAAAGGTCAACTTTCTATCTCTACCTTTGATGGTGTTCCTGTTTCTCGATCTGGGATTTTGAGTAAAGTCAATTTGGACAGTTCTGCGGCTGTTCTTATTCCTGATTTAATAAAATCGCAATCAGACAAAAATTTACAAGAAGATGCCTCAAGATCCTCTGAAAATAAAGAAATAAAGAAACAAGAAATTGAAGATCTTCAGAATAAACTCAATGAACTAAAAGAACTTCGAAAAAAATTAGAAAAAGAAAATAAAGAAAAATCAGAAGAAAACAAAGAAGAAAAAGAAAAGCAAGAAGCAGAAGCTGAGGCGAAAGAGTCGCAGATGGTCGAGGAAATGCTTCGAGAATTAGCGCAAGACCCTGAAGCGGCAAGTGCTGTTGTTGAACCTGAAACATCGATGGGAACAGGAGAGGCGGATGCAAATGACAATGTTAGCAAAAAGCGAAATGATTTCGAGGTTCCCCCCAGCACAGGAACAAGCTCAGGAGTCGCCCCTCCGCCAGAAGATGAAGAGGAAGTAGAAGCGGAGCCAGAAACAGAGCTTTTTGTAGAATTTTCGATGTCTTCTCGTTCAGACAGTGGGACGAAAGGGGATGACATTACGAATTCTAAAAACCCGACATTTGAAGGTAAGTCCTTGCCAGGTGCCAGCATTATTTTAAGCATTGATGGAATGCAATATCAAGCGGTGGCTGACAGCAATGGTGATTTTATTATTTCGGTCTCTGAAGCGCTTTTAGACGGTGAATATGCGGTTAATATTGTAGCCAAAGATGACGCTGGAAATGAAGTTTCTATAATAAAACAAATCATTATTGATACTGTTCCTCCTGAAGTTTCTTTTGAACTGCAGCTCGACTCTCCCAATCCAGACAATCTCACCAATATAAATCCCCCAACCTTTACTGGGAAAGTAACGGGCGATCCTGTCAAAATGTTTATCACTATTGGAAGCCAAACGTTTGATGTTTTAGCAAAAAATGGCGAATTTAATTTTACGTTACCGGTTGAAATGGACGACGGTCTATATGAAGTTTCTTTTACCGCAGTGGATGAGGCAGGGAATGAAACGACGGTAAAAGAGCATATCAATATTGATACTGTAAATCATTTTGATGTTTCATTGTCAACTTCTTCCGATTCGGGTTTGGGAGGCGATTGGGTTACCAATAAAGAAACGGTGTCTTTTCGTTTTGAACATGAAATAGGCGCGAAAATTCAAGTTATATATAACAATAAAATTTACAACGTTGAAACAGGGGAAACCTCACCGACGCTTTTCCAATTTGATGTTCCCTTTAGTGAAGGGGCGCATCAAATAGAATTTATTTCTGTTGATTTAGCCGGAAATCGCGTTGTTGTTGAAAAAAATTTCGTGGTTGATATGACGCCGCCTTCATTTTTTTATGATGGATTAAGCGCTGAGGCCAATTCTGGCGATCTGTCTGACAGCGTCACGTCGGTTAATAAGCCCATATTTGAAGGACGTGCTGAAGTGGGCTCTACCGTCTATTTAGAGATTGATGGTGTTACTTATAGCGCGCCCGTTGAAGAAAACGGACACTGGTCATTGTCGATAACCAATGAACTGAGAGACGGTGATTATGAGATCACATTTTATGCAAAAGATTTGGCAGGTAACGACTCTGGCATTATCTCCTCAACGGTTTCAATCGACACACAAGGTCCTGTATTGACAGGTGGCTTCGATGCAGATTCAGACTCGGGTGCTTCAAATAAAGATGCACTGACCAATGTGAAAGATTTGAAATTCTCAGGTCAAACCGATCCCAACACGAAAGTCACCTTAGTTATTGAAGAGCTAGGGATTACACAAGATATTTTTTCTGATGATAATGGCCATTTTTCTTTTGGTGTTTTTGATGTTCCTGAAGGGAGTTTTGAGTATCAAATCACGGCGGTTGATTTGGCTGGCAATCAGAGTGTGAATGAATTAACAGGGAATGTGGTGGTTGATAGAAACGTCACTGATTTCACCGCCCGGATCAGTGAAGAGTTTGATACGGGAGAAAATACCTCAGATCATCTTACTTCAAGTACCTTACCCACTTTTCAAGGGACAGGGGAAGCCGGTGCAAAAATTTTAATCACTGTGATTTCGCCAAACGGCGCTTCAAGTACCCCTTATGGACCCGTTACCGTCAATGAAAAAGGAGAATGGAGTTTCAGTTTAACGAACCCATTAAATGAAGATGGTGATTATACGGTCCGTTTTGATGTCACTGATTTGGCAGGAAATAAAAAAGACATTGATCTTCCCATCACCATTGATACACACGCAGAATTAACCGCACAATTTGATCCTCTTTCCGATTCCGGCGAGGCTGATAATATAACCAATGTCAGCATGCCTTCGTTTTCAGGTACGGCAGAGGCGGGATCAACGATAAAATTGGTTTTAACCCATGCTTTAACGGGGAAGACCGTCGAAGTTGAAACCCTTGCTTTGCGTGATGGAAGCTGGTCTCTTTCTGTTCCAGATAGCCTAAAACTAACCGAACAAGGAGATTGGTCTTGGTCTGTAAAAGCGACTGATTTAGCAGGAAATATTTCTTCAGAAGAAAAAGGTGAATTTGTCTTTGATGACGTGCCTCCTTCTGCTGAAATTGCCTTGGTTTCTCAAACGGGGTTTGATGACACCCATACCAATGACAACACCCTCGATTTTTCTGTTCGAACTGAACCTGATATAAAAGTCTCACTTTCGATTTATAAGCTTGAACATGGCGTGGTGTCTTCAACACCCGCTTATCAATCGGACACCCCCTTGATCGTTCCATCAAATGGTGAGTTAGTTGTTAGCTCAACAGTGCTACCCGATGGGGAGTATATTTATCAATTTACCTTGATGGACGTGGCAGGAAATACATCCATTACCTCAAAAGCGCCTGTCACAATCGATACGGTACTTCCTGAACTTGGAACGGTGAGTTTAACGGCAGACTCAGACTCCAATATATCCGATGACAATATCACGAGTAATAAAGAATTAACCTTTAAAGGTTCAGGAGGCGAAACAGGAAGCCATATTCATATTTCTGTTGAAAACGTCATGACAGGGGAAATAATAAATTTAATTCCTTCTTCTTTTGAAGTGACATCAACGAATTGGGTTTATACCCTGCCTTTTGAGTTTGATGACGGGACTTATTCTATTTCATTTATTGCGAAAGATGCAGCAGGAAATGAATCCCCTTCGATCACGACGGAAATTAATATTGATAATGCACCGCCCCCCATCAGTGATGTCTTTTTAGAGCGAGACTCCGATACCGGGATAAGTCACGAAGACTTTATTACACAAAATACAAATCCTGTCTTTATGGGGGCTTCTGAGCTAGGCGCGATGATCACTGTTTCGATTTATCGTGGAACGACCCTTGTCACAACGGCCACGGTGAAAGTTGAAAATGAAGATGGAACCTGGAAAGTCCCTGTTTTAGGTTTGGTTGAAGGGGAATATTCTTGGAGTGTCAGTGCGAAAGATGTTGCGGGCAATGAAGAGATATTATCTTCTCCTGATCAAATCCTCACTGTGGATACAAGTTATCTTGATGCCAGTGGCAAATTGGATGATTCAAGCAATACAGGTTCACTCACAGATAACATTACAAATGAACAAAATATTTCTTTGTCAGGAAGTGGTGAGGGAGGCTCTTCTGTTGTCTTAAAATCCCTCATCGGTCCTGATGGTCGCCCAATTGATATTACCAGTGCGCTTTCGAGTGTTATTTCAACTGATGGAACCTGGTCATTGAATATTCCAACTTTATCTGTTGGTGATGGCGTCTATCAATGGGAAGTGGAGCTGACTGATCTTGCGGGCAATTTTACGACAACAAAAGGTGAAATTAATTTAGATACTGAGACCTCTATTTCTGGACGTTTAGAATCGGACACAGGGCAATCCGATCAAGATGCAATCACCAATGATAATACGCCCAGCTTTTCAGGAAAAGCAGAAGCCAACAGCCTTGTTAAAATAGTGCTCCTTGGGCCTGATGGAAACAAGGTTGAAAATACGGTTTCAACGGTGGTCACGAAAGAGGGGAATTGGCGAATAACACTTCCTGAACTCTTGCTGGACGGTGAATACACTTGGCGTGCAGAAATTACCGACATTGCAGGAAATCAATCTTCAACAGAAAATCAAACCTTTACTTTAGATACGAGCTTACCGATTGTCAGTGAAGTCAGCTTAGATTCGAGTGTCGGATTTGAGGTTGATCCTCCTCAAGTGAATGGTGAAAGCCTTGCTTTTTCTGGAAAAATATCAGAAGGAAACGGAACGGTTTCTGTCCATTTTTATTCTGTGACGAACGGCGTCGTGAGCGGCACGCCCTTGTTCACCTCTCCCAGTGTTACTGCGGATGAATCTGGCAATTTTGTTTTTAACTTTGAAACAGAATTGCCTGATGGAGAATACAGTTGGTCGGTTGAAGCGTCTGATCTTGCTGGGAATTCATCCAAATCAGATCCCTCAACCATCATCATCGACAACACCACCCCACTCATCAGTGATGTGGGTTTATCTGATGAGAGTGACACCAGTTTAGTGCCCGGAAACAACTATACCGGTGACGTGACACCGACTTTTGTCGGCAAGTCCGAAGCGGGAACGCGTATTTCTATAGAATTAAGGGATGCCGATGGAAAAGTGATCCTTCTTGAACCCGCTTATGCCACAACAAAAGAAGACGGGAGTTGGTCTTATACACCGTCAACCCTGCTCAATGATGGCGCATACACCTATATTGCAACGGCCATGGATCCGGCAGGAAACAGCACTCCCAGTGGGGAATTCTTCTTTCACGTGGACAGTCACGAACCCGAAATCACCTTCAATGGGCTTACGAGTGACAGTGATTCGGGTTCGGATCAAAGTGACATGTTGACGAATGACATACGCCCTGTTTTTAGCGGAACGGTCAGTGAAAACTCAAAAGTGACGATTGTATTGCAATCGACTTCCACAGGGCCTGATTATACCTTTGAAACACTGACAACATCGGGCGGAGCATGGCAAATTACTGCGCCCGAAGATCTTCTTGAAGGGGAATATAACATCCATATTACCGCGACGGATTTGGCGGGAAACATCAGTGATGTTTTGGTTTCACCAAATAACTTAGTCATTGATCAAAGTGTGGTTGGTGGAGATGATTTTGGTTTGAGTGCGGACACTGATTCAGGAGAAAGCAGTGCAGATGATCTCACCAATATAAATAACATCAAATTACAAGGTGAAGTGGAAGCGGGCACCACCATCACTTTAACAAGCCTGACGGGTCCCGATGGGCAGCCGATAGAGATGGAACCGCTCCTCTGTGTCACCGCCGATTTGAACGGGAATTGGAGCTTAAATGTTCCTCCATTTGGTGATCTGAATGGGAGTTACAGCTATACCCTCAAATACATTGATTTAGCTGGAAATGAAAAAAATGTTAACGGTGCCTTTGTCTTTGATACGTCGGTCAGTGTGAGTGGCCAGTTTGACTCTGAAACAGGAAATGTAGACGGAGAAATTTATACCAATCACCAAGCGCCTTCATTTTCGGGTAAAGGTGAACCCAACAGTACAATAAAAATAGTGATCATAGGATCAGATGGAAACCCAGTTGAAAATATCCCCGTTGCCGTGGTTGGGGCCGATGGAAGCTGGTCGATAACCCTTCCTGAATTGCCTTTACAAGGAGAATACACTTGGCGAGCTGAAATAACGGATCTTGCTGGGAATACAAATAAAACGCCGGATAAAAATTTTGTATTAGATAGCATTATACCGACGGTCACCAGTGTCGAACTTGAAATTAAAGCGGGGTTTGAAACAGATCCGGCACAAGTGAATCAGGATAACCTGTCTTTTACGGGGTACACCTCAGAAGGCGGCGCGGGCGTGGTGGTGCATTTTTATACCGCCGAAGGAGGAAGCACCCCAGTTTTATCTTCGGCCCTTTTAACGACAGACAGTGCTGGCCGTTTTACGTTCGATTTTTCGACGCAGTTACCCGATGGAGAATACCGATGGCAGGTTGAAGCGTCAGATGCCGCAGGAAATGCATCAAAATCTGAGTTGCAAAGCATTGTAATAGACAGCAGCCCCCCTTCGATATCGGACATTGGGTTATCGTCAGAAAGTAATTCGGGATTAGATGAGAGCAGCAATTTTACAAACGAGAGCATTCCAACCTTTGTGGGGAAATCTGAAGCAGGAATTCGGATTTCGATTGAAATAAGGGGAGAGGATGGCGAAATATTGAGTTTGGATCCTGCCTATGTCACCACTCAATCTGATGGAAATTGGTCGTATACCCCTTCAACCCTCATCAATGATGGTGCTTATACCTATATTGTTACCGCAATGGATCCTGCGGGTAATACAACCCCAAGTGAGTCTTTTTCTTTTCAAGTCGACACAGGGGATCCCAGCTTGACCTTTGAGGGGCTGAGCGCGGAGACGGATTCAGGCGCTGAAAACAATGACATGTTGACGAACGCAGAGCGCCCGGTTTTCACCGGTACCGTCAGTGAAAATTCAATCGTGACTGTTGTTTTAAAATCGACCAGTGGCGGAAGCGATTATACCTTTACGACTGCAACCACCGTTACGGGTGCATGGCAAATTGTGCCGACAGAAAATCTTCTTGAAGGTGATTACATCCTCAGTATCACGGCCACTGATCTTGCGGGGAACAGCAGCAATCCACTGACAGTGGAAACAAATTTAGTGATCGATCGCACAGTGGAGGGGGCAGAAGATTTTTCTTTAAGTGCAGACACTGACTCAGGATCCAATACCTCGGACAATATAACAAATGCCAACATGGTGAAAATCAATGGGGAGGTTGAGGCTGGAACCCTTGTAACCTTATCGAGCTTAACACGCCCCGATGGTTCTGCGGTTGACATCAATCCGCCCTTGACTGCAACCGCGGGTCCTGATGGGCGTTGGTCCATCGATGTTCCCGCATTTGGTGAACAAAATGGCAGTTACAGTTACACCCTTCAATATGTCGATTTGGCCGGAAATGAAAAGAGTGTGGATGGCGAGTTTATTTTCGACAATATCATCGATTTGAGCGCAAGCTTTGATTCTCAAACGGGCATGTTGGATGACGCGGTGTACACCAATGTCAAAGAGCCCAGCATTTCAGGTACGGGTAAAGCTGGAGACACTGTTTCTGTTGTGATTTCAGGGCCGAGTGGGGATATCACATTGACCACGACGATAGGCTCTGATGGGACATGGATATTAACGGCCCCTGAGATGAACACGGATGGGCCTTATACCTGGACTGCGACAGTGACTGATTTGGCTGGGAACAGTGCCTCTTTAAATAATTCATTTAATTTAGACACTCAAAAACCCGTTCTTGAAATGGTACAGCTTGACAGTGCGTCTGATTCTGGGCTGGTGACGAACGATGGTATTACAAATGATACAACGCCGTCTTTTACCGTAAAAGGGGAAGCGGGATCAAGCGTTGTTTTGAATATTTTTGCAGGGACTTCGACAACAGGGGCGCCAATTTGGAATACTCAAACATTGCAAATGCCCTCATCTGGCATTTTAAATATTGAGCTTCCAATCGAAAATGAATTATTTGAGGGTCAATACACTTGGAATGTAATATTAACGGATATCGCGGGTAACGAGACCATTTCAACGCCTCAAAACTTACAAATTGATACAACAATACCGACATTAGGAAGCGTCAATTTAATTTCTGATTCAGGAACAAACAGCGATGATTGGATCACAAATGACAATACGCCTTTATTTGAAGGTGTTGCAGAAAGTGGTGCGAGAATCACATTAACAGTGACGAATGCATTAGGTTTAAAAGAAGACATCATTCCAGCGTATGTCACTGTGGGTGAAGATGGAACCTGGACTTATCCATTAACAACAGAATTAATGGACGGCAGCTATTCAATTACAGTGATCGTAGAAGACACGGCTGGAAATAAAATTGAAAGCGAATCAAAGACCCTTTCTATTGATACTGTTGCACCTCTTTTGCAAGATGCCATGATGTCCAAAAACAGTGATACTGGGAAAAGTGACGAAGATAATATCACGAGCGATGCAACACCGGAATTTGAAGGACGTTCTGAGAAAGGCGCGTTAATCACCTTGCTAATAAAACAAGGGGATCTTGTTCTTCATACCCTTACAACAACAGTGGAAAATGAAGACGGATCTTGGAATATAAATAATGTTCCCGCCTTACCTGAGGGCGATTATTCATGGCATATTACGGCGACAGATGTTGCAGGAAATGAAACGCCAGCGTCTACGGGCGTGCTTCAAATTGATAAAAGTATTGAAAATGTCACTGTTAGATTGTCCGCAGAAGATGATTTAGGGCATCAAAACAACGATGGGATCACAAACAAGAGTGACGTGAAGTTAACCGGTACTGCTGAAAATAATGCAACGATCACATTGTCTTCATTGACCTTTAATGGTGCTCCCATCGATGTTTCAGCTGTATCGAGCATTTTGGTTACGAATGGCCAATGGGAGTTGCCTTTGCCTACCTTGGGTTTAGGCGATGGGATTTACAGTTATACCATTCAGGTTGAAGATCTTGCTGGGAATATAAAGCCTTTTACAGGGACCATTACGCTTGACACGCACGTGCCCGCTTTAACGGCGCAATTAGAAACAGACTCTGATACCGGAACGAAAGGAGACGAAATAACAAAAGACAATACTCCTTCTTTTACAGGGACTTTAGCCGAAGCATCAAAAGTGACATTGACGTTATTTAAAGGTGCAGAAGAATATAAATCCTATGGTCCTTTTAATGAAAATGGAACATGGCGAATTGATATCACGGACGAACTGGAAGATGGAACTTATACCTGGGTTATCGAGGCGATCGATCTTGCTGGAAATATTTCTGAAGTCAGAGAAACCATTACGATAGATACAACCCCTCCGACGATCACGGCCGCTTTTGATTCGGCATTAGATTCTGGTTTAAATGACGAGGACAGTATTACCAATGAGACGAATTTGGTCATTAAAGGACATGTTTCAGGAGAAAGCAGCAGTGTTAATTTGCGTTTTGAATTTGGTTTGAAAGGAACTACACCTCAAGTATTTGAAAAAACGCTAGAAAGCGGAGGTGATTTCAGTTTTAACGCACAAGCAACAGTGGACGGTATTTACGATTGGAAAATTGTATCGATTGATGTGGCAGGAAACGAAAGTGAAAAAATTGGCAGTATTCATGTTGATACTCAAATGAATGCATTTTCTGAAGACACGGGTTTAGATGTTTCTTCTGATTTAGGCGATTCCAATACAGATAATATTTCAAATGTGACGACGCCGACATTTAAAGGAACAACAGAAGCCGGCGCAAAAGTTGTTTTAACGATGACTCTAAATGGAAATGAAGTCATTCAAGTTGAAAGTGTGGCTGATGATTCAGGCCTCTTTTCCATCACACTCGAACCCCCCATGGTATTAGCCGAAGATGGACAGTATGAGTGGAACTTAAAAGCCACAGATTTGGCCGGAAATGAGCAAGAGAAAGTCGGATCATATACATTAGACACGACAACGCCTGAAATTGAATTTAATTTAGAAAGTGACACTGAAAATGAAAGCGATTGGATAACGAAAGACCCGTTATTATCCCTACGTGGAACAACGAACGACACTGCGAATATTGTTGTAACGGTCATGCTCGGAAGTGAAATAATCGACACCCAATCAATCACACCCACGGGAGAAAATTGGAATTATACCTTTGATACTCCATTAGGGGATGGTCGATATACCCTTAAAATAGAGTCAACTGACATTGCGGGAAATAAATTTACAGCAGAAAAAGAACTTGTTGTTGATACCGTCATTGTCAATACGTTTGAATTAACCTCAGATCACGGTATATCAACGACAGATCAATTGACCAATGAAGAGTTTTTAGGTTTTTCAGGGAACACAGACAAAGAGGCCATGCTCAGCCTGAGTGTTAAAAATGCATCAGGGGACCTTCTTCATACTTTTGAGCCTCTCGTTGATCCAGAGACGGGAGCTTGGTCATTTGAATTGCCGATAGAGCTTGAGGATGGCCAATATCTCTTTACATCCACCGTTGTCGATGTTGCCGGCAATCGAAATGTCAGTGAAGAATACCGTGTGACTGTAGACAGGACACCACCCGAAATTATCAGTCTTGAGTTGAGTGAAGAAAATGACACCGGTGCTCTGGGGGATTGGTCAACAGAGTCTCAGATTGTGTCATTAAACGGTGAATGTAGCCCCGGCTCGAGCATCCAAATTTTAATCAGTGGGATCAGTGGCGCGATACATGCGACAGTTGATTCAAGTGGACGTTTTTCTGCGACCTTACCGGAACTGGAATTCGGTGATTATATATTAACCATTGTTGCAATGGATGCAGCCGGAAATATATCAGATAAAACACAAACATTATCAATACAAGACGATCCTATTCCGTTTGACGCCGGATTATCAGAAGAAACGGATACAGGAATAAAAGGGGATAATGTTACTTCCAATAATTTACCCATATTCACGGGAACGGGAACGCCGGGCTATACCATTGAAATGCAAATTGCTGGAGTGACATATTCAACGCATGTAAATGAAAACAGTGAATGGACAATCAATGTATCCTCCCCTTTGCCTGAAGGGACATATTCTGCCACGTTTGTCATATATGACCGTGCAGGAAATGAAACAATGCAAGATAATTATGATTTTGAAATTGATCGAAGTGTTACTTTTACGGCCGAAATATCAGATGAGATAGGGACAGGAACTGATCATTTAATCAATGAAAAAAGGCCTGTTTTTCATGGTTCGGGTGAAGTAAATGCAGAAATCATCATCATGCTAAACGGTATTGAATATTCAACAAACGTGAACAGTTCTGGGCATTGGATGTTTACTGTTCCTGTTGATTTAGCAGATGGAAAATACGATGTTTCTTTCAGGTCAATTGATCTTGCGGGGAACGAAAGTGAAACAAAAAATATGGATTTCACGATTGATACCCTGATCCCTGAATTGTCATATGAGATTGAAGGTTTGTATGAAAATAACGGGGTTTCTTATATTAACAGTCACTCCGAGAGTTTTACATTTAAAGGCAGTGCCTCGGAAAAAGGGACGGTGACACTCCAGATAAATAATCAAGAATTTACGCAAGTATTAAGTTCTGCAGGAAGTTGGAGCATTGAATTACCCGATATTGTTGAGCGAGAACATGCATACACCATTTTTTTTACCGATGAAGCGGGCAATAAAATTACCCATACAGGTGTTGTGGTTGTTGATAAATCGATTAATTGTTTTGCTGTTTTTAGTGATGCATATAATTCATCTTATCACGGGCAAACAAATAATTATGCTGATAATCAAACAAACAGTAAAACATTGGGGTTTGATTTTAATGGACGCTATAAGACAGACAAAGATGTCACCGTTTCAATTACGGTTACAGGCCCCAATGGGTTTCAGTTTTCTGAAACAAATGTGCCCACGGATTCCCGATGGACAATGCCGATAGCTGTTGAATTTGATGGAAATTATAATTTTCAATTTGAATTCAAAGATGCAGCAGGAAATACGTACAGCAAGCAAGAGAATGTGACGGTTGATACAAGAATTGATGCGCTTGATATGAATGATTTTTCTTTTGATGGCGTTCCATTAGAAGAGGGAACCCCCTTAGAAACAAGCGATAAATATGTTTCTCTTGATTTTACGCTTCCTCTGGGCTGTGAATACGTCGCGATGTATGTGCGTTTAGATAATTTTAACTACAAAGCGGTAGAAATCGATGGAGTATGGAGTTTTGTTGGGATCCCATTAAAAGGGGGTCTGAACAATTTAGTCATTACAGCATGGGATGCGGCTGGAAATAAAACAGACATACAATATACCATTATGATGAAAACTGATTTTACCACATTGGATTTGTCAATCAATGGTTTAGAACTGACGGACATTGGAAATATTAAGGATATTATTAGTAACAATGTTGATGGTGTCGTTTCATTGACGGGGAAAATCGATGCTGGAGCCACGGTTGAAATATTGGTTGATGGAGAGATTGTCAATACATTAACCGTCGGGGCCAATGGAGAGTGGGCTTACGATCTGGCCTTAATGGAAGGAAATAATAAAGTCGTCATTAAATTCAGTGATGAGGCAGGGAACAGTAAATTGTTGAATTTCAATGCGATGATTGATACAGAAGATCCCATGGTGAGCATTGAAACAATTGAAGGCGAAGGTTTTCTTGAAGAGGGATCCGACATGTCGATTAAAGGTGATACGGTCACTTTTTCTGGACGAATAGACGCGGGATCAAGTATTAAGACTGTCCTTTTAAACGGTGTAGAAATAGATCTAAGCGGTCAGGACGTATCTAAAAATAAATGGAGTGTGGCGATTTCCGGTCTTATTGAAGGAGACAATACCATTGTTATTGTGAGTGAAGATCTTGCGGGTAATCAACATATTGACAATATGCAGATCCATCGTGATTCCATCGTCAGTGATTTCAGCGTTAACATAGACAATGAAGATTTGAATGGTGTGATTTATGAATCACCAACCTTTTCAGGAAGAGTAGAAATTGGTGCGACCCTTTCCATGGAAATCATCAATTCACAAACATTAGAAAAACTCACATTTGAGCCTCTTGTCAATGCCGACGGCACTTGGACGATGCCCATACCCGATCTCGCAGATGGCACCTATTCTTGGATTGTTAATGCAATCGATGCTGCTGGAAACCAAGGAACTCTTGTTTCTGAGCAGGATTTTACCCGAGTAACCGACACCCTTAATCCTGTTTTTTCCATTGACGCAATAGAAGGTGAAGGTTTCCAAAACATTGAAAATGAAATGTATGTGCGAGGGGATACGGTTAGCTTATCTGGAAGCATCGATGAAGCCTCTTCTGTTCATTCTGTTACCTTAAATGGAAATCTGATCGATCTGACGGGGCAGGACCTCACGGATGGGACATGGCGTGTTGATGTTTCCGGTCTTCAAGAAGGGATCAACATCCTGGTGATAGAGAGTCAAGATCTTGCGGGCAATAAGAGTATTGAAAATAGAGTGATCCACCGTGATTCCATTGTCAGTGAATTTAGAGCTGAAATTGAAAATGAAAATGTGGAGGGAGTCATATATGAATCCCCTTTATTTTCAGGAACGGTGGAAATCGGTGCAACGCTTTCCATCGTAATAACCAATTCACAAACATTAGAAAATACCACATTTTCCCCCCTTGTTAATGCCGATGGCACCTGGCAAATGCCCATTCCTGATCTTGCTGATGGACAATATTCTTGGTCTGTTAATGCCATTGATGCTGCTGGAAACGAAAGCACGATCTCCTCTGAGCAGGATTTTAGCCGAGTGACAGACACTCTTGATCCCATTTTCTCCATTGATACGATTGAAGGTGACGGTTTCCAGAACATTGGAAATGAAATGTATGTGCATGGGGATACGGTTAGCTTATCTGGAAGCATTGATGAAGGCTCTTCTATTGATTCTCTTACTTTAAATGGGGTGCTTATCGATCTTGCTGGACAAGATTTAACAAATGAAACATGGAGTGTGGGTGTTTCAGGTCTTCAAGAAGGGATGAACACCCTTGTAATAGAGAGCAAAGATCTTGCCGGAAATAGCAGTACAACAAATCTGGTCATCCATCGAGATACAAGCGTGACTGATTTAACGGCGGATCTCCAAGACCTTGATGAAACAGGTACTATTCTTGAAATCCCGACATTTATGGGCACGGTTGAACTGGGTTCTTCCGTCAGTGTATTGATTACCAATACCTTGACAAGTGAGAGTGTCACGCTCGATGTTCCGGTTAGCCCGGATGGAAATTGGTCCGTTTCAGCCCCCGATCTTTCTGATGGGACCTATGCATGGTCTGTTTTGGCTGTCGATCTTGCTGGTAACCAATCGACGTTTTCCTCGGAAAGTGATTTTACACTTCAAAAAGATCCCATCCTTGCGCCAGAGGTGCCATTCATTTCGGATAATCCGTTACTGCCTGAAATCTCCGAGTCTTCAGAAAAGGCCGCATTGAGTCTTGAAGAGAAGACATACTCAGAGCCCCCCCCATTTTTGTCAGAAGAGGTCTTATCTGCAGACAAAACACACAGCTTGTCAGAAGAGAAAAGCGCGGTTGATCCTGTGTTATTTTTATCAGAAGAAAAGGGTGTTTTAGAAAATACCCCTTTACTTGAAACGAAAGTATTCACTGGAGAAAGTGAACCTGAGACATTGGTTTCCTTGACGATAGACAATCAAACCTATGAGACGCATTCAGATTATGATGGTGATTGGACGATTAAAGTTGAATTCAGTGAAGCAAGTACATATGCCTATGAGCTAGAGTATCAAGAGGCTGGTGGAGAGCCAAAGCTAGAACAGGGAAATACAAGGATCAATGAAATCAATATTGATGCAATAGAATCAGGCTCTGGAAAAGAAGGTTCAGACCCACAAGAAAGATCCCCCTCTTCAGATAATGCTTTTTCATCCTATTCAAATCAAAACGCGAGTGATCATTTTGAAATGAATTTTGAAAATGACAGCTATTAATACTCTATTTCTTAAGTGAACTTCAGTGAAACTGATTTTGCAATAATTGAGGGGCATCCATGATCGATTCATTTTTTAATCTTGCAACAGAATTAAATATTAAATATAAAACCTCTTTAAGAAAAGAACTTCACAACATAGATAACGGAGAAGAGGCTTTAATTAAAAAATTGGAATCAGAGTTGGAAAATACTCTTTTTTCTTATCGTTTTATTTCTGGGCAAATTTCAGAACATACAGTGATCAAAAGACCGTTTGTTGTCAATGTGGGAAAAGATTATTTTCTCATTAAGTATTCGAATGGTGTGTATTATGATCACAAAGGAAACACCACGATCGAGAAATATCTTGGATGTCGTTTTTTCGAATTGAGAGAAGTGGTAAAAAAAATACCTCCGCAGGACATCGTTTCAGAAATAATAAATTTTACTCCAGTCTGGTCTTTGTTTCTTCTTTTATTGACCCCTCTCGCTTTGGTCACCCCACTTTACACCAATATTTTTAATACACGTCTCGTTTATTCCAGTTCGATCATGACGCTTTTTATTGTCAGTGTGTTCTTTTTTGGTGTTTATATTTTAGAGTTTTTAGCAAAGAAAGTGATTAAAAATAAGTGCTTGCAAGTGAATAGTGAGTCAGGGGTTCTTTTTGAACGGTATATATTGAAATTTACACCCTATTATCGAGGCTTCGCCTCTATTCACAGTGCTAAAACAGTGGAGCAATATCGAAAGTCTATTTGGGATTTTATTCCTTCAATTGCATCAGATTCTCTTTCATTTATCATTTTATTTATAGCATTGAGTGTTTTCGTATCTTGGTATAGTATCTACTTTTTTATGTTTTATGCTCTTGTCTTTGTGATCTTCTATTTGTACCGTTCAAGATTATATCAACATTTGATTGAAAGAGAGAATGCATCAAGTGATGTCCTTAAATTAAAAATATCGAATTCGGCTTCAAGAAATAATATTCCCTATGTGAATAAATATATTTTGTATGAAAAGTATTTGAATACATTTAGAGGCGCACAATATTCAGAGGACAAAATAACGAATTTTAATTTCTATTGGGATGAACTGACTCGAATGGTCTCGTTTTTTGCATTGACTGTTTTGTTTGCAATCAGTTTTGCGGGAATATCAAATTCAGAACTTAATCCTGCGTATATGATGGTTCTCTTTATTATCAGTTCGAGACTCTCAGGGTTAATGACGCAAATAGCGACGCGATTGTCTTATCTTAAAGCCAGCTTGTATCATATTAATCAATCGATGGAAACGCTCTATGATGCCGAAATCGTGCCGGATAGAATTGATGATCTCGGTGTTAAAATTGAATCGTTAGATAAAATAAAAATATCGGGTCTGAGCATCAAAGAAGATCAGCATGTTTTATTAAACAATGTCAACATGAAATTGAATAAAGGGATTTTATACGGAATTAAAGGCCCTGTAGGAAGTGGGAAATCGACATTCTTTCGTACAATAATCGGATTGAATAAGAATTTCAAAGGGAAAATAGAATATGATGGCGTTGATTTAAACGTGATTGACAGCAGTTTTTTTGAAATGAAAGTCAGTTATTTAACGGCTGAAACGGATTTCTTTTCTGGGACATTATACGATAATTTTTTGTTTAGAAATTGTGTGTCGAATAAATTGATAGAATCCATTTTAAAAGAATGTTTTGGCAATAGGGTGTTTGATTATCAATCTCTTTACGTGAATGACATTGAAAGTATTCCTATGTCTACAGGGCAAAGAAGAAAGCTTTTATTTATGTTGTCTTTATTAGATAAGTCTGAATTATATGTGTTTGATGAAGTGCTTGTGAATTTATCTAAACCTGACATTGTACGCGCTGTCAATATGCTCAGAAAGTTCATTGATGAGTCTATTATCATTATATCCAGTCATAACGAATCGATTCTATCAGCCTGTGATGTTGTTTATGATATCGCTCACCACAGCATTATTGAAGTTAAAAATGATTAAGTAAACGTTCTTTTTCGACGGGCTTATACCCAAGACACTTGAAGATGCGCGCCTGCGGCAAACGAGTGAAGGCCCTGAGCATAGATGGACTGAAGGCCCTGAGCATAGATGGACTCTGTGATTGGCCTGACCGAGAGCGGCTAACACCCAGGCAGTTTCTAAGGTGACGGGTATCTTCAATATCTTTTCATGACGTTAAAAAAGGGCGTCATTCTAAAGATAATTTATGCGATTGAAGTCAATTCATTCTTTCTCTTTTCTTGTATATACCCAAAGGAATTGAAGATGCGTGTAGGCGGCAAGCGAACGAAGCCCC
>CAMRBZ010000023.1 GCA_947040595.1 uncultured Enterovibrio sp. | reverse complement strand
TGTTATCGGTGATTTTAACAAGCAAGAATGATCAAATGTTCAATGGGATGGGTATAAAACTAAACAAAAATATCGACACGAAATAGAGCGATTAAAGCGTCTCTTCGTGCTTGATCTTTTACGCAAAGATAAGAAGCCAAAGCCTGACGGCTTTTTCCATCAGGTAAATCGTATTGAATTTGTTGATAAGCATCCTGAAGATGAGCGGTCGCGTGCAAGCCTTGAGAAACGGCTTTTGCAATACGCGAAGGTTGTGTGCTTGTCGTCGGCTCTTGTCTTGTTTCGGCTCTGTTGTGTTTGGGTTTTCTTGGCCGAGAAATCACCTGTCCTACACCTTGAATCGAAACCATGCTTCTCCTTTTCTTTTGGTTTTTTAAAAAAGACGTTGAGGCTAGGTAAAACGTGAGCGCATTCGCGAAGCCCCCTTAAATCAGGCATCTAAGGCGCTTCGCTCATGTTCCTGTACACAAGATCAATATCTTGGACTTGGTGATTGATTGCTCTATACCCAAGATTTTGACGTTGCAGGTCGTCCGGCAAGAACGAAAAGCCCCTACGCATCGATGTTCTTTTATTGGGCTCTCAGGGCGCACTCAAAACCCCTACAGCGTCAAAAGCGACGAATATAACAAACCGACGATCAACGACCGGGTAATTTTTTCCATGCCACGGTGTCACGCAGATAAACAGGGCTTGCTTGTTCTGGGGTGCACGCTTCTTTACGCAAAAAAGCATGTTCGGCCAAAATGAGCATGTCTTGTGCTTCAGGATAAAGAACCCCACTGTCTTGTGCATTTAATTGTAACTGAGCCATCAATTCTGGATACGATTGCCACCCCGTTCCTGCAATCGACCACACAGCTTTTTTATGGGCAATATCCCATTGAAGAGGAGGTACAACCGCTTCTTCTTCGAGAACACACCAATCACCATTTTCAAGACGCATAAACCCACCCACATAGATTTCGTTCATTCTTGCATCAATGGCGGATAAAACATGATCTGCTTGGGTTTTTCGGTGTGTCTGCTGGGCCATAGCCGCCAACGTTGAAACCCCAATCATGGGAAGATCTGCGCCAAAAGCCAAGCCTTGTGCAATACCAATGCCAATACGAACGCCAGTAAAACTGCCCGGCCCTCTGCCAAAAGCCAAGGCGTCTAATTCAGTTAATTTCAACTGGGCTTGCGCCATCACCTTTTCGACCATGGGCAAAATTTTGGTCGTATGTTCTCTTGGAGCAAGCTCAGAGCAAGAAAAAATCTCCTTGCCCACTTTCAACGCAACGGAACAATTTTCTGTGGAGGTGTCTAGGGCGAGAATCTTGGATGTCATTTAAACCTCAAATCATGTCTAAAAAGCGAGACCCAAAGAAACGAAAAAACAAGTGCGCATTGCACCTTGTACATCCGGTCTCTTTTTTGGAGTCTTTCGTTATCGATTTTCTATTTTTGCGAGAAATTCACTCACAAGCGATAAATCACGCGTGCGCGGAATGGAAGGTAAACTGCGTAAAAACGTGCTCCCATAAGCACGATTCACCAATCGATTATCACAAATAATCAGTGCACCATGATCACGGGCATCTCGGATCAAACGTCCAACACCTTGTTTCAACGTGATCACCGCATCCGGAATTTGAATTTCAGAAAAAGGGTCGCCGCCTTGCATCTTGCAATCTTCAATGCGCGCCTTCAAAAGAGGATCATCTGGCGATGAAAAAGGCAATTTGTCGATGATAACACAACTCAAAGCCTGCCCTCTTACGTCAATCCCTTCCCAAAATGCCCCAGTCGCCACCAACAAGGCATTGCCCAATTCTAAAAACTCACTTAGCAATTTTTGTTTCGACATTTCTCCTTGCATCAACACAGGCAAACTTAACTTTTCACGAAATAATGCCGATAAATCACGCACCCTTTGGTGGGAGGTACATAAAAAGAAACAGCGTCCTTTATTTTGTTCAATCAAGGGAAAAAGCATCTCACAAAGGGCTTCGGCAATACCGTAACTGTTCGGTTCAGGAAGAAAACGAGGCACACACAAAATAGCTTGAGAGCTGTAATCAAAAGGGCTGGGTAAGGTTAATTGTTTGGAGGCGTCCAAACCGAGTCGGGCGGTAAAATGCCGAAAGTCATCGTTGACTGTTAAAGTGGCCGACGTGAAAATCCAGCTCCCTTTCTTATTTTTCATTTGTTCTTCAAATTTATCCGCGACGCAAAGCGGCGTCATGTTCAATGAAAAATGATAACGCGAACATTCATACCAATAGGAATACCCAGGGAGGGAGGTTTCATTGAGACGCGCTAATTTTGCACTAAAAAGCACGGTCCGTTCAAAAGCCGCATCCAACAATTGACTGCGGTTCAAAGAGAGTTTTAAAACGTCTTTAGCAAGACTCAAAGCATCAAAGAGACGAACAAGTTCACGCGCCACCAAAGGCATCTTTGAAATATCACGCCAATTCCCTCTGAAACCCGGATCCCCTAAAACAAGGCGTAAATCAGAGGTGGCTTGAGATAAACGTTCAGCCACTTTTTCAAGCTGCTTTGTATCACGCAGCTCTGTTCGGTAAGCGATGTAAATGTCTTTGGCTAACTCTTGTAACTGACGTGAACTCAAGGCTTGCCCAAAATATTGACTTGCAATGTCAGGAAGCTGATGAGCTTCATCAAAAATGAAAACGTCAGCCTCCGGGATCAATTCCCCAAACCCCGTTTCTTTAATGGCTAAATCAGCAAGAAACAAATGATGATTAACCACAACAAGATCCGCTTCCATGGCACGTTTTCGCGCTTTAATGACAAAGCATTCAGAAAAAGAAGGGCACTCTTTACCTAAACAAGTCTCATTGGTCGAGGTGATGGTGGAGATGATCGGGCTGTCTTCGGGTAAATCGGCACAATCCCCCAAATCTCCTGTTTTCGTTTCACAAGACCAAGAACGGACTTTCACCAATTGGCTCAGCAGCAAAGGATCCGCTCGACCGTCATGGCTTTCAATCATCTGATGACCGAGTCTTTCAGGGCATAAGTAATTACTGCGTCCTTTAAGAAGAGCGACTTTTCCTTTGAAGCCCAAAATAACAAGGATACGGGGTAAATCACGGTGAAAAAGTTGTTCTTGTAAATTTTTAGACCCCGTACTGATAACGGTTTTTTTCCCACTCAATATGGCAGGTATAAGATAGGCATAGGTTTTCCCCGTTCCCGTTCCGGCTTCCACAATCAATTGACTTCCTGTATTGATGGCCGCTTCAACGGCCAAAGCCATGTCCGTTTGCGCTTGACGCGGCATAAAACCTGAAATGGCTTGCGCGAGCGCGCCCTCTGCAGAAAAGACCTTTGAGATCATGGGTGCCTACCGTTAAAATAAAGCCATTATACCCCTCGCCTTAAAGATGCTCAATTTGAGCTTGATTCTTTGAACCCGTGCGTCATCTGTTTTACAAAAATGAAGATCTAAAAACGCAAAGAGATCATCAACTCATTTTTATTGACAAGGTGAATAAAGGGAGAGATATACCCAAGACACTTGAAGATGCGTGTAGGCGGCAAACGAGTGAAGGCCCTGAGCATAGATGGACTCTGTGATGGGCCTGAGCGAGAGCAGCCAACACCCACGCAGTTTCAAAGGCGACGGGTATAAACGACTTAATGGAATGGGTATCAGGTAGCGAATGACGGATTTATTCATTCTTCATTTTATGAATCATGATTTTTCCATACAAAAAAAGCGGCATTCAAAAAAAGAATATCCGCTTCATTCAATTGGTTTATTTTTTATTCGTTTAAAATAAAAAAAAGATCAATTAAAACTTATACGTAAGGGTGCCAAATATTTGGCTGCTTGTCGCGACGTTATCATAATTAACATCTGCTTCAAGGCCCACGAAAAAGCCGTTCCATGCATTATAATCCAGTGCAAGAGACGCAATAACACCCACTTCTTTTTGAATTCTGCCTTTAGGATTAATCACTCCAGCAATGGGCCTATAAAAGTCAAAATCTGCTAATTCATGATCCGTTTCTTCATAGCTGTAACCTGTAATTTCATATTTTGTATAAGACAAACCCGCTCCCGCTTTCACGGAGAATTTATCATTCAAATCAAAAAAATACACAGGTTTAATGGCAATTTGTTTTGCTCTTAAATCCGCTTTCCAGTTATTGCTAAGTTTAATGAGATTATTTGCAAGAGAAGGAAACTGAGTAATAATTTCTTTTGATGCATCCGCTTCAAATTGGTTATATCTGAATTCAATGCCTAAATCCCCAGAAAATCGATATCCTAAGGTTGCAAACCAAGTAGCATCCGAGTGTGTCGGCTTTAAAACCGTATTGTCTGTTCCACTGAAAATGAGTGTTTCATTGTGTGAGAGGGCAGTTGCGCCGTAACCGGCAACAAGATAGGGTTGAGAATGAGCGCCTAGGGCAGTCAACAAAAAGGGCAAAGACAATAAATATTTTTTCATGAAAAGGATCCTGATTAAAAGTGTGATTATTTATTCCTGCGGAATTTAAAAATGAAGAAAAAATCATCCAATTTGATTTGTATACCCAAGATAGTTGAAGATACAGATAGAGGGCAAAAATGAAACGCCCTTGTGAGCATAGGTGCTCTATCTGATTGGGCTTTGAGGGCACAATCAAGCCTTCTGAACTTCAAAAACGACGGGGGTCTCTCTTTTAAAAAAACGTTATCTATCCCTTTATATCCCTCATTAATTTCCGCACCTAACCTCGATTTTTTAAAATATGACGTTGAAATTAAAATACAAATTTTTCACGTAGCATCACGCGAAGACATAGATTGATGAACAGCCTCTTATCAGAATGCCTATAAATCAATATTATTTTTCCATGTGCGGAATGTCGGTTATATACATCTCTTTTTAATCTCACTCGCTGAGGCTTATTTTGGATCTCAACTTATTATTTCATTATTCGACAAAAAAAGAAGGTGCTTATTTTTTAAGCAATTTATCGTTAAAACGCACAAGACGATGTTATATTTAAAGATTAAAAATAACTGTTCAGCTGTTATTTTTAATCTTTAAAAAACAGACGAGAAGTCGGTTATTTTGAGTAATAAATGATATTTACTTCAATTTTATGCAGTCTATGCCCAAGACACTTAAAGATGTGTGTAGGCGGCAAACGAGTGAAGGCCCTGAGCACAGAGAGACTGTGTGATTGGCCTGAGCGAGAGCAGCCAACACCCACGCAGTTTCAAAGGCAACGGGTATATCATCTTTTCAAACTCGATATTGCATAATAAACGCTCAACAATTGTATTCTTTTTTGTATAGCTGAACAGTTCTATTAAAATAAGTCATTCTTTTTTCAATTTCTCTCAGAGAAAATTTATTCTAGCTTAATTCAAACAAAAAAGATAAATATAAAATAACCTCAAAAAATCACGATCACGTATTTCCCCCATAAATACAGAGTCTGTTTTAATGAATTATGACCTGTCTCAGGTGAACTTTGCAAGAGCCTTTGCTTACATTACAAAACAGTAATGTCAGCTTCATCTTTTTGTAAAAAGAGAATACGTTTATTTATCTAACATCTTACTTCAATTTTCAAACAAAAAAAACCTTAAAAGAAACAGATTTGAGGTATTTAAAAATAAAAAAGACTAAAAAACAAACAAATAATCTGACATCACAATGAGACTTTTTGACCTTGATAGCATTTGAGAGTAAAACATCACACCAACTTTTATTCTTCAAGAGCCTGACGCCTTTATGAAACGAAAAACCTTGCTTACTGACTGCCCTGATGCAAAAGGACTGATCTCTAAAATCACAAACATTTGCTACAAACATCAGCTCAATATTATCAATAACAAAGAATATGTTGATCACGAAACAGGGCAATTTTTCATGCGCACAGAGCTTGAAGGGTTCTTTAAAGATGAAACTTTTTTGCTTGATATTGAAGACACCCTTCCAAAAGGCAGTGAATATTCGCTTGTGAGTCAAGATGAACGGAAAAAAATCGTCATTTTAGTCACCAAAGAATCCCATTGTTTAGGTGACATTTTAATGAAAGCTTATGATGGCTCTTTAGATGTCGAGATAGCGGCAGTGATCAGCAACCATGAAACCTTAGGCGCCCTCACTGAACGCTTTAACATCCCTTTTCATTTCGTCAGCCATGAAAACGTTCCACGCGAAGATCACGAAATAAAACTCATTGACATCATTAAAAAATATAACCCCGACCTTCTCGTGCTTGCTAAATTCATGCGTATATTGACCCCCTCTTTTGTGTCACAGTTTCCGCGAAAAATCATCAATATACACCACAGTTTTTTACCTGCCTTCATTGGGGCACGTCCTTATCATCAAGCCTATGAGCGCGGCGTTAAAATCATCGGCGCCACAGCGCATTTTGTGACCCATGACTTAGATGAGGGCCCTATCATTGATCAAAATATACGCCATATCGATCACACCTACAGCGCAGAAGACATGGTAAAGAAAGGGCGTGACGTAGAAAAAACCGTTTTAAGTCATGCAATTAGCTTAGTTTTAGAAGACAGAGTCTTTGTTTACGGAAACAAAACCGTGATCCTATAATCAGTCGGTTATGCAGAGGGCGTTTTCTCATGACGGGCTTATCCCAGTCGGCTTTGAAGATACAGAGGGACAGGTTTCAATCTCAAAGCCCCATCATAGAGCGCCGCTCGGCTCTGAGGTTATTTTCTTTTTTAGTACGCCTTCCTTCTTTAAAAGTAGGGGGTAAAGATGCACTCAATTAAAGTGAAAGAGAGTCTTTTTGCTCACTTTTAATCACGGCTTCAAGGGAGACGGGGTGTAATTTAATGCAAACCCCTTTCGCTTTAAAGGCAAGAGTTGGATTTTGAAGACGCTCCCCCTCACCAGAAGGTGTGCTTAATTTCACCTCAATCCCTTTTTTTTCCAAAAGATCCCACTCTGATTTCAAAGCTGGAAAACGTAAAAAGACCGCCTCTAAAAAAGACGCAGGTGTGCTTGCTTGTGAAGGGATCACCCATTCCGCATGTTCCCACCCTTCGTTTTCATATTTCTTTTTACCCGGATAGGGCAATTCAACACAAGACGTACACCATTGCCCCAGCCACAAAGGACGCTTTGTTTTCACCACCACAATGGGCCTTCCATTGATTTTATTTATAGAGAGGATTTTGCCTTTCGTTAACCAGGCATGATGCAAATGCCTTGCTAAAGCCTCATCATTGACACGAAGGGCAATGTGATCCATTTCAAAAGGGGTTAAATCCAAACCAAGATCATCGAGTAAGGTTTGAATACGTAACGCAAATGCCGGAAGGCTGGCATACAGGGTGTCGAGGGACAAAGTAACCATGTGTTTTTCTGCTTATAAATACTTCATTTAACACAAAAATCTCTTGTAATACAATCAGGCTCTTCATTTCAAAGGCATTCACTGCATTCATAAAATACAGGGTTCTGAAATACAGAAAATAAACGCTTGGTGTATTTTCAAGCCAAAAAAAGCACAAGAGATAGCCTTCATTTATTCTTGATTAAAAAGGGCACACCGTCGAACCTGTATAAAAAAACGCCTTGATAACCTCTTGTTCAAAAAGAGACTTTTCTTCCAGAAGGCCACGCTGCGTCTTCATTTTATTGAGGATAAAAAAGCATTGTCAAAATAAGCCAAGGCCTCTCTTTAAATATTGAATGCCCTATTCAAGATAATTATGGGATTGAACTTTTAAAGAGCAGGCATTTACAGGTATTATTACGCCATTCTTTTTAGGCTAAAAAAAGATCCCAAGGCAAGGCGTAAAAATGAGCAGATCCTCCAGCACAATGCCCTTGGGCTCGGTCAAGCCGCGTCTTTTTCTTTCAGATTCAAATTTTTAAGGTAATCCAGTGAATATTCAAGCCCTTCTTAACGATAAAGTGGCCGCTGCAATGCGAATTGCAGGTGCACCAGAAGGCAGCCCAGCGGCTGTACGTCAATCAGCAAAACCCCTGTTTGGTGATTATCAGGCCAACGGCATCATGGCCGTTGCAAAAAAACAAGGCTGTAATCCACGCGACTTCGCACAAAAAGTGCTGGATGTTTTAGATCTTGAGGGAATGGCCTCTAAAACAGAAATCGCAGGTCCCGGTTTCATCAATATTTTCCTTGATGAAACCTGGTTAGAAACACAAGCTGAAAAGGCCCTGAAAGATCCGCGTTTAGGCGTCAATTTAGCGGAAAAACAAACCATTGTGGTCGACTACTCTGGCCCCAACGTTGCCAAAGAAATGCATGTTGGGCATTTGCGTTCCACCGTCATTGGCGATGCCGTGGTGCGCACACTGGCCTTTTTAGGTCATCATGTGATCCGCGCCAATCATTTAGGGGATTGGGGGACACAATTTGGCATGTTGATTGCCAATTTAGAAGAGCATGAAACCAAAGGCACCGATATTTCAATGGATTTAAGAGATATCGAAGGCTTCTACCGTGAGTCTAAAAAACGTTACGATGACGACGAAACCTTTGCAAAAAAAGCGCGTGAATACGTGGTTCGTCTTCAAGGTGGCTCTCCCTATTGCAAAGAAAAATGGCACACCTTGGTTCAAATCACACTGGAGCAAACACAACGCAATTATGATCGCTTGAATGTCTCTTTGACGGACAAAGACGTGATGGGTGAAAGCATGTATAACCCCATGCTTTCTGAGATCGTCACGGATCTTAAAAATAAAGGGATCGCCGTTGAAAGCGAAGGCGCACTCGTTGTCTTTCTTGATGAATTTAAAAACAAAGACGGCGATCCCATGGGGGTCATTGTTCAAAAACGTGACGGCGGTTTTCTCTATACAACCACAGACATTGCTTGCGCCAAATACCGCTATGAAACCTTGCATGCCGACCGCATTCTGTATTTCATCGACTCACGCCAACATCAACACCTTTTGCAAGCCTGGTCCATCGTGCGAAAAGCGGGCTATGTTCCTGATACTGTCTCTCTTGAGCACCACGCCTTTGGCATGATGCTTGGAAAAGATGGCCGTCCTTTTAAAACGCGCACAGGCGGCACAGTGCGCCTTGTTGATTTATTGGACGAAGCACAAATTCGGGCGAAAAAGCTCATTGAGACGAAAAACCCGGCTCTTTGTGAAGACGAAAAAAACAACATTGCAGAGACCGTTGCAATGGGTGCGGTAAAATACGCCGATCTTTCAAAACACCGCACCACAGATTACATTTTCGACTGGGACAACATGCTGGCCTTTGAAGGCAATACCGCCCCTTATATGCAATATGCCTATACCCGCATTACCTCCATCTTCAATAAAGCCCATCTCGACAAAAACACCCTTGATGGCAAAATAAAAATCAGCCATGAAAAAGAAAAAGCCTTGATTTGTAAATTATTGCAATTTGAAGAGGCGATTCTCGGCGTCTCTCGTGAAGGTCAACCTCACATCCTGTGCAGCTATTTATTCGAACTGGCGGGTGAATTCTCAAGCTTCTATGAAAAATGTCCCGTATTAAATGCCGAAAACGAAATAAAACAAAGCCGCTTAAAATTGGCCGCTTTAACGGCCAACACGATCCAACAAGG
The DNA here is from genome assembly GCA_947040595.1 of uncultured Enterovibrio sp. Lineage (GTDB taxonomy): Bacteria > Pseudomonadota > Gammaproteobacteria > Enterobacterales > Vibrionaceae > Enterovibrio. The sequence goes on along the minus strand of CAMRBZ010000023.1, from coordinate 14,759 downwards.
TCTTGATTTACTCGGTATTAAAACGCTAGAACGCATGTAAAAAAACCGATATACCCACCACCTTTTATAGCCGTCTGGGTGTTGCCTAGGCGCGTTCAGTCCAATCACATAGTCTGTCTATGCAAAGGGGCTGAACGCGCTTGGCGCAGGCGCGCAACGTCAATAAGGTTGGGTGTATCATTAACCGATTTTATTTTTTGCATTTTAAAGCACCTCTCAAGGTGCTTTATTTTTCCGTGTTTCAGAGCAAAAAAGCCATAGATGCATCATTGACCAAAACGCACCCCTTCTTTTAAAAGCCACTCGATTTCTTCTGGCGTAGATAAACGCCCCAAAACCGCATTTCGATAAGGAAAACGTCCAAAACGTGCAATGATCTCAAAATGAACATGGGCATATTGAAAAAGATTATCATAAAAATTCGCGAAATTTGGGGGCGCTTCTTTGGATAATTGATTGAATCGAAACAAGGACTCTTCTTGATCTTCCAAATTTTCAGAATGCTCCAATGGCATATAAAAGAACAATCGCAGGTGAGGCATTAAATGCTGATCGTCATTGCGGGCGAGCCCTTTTTTACATAAGGCAAGCGCCAATTGATCGTATCTAAACGCCGCACTTAAACCACGGTAAATATTGCGACTGAATTGATCAAGTAAGAGGATATTCGCCAACATGCCTTCAGGGGTTTCTTGCCATGAAGACAACTTTCCTTCTCCGGCTAAGCTGACAAAAGATAAAAATTTCTCCTTGATGATCTGGTCGGTTTCTGGCGAGGCTTCAAACCACAATTTCATGGCATTTTCATCAAAGGGTGCATCCTTCTCCCCAAACCAAAAATTCAATACTTGTTTGTATTCCATTTCTTTTCCCCCTGCGTTCCAATGTCATTTCGATCCCCATGACGTTTGACCTTACAGGCTTTGTGGCGGGCCTCTAAAAACCCCATCAAAGAGGCGTCTTGTCCTCCTTGGCGTCGACCTGTATTTTCAAATATCTTGGGTACATTGCATTGAGCTTAATCAATATTAAATAAAGAGTCGCGCTTTCGGTGTGAGCGATTTTTTATAAAAAAAGGGGGACGATATACCCAAAACACTTGAAGATGCGTGTAGGCGGCAAACGAGCGAAGCCCTGAGCATAAATCGACTATGAGATTGTCCTGAGCGAGAGCAGCCAACACCCCCGCAGTTTCAAAGGCGACGGGTATAAAAATATATATTTTTTATTCTCAAGATTAAATATAATATTCTTGAATGCTTTTCTTTCATCCTTCTGACCATCAGCGAGTGTAAAAAAAATGCCTTTTGAACTCCACCCAACCTTAAAAGCAGATACAAACTGGATTGGTGATTTTCCATTGTGTCGCATCCTCTTAAGCAAAGAAACCATTGGACCTTGGTTTATTCTTGTTCCGAAAATGGACGGGTTAAGGGAGTTGCATCAATTATCCGATGAGAATCAAGTGCAGTTTATGAAAGAATCGTCATGGCTTTCCAGAAATATGGAAGCCTTTGCACATCCAGACAAATTAAACATTGCCGCATTAGGGAACATGGTCCCACAGCTTCACATTCACCATGTTGCGCGATATCAAACAGATCTGGCTTGGCCTGCCCCTGTATGGGGAAACACCACAGGAAACCAAAGCGAGCCTTCCTTACAAGAAACCCTCGTAAAACAATGGCAAAGTCATTTAAGTGAAATAAAAGAATTTAAACCTGCCTGATGGATTGATCCCAAAACGCACATCGTCTCGGCGTCTTCTCTATTATCAAAACCGTCTTTATTCTCCACTCATTCAAAACACGCAAAGACGGCATTTAATAAAAGAGAAACAAAGATACATCCAAAGTCATTGAGGTGGCGCACCGGTGACAAGCGCGTAAAGCCCCAGTGCATAGATGGACTCTGTGTTTGAGCTGAACGCGCGTCACCAACACCCACGCCGCTTCAAAGCCGACGGGTACGCAAGGCTCTTTTTTCCATCAGCGATGATTCACTTTGAAAATCCATTCTTTTTCGTGTGAAATACCCTGATGACGCTCGGGAACGCTCCCTTTTTTTTATTTTTTTACCTAAAACATGCCCTATAAAAATAAATTCGTCATTAAAAAAACGCCTTCCCTTTTTTGTCTTTTAATGAGCCTCAGCTTGAGCGCGACAATTTACCTAAACCTGGGTGAGCCTCGCCTCTTTTTTTCCTTTTTCTCCCCTCTCACTCAAGAGCAAAGCACGCCACAAAATCCCCCCGTTTCACATTTTGAAACCCTAAAAGAGAAAATAAAAAGAAACACACAAAATGGAGAACTCTGGTTTTCTCTTGGAAACGAATATATGCAACAGCGTGAATTCGAAAACGCAGAGCAGGTCTATCAATATGCCCACAAACTTTCAAATCAACCTGATTCGAATATTTTCGCCGCCCTTGCCAGTGCGCGCTATTACCGGAATAAACAAAATATCGACCCACAAACCCAAATATGGATTGAAAAAAGCCTGACCCTTGAACCTCACAACCTCTCAGCGCATCTGCTTCTGGCCACAAACAATTACCTCCAAGGTGAATATCAAAACGCCATTGAACACTGGGAAAAAGCGCTCGACGCTCATACCCTGGCGCCTCATGCGTCCTCCCTCGATCGCCCCACATTGATTCGGTCCATTCAACAAGCCAACCGCATGCTTCTTTAACGAGGACTTTTCTGTCATTCCGAAGCCAGCTTTCAATGCGAACAAGTCAAAAAAAAACCGCCTAAGCGGTTTTTTATCTTGCCGTGTTTCAGATCAATAATGTGCTTCGCGTCGCTTCGCTTCTTCATCCCATTTTGGCGCAACCGTTTTCAAAAAGTCTGCTTTTTCAGCTTTTAACGCCTCCATGTCCATGCCTAAGGCTGCTTGCGCTTTCGCTTTCGTCGAAATATCAGGTATCTTTACAGGCTCGGTGATCCCCTTTTTTGCTAATAAGCGGAGCAATTTCGTGCGTGCGTCTGCGGCTTTATCCAGGGCGGTACCCAAGGATTTTAAAGCCACTTCAGGAGCATGCATGTGCACACCGTGTGAGGCGATAGCGTAATCCCAACGCCATTGTGCATGACGAATATCAAGCAAAATCGGTTTCATTTCTTCTTGTGTTGCCCCCGCCTTCCAAGCCTCTGCAGCTTCAAAGTGCGCCGCCACGATGTGTTTTTCTGCCGTCAATTTCATTTCTAAAACCTGGGCTTTACGGGACGCGACAATGTTTTGCAAGCTGGCTTTGTCTTGGGTGTGGCAGGTCCCACAGGTGTCTTCAAATCGATCAAATGGGTTACCTATTTTATGATCGGTATAGACTTTTCCTTCAGAATTTTGCACTTTAGGCATATGACAATCCACACAACCGACGTCATTTTTCCCATGAATACCTTGACTCCACGTTTCAAATTCAGGGTGCTGGGCTTTGAGCATGGGGGTTTTAGAAAGCTGATGCGTCCAATCACTGAACCCGATGTCATCAAAATAGCCTTCTATTTTTTCAACTTCGACGCCTTTATTCCATGGAAATGTCACCGCATTCGTGGAGGGTTCAAAAAAATATTCTACGTGACATTGACCACAAACTTGGGATTGCTGAGTAAACCGAGATTGTTTATCAAAGGGTTTATGAAGGGTGTCCATGGCGCGCTTTGCATAAGGGCGAGACAAAGCAAGGGCAGGTTCCCCCTTGGAAAACGCCTCACTTTTTGTATCATGGCAATCTGCACATCCAATCGGATTGACAATTTCTGAGCCCATACGCGCCCATTTACCTTTAAAATAAGCCTCTTCTCCACCGTCTTCGAGAACGCGCGCCACATCGGGGCTTTTACAGCTCCAACAGGCCATCGGCATCGGGCCGGAATTGGCGTCTTTAGGGCCTGCGGTTCTTAAGGTATTCCGAATGTCTTCAATCGCATAAAGATGCCCACGGGCCTTGCTGTAGTCTTTTGAAAACCCGTATCCAGCCCACATGATCACCATATTAGGATCCTCAGCCAAAGCATCTTCAAGCGCCGCGCTTTCACCTGTCGCTTTCCAGGTTTTGTATTGTTCTGGAAAGGCATTTTCAAAACGCGCATTGCGAGGCTCTATCGATTCTTTTTCATCTGCAAAAAGACCCGAGGTCGCAGCAAGAAAAACAACACTTCCCAATAGGCCCCTCAGGGCATATTTTGAAAAAAAGGGTATAACTGATTGAATGCTCAAAACAAGGCTCCAGTATGTTAATTATTTAACGTCATCGGCGTTGTGGCATCGATAAGGAAAACAATATAACCAGAGGCAATGTATTTTACAGGAAAATAACCTTTAATCTCCTTTTAAAAGCCCCTCTTTTTGTTCAATTTCTTCTTTTATTATGAAAAGACGTATTTGAAAATGAAGTGTTCATTTTCAAAAGAAGCTTTTTTTGATGCAAATCAACAAAAGTGCAGTTCGCTCGCTTTCTTTACGATCCTTTTCTTTAAATACTCCCCCCCTTGCTTTTACTATGTGCGCTCCGGCGTTGTGGCTGTGTGGAAGATGTTCAGAGAGTCTTTTTTATTGCAAATTGAAGGGGATTGATTGCCTTTCATTTTGCGTATTTCAAATCATAACTCTCCTCGGTGTGATACCTGTACCCAAGCAATGTGACGCGGCAAGACGGCAAGAATGAAAAAACCCGGAACACAGAAACCCTGTGATTGGGCTTTGAGAACGCAGCCAAGCCCCCCGCATCGTCAAAGGCGACAGGTATAAAACACCCCAGTACGAAAAGGTGAAAAATTGAGCATTTTCAAAACCACCTCCTTTAAAGGTGCGGTCATTTTTACTCTGCTTGCCTTCGGGGGGTTGAGCTTACACTTGGCAAACGCAAACGAAAACCCATCCAAAGAAACCGCCGTCTTATCCAATGAAATACAACACAAGGTCGAATACCAACGCCTTCAAGACAATGCCTGTACCCAATGCCACCAAGAGCAGAAAAAAAACCATTCAGGTTTTCATGCTAACGCCATCAACCCAAAAACAAAACGCCAAATCACCTGCATGGATTGCCATACCCGCATTACCAAAGAGCACAGAAACGGCGCGAACGACGTCGTGAAATTCATCCCTGCGCAATCTGTCCCCGCGCAAACAAAAGACGGCCTGAAAACCCACGCGGCTCCCTTGGGGGTTATCGCTCAGCAAAACGAACGTTGTGAGTCATGCCATCGCCCCGCTCAGTTACAAGAGGTTAATTGGACCCACGATGTACATGCAAGAAATTTAACCTGTGTCTCTTGCCATACCGTACACCCTCTCAAAGATCCCATGAAAGGGATCAGCCGAAAAGAAAAAATTAAAACCTGCATTGATTGCCATAGCAATCTATTGACCATAAAAGAGGCCCCCCAATGACGTGTTCAAGACGTTCTTTTATTACAGGGACAAGCGCCCTCATCATGACCACAGGCCTTGCAGGGACACACATTTTTGGCTCTCAAGTGCTGGCTGAAACAAAGATCATCGACAACAAGCGTTACGGCATGCTGCACGATGAAACCTTGTGCATCGGCTGCACTGCGTGCACGCAAGCCTGTCGAGAGGTCAATCAGGTCCCCGAAGGGGTCACGCGCCTTAAAATCGTTCGCTCTGAGCCTATCGGAACCTATCCCAATGTGACATACAGTTTTACGCGTCAATCTTGTCAACATTGTGAAAATCCCCCTTGTGTGTATGTTTGCCCAACTGGCGCGGCCTTCAAAGACGAAAAAACGGGGATTGTGGATGTCCAGAACGAGAAATGTGTGGGATGTGGGTATTGCCTTGCCGCGTGCCCCTACCAAGTGCGCTTTTTCAACCCCGTCACCCAAGCGGCTGACAAATGCGATTTTTGTAAAAGCACCCAATTGGCCGAAGGGAAAGAGCCCGCGTGTGTGGTGTCTTGCCCCACCAAGGCACTGACGTTTGGCAATTTAGACGATCCTCAAAGTGCGATTTCTAAATTATTAACGGAAAAAACCATCACCCGCGATAAGGCCTATTTAGGCACCGCCCCGCAGCTGTACAAAGTTCCCCACACAAAAGGAGAAATAAAAGAATGAGTTCATTTCAAAACGCCTTTCATTTTGATTCCTTGGTTTGGGATTGGGTCATTGGGGTGTATCTTTTTCTTGCAGGCATGTCCGCAGGCGCGGTCATGATTTCAATCTATCTAAAGCGCAACGTCATCGATGACTGCCCTTCTCAAAATGGCATCATTCGAGCCACCGCCATCTTAGCGCCTTTGGGGATCATCTTGGGTTTGTTGATATTGGTTTTCCACCTAACAAAACCCCTCTCTTTTTGGAAAATATTGCTCAATTTTAATTTCACCTCGGTGATGTCGATGGGGGTGATCCTTTTCCAAATTTACATGCTGCTCCTCTTCGCTTGGCTTGCCAGTCTTTTTTATAATGACATTCAACGCATTGCAGGAGGGATACTGAAAAAAATTCCAGGCGCCAATGGGGCACTGAAATTAACTCAACGTTTTCAAAACCCCCTTGAATTGACCTTGGCAAGCCTTGCCGTCCTCTTGGCCGCCTACACTGGCTTTTTATTGTCCGCCTTAAAAACGTACCCACTTTTAAACAATCCCGTTCTGCCGATTTTGTTTTTATTGTCCAGCCTTTCCTCTGGTGCTGCGGCCTGTTTGCTTTTGGGCGTGATAGGTTTTAAAGAGCCGATGCGAAGTCACAGCGTCAGGTGGATTCACCGTTTTGAAGGGCCTTTAGTCCTCTTTGAGCTTTTTGTTTTGTTTGCATTTTTCTCTGGACTTTATTTTGGAGGCGGGCAAAAAGAAGTCGCGGTGATGGCCGCCATTGGGGGGGGATTTTGGTCCATTTGGTTTTGGTTTGGGGTCGTCGGTTTGGGGATGCTTGCGCCTTTGTGTATGAATGCATTTGGCCCTCTCTCTTGGCGTCATAAAAGAGGCTATTTGGCCCTTGTGACCTCTTTAAGCCTTTTGGGTGTATTGATGCTGCGGACTTTTATTTTATACGCGGGTCAAATGACCACGGTGTAAGAACTGCACCTGGTATTTCGTTCAGCGCTCTTTTCTTTCATTCAAAACAAGGCGCACTTTGAGCCCCCCCTCAAAGTGCGATTTCGCCCAAAAAAAGACCAATAAAAGATCCGAAAAAAAGGGTTATATACCCAAGCGATATGAAGATACGCGTCGGCAAAAAGAACGAAAAGCCCCTGAACATATTCAGACTCTCAGGAAGGCTTTAAGCGCGCCCAGCCCGCCCGCATCTTCAAAAGCAAAAAATAAAATAAAAGAGGTTGTCATTTTTATGCTCCCAGAATTTGGGCACATGTTCCTTATTGCGGGCGTCACGCTCTCTTGTGTTGTCGCTTTTCTTGGCGGGATCTCTTGGAATGTGGCGCCGTCTTGGTTTTTTTCACATTTTACGCCCCTTTTAGACAGGGCCGTCCTGTTTATTTTTACCCTGATCTTGTTCTCCATCTGTTTTTTGGGGATCGCCTTTTACCTTGACGATTTTTCCGTTCTCTATGTCGCCCAACATTCAAACAGCGCCTTACCCACCCCCTTTAAAATTGCAGCCGTATGGGGTGGGCATGAAGGGTCTTTTTTATTTATTTTGTGGGCGCTGTGTGCTTGGGCGGCCTTACTTGCCTTAAGAGGAAAACCCCTTCCTTGTGGATTTAAATCGGTTTCTCTTCTTATTTTATGTGCTCTGATTGCCCTATTGGGCCTCTATTGCCTTTGGTTATCCAATCCTTTTTTGCGTCAAATCCCCGCCCCTTTTGAAGGGCGAGATTTAAACCCCATGCTCCAAGACATCGGTTTGATTTTACATCCTCCTCTTTTGTATTTAGGCTACATCGGCTTTGCGATGCCCTTTAGCTTTGCTGTGGCCTCTTTGATAACCCAAAGCCCCCCGTCACAATGGGTTTTTTATTCTCGACTCTGGACGGGGCCTGCTTGGGGATGTTTAAGCGGCGGGATCGCGCTTGGCTCTTGGTGGGCCTATAAAGAGCTGGGTTGGGGAGGTTGGTGGTTTTGGGATCCTGTCGAAAACGCCTCTCTTTTGCCTTGGCTTAGCGCCACAGCCTTACTGCATTGCCAGATAGCCACGCAACGAAATGCCTTGATAAATTGGACCTTACTCTTAAGCCTTTTTACCTTTTCTCTCACTCTTTTAGGCACCTTTATTGTTCGCTCTGGCGTGTTGACCTCGGTGCATGCTTTCGCGGCCGCGCCTTCTCGCACACAAGGCTTACTTGGGATTTTAGCCCTTGTCTCATTCGGCTCTTTATGGCTTTTTGCATTCAAAGCCCCCGCATTATTGAAAGAGGAAACACAACAAATTTCCGTCAAAAACCCGGTGTTTTTTTTCTTATGTGGCAGCGCTTTGCTGGTGTGCATGACGTTTGTCGTATTTATCGGCACGTTTTATCCCCTTTTTTACGCAAGCTTTGGAAAAGGAACCCTTTCCGTTGGGGCCCCCTATTTCAATGCTTTATTTGCGCCTTTGGCGCTTGCCGTCGCTCTCCTTGCAGGCGTCGCCACCCTAAGAGATAAAATGCCCCCTGCCCGCATGATCCTCTGCGCTCTTGGTCTTTCTTTGGCCAGTGCTCTGCTCACCTTTTCTTTTTCTGAACGTTACAAAGGGGATTTTTCTTTTGTTGTGATGGGGTGTCTTTTTGTTTGTTTTTATCTTGTTGTAGGCGCGTTTTGTGGGGGACTCAAAAAACAAAAAGCCCCGATGATCCTCGGTCACCTTGGACTGGCTTGCGTCATTATGAGCGCCGCCGTTTTAAGTCAATACAGCGATGAAATCAGTGTAAGAATGCAAGAAGAAGATGCCGTCACACTGGGGCCTTACCAGATCACTCACCTCAAAAAACGCTGGCACATTGGCCCCAATTACAGCGCAGAGCAGGTCCCATTTTCTGTTTTAAAAAAGGAGGGGGCTTTAAAGGAGCTGGTTGCCGAAAAACGCCATTATACAGTGCGAAATACACAGATGTCCGAAGCCGGCATTGCCCAAGACGGATTCAGTGACATTTACGTGACCCTCGGCACGAAATTGGATAGACAAACACACGCAGTCAGAGTGCAATTTAAACCCTTAATAGGGCTCTTATGGACGGGGGGAGGCCTCATGATGCTGTCAGGTCTATTGATTACAACCCATGCAACAAAGCGATTTCATCAAAACAAAAAGAAAAGAAGGAAAACAGGATGCTAAAACCCACTTATGCCCTTCCTTTTCTGTTTGTATTTCTTTTTGGGGGCCTTCTCTTTTGGGCCACCCCCTCTGAAAAGAAGATTAAAAACGGAATCAATAACAAAGATATGCGCTCTTTTTCAGACTTAAAAATGAAAGGCCATCCCGTCCCAGCGTTTCATTTAAAGGCTCTGGAAACAAACACCCAGCTAAATCAAGATCTCTTTACCCAAAGCTGGAGCCTTTTAAATGTTTGGGCTTCTTGGTGTTCTTCTTGCAAAGGAGAGCATGATTTTTTAATGGCGCTTTTCAAAGAAAAAAAAATAAAGATCATCGGACTCAACTATCGAGACCAACAAAACGCAGCAAAAGCGGTTCTAAAAGAGACAGGTAACCCTTATCACGAGGTTATTTTTGATCCTAAAGGCCAATTTGCGCTCGAACTCGGCAGCACAGTCACACCCGAAACGTACCTCATCGATCCCCAAGGGATCATTCAATTTCGCTTTAGAGGCCCGCTGAATGAAACGGTTTGGCAGTCTTATTTTGTGCCTCTTTTTCCTTTTCACCATCCTGTATAAATAAAGAGTCCCTCAATGACGCAAATCCCCTCCCAAGAGCACCCCGACACCTTTTTATTTTCAACAAAACAAAAACAAATCTTGGCAATAAAATTGGCAAAAGAATTACGGTGTCCACAATGCCAAAATCAAAACCTGATGGAGTCCAATTCGCCTTTGGCGCAAGATCTACGTTTAAAGGTGTATGAAAAAGTAGAATCGGGAAAAAGCGAAGAAGACATCGTCACCTACATGACCCTCAGATTTGGTGACATGGCCTCCTACCAGCCCCCGCTTCTTGCCGCAACAGCCCCACTTTGGGGAATGCCTCTTCTTATTTTATTGATTTTGTCTTGGGTGATTTTTCGGCGCGTAAAAAAAAGAACGTCTTTTTCAAAATAACCTTCTCAATCCAAGCCTGTTCTTCAGTTGATATTCCACTGTAAAAACCCCTGTCGTCGAGAAGGAAGAAAAGCCTCTTTGCATCGGTGCTCGATATGATGGCCTTTAACAAGTCTCACGACGGGAAAAGAGATGAAGCCTCGCCAACACAGGCAAAAAGCCTTTTGCGTCAAAGATGAAGCGTAAAACAGTGAGGTGAGCGAAAAAAGAATGGGCATAAAAAGCAGACAAAAAAAAAGAGCTAATGTTGAAATTAGCTCTTAAACATCAATTAAAAATAAAGATCAGCGAATGCGTTCATTATTTTTATATTAAAGGGTCAAATTAAAGTGGTACCACTTTATTTGCACAAGGACCTTTTTGGCCTTGACCAAGTTCAAATTCAACCGCTTGGCCGTCAGCCAATGTAGCGAAACCGCCATTTGATTGGATTTCTGAATGATGTACAAACACATCTTTGCTGCCATCTTCAGGAGAGATAAAACCGAAACCTTTTTCGGAGTTGAACCACTTAACGGTGCCTTTCATTGTATTTACTCATGTTTATTGGTTAAATTTATATCTAAATTTACGATTAAAACAGACAAAAGGTCAATGGAATATTCCTTAAACCTGCTCTCAATTTCGATCATGGATCTATTTCATCATATAACACACCAAAACGCACTCATTCCTTGCCCTCTATTCAAAATCATTTTCATTTTTCTTATCGTTCGGTTGTTTTTTGAGCGAATCAGGCGAAAATAACCGCTTTTAGATAAACTTCCTCATCAGGAAAAGTCCCTCTTTTCTAAAAATAGGCTGAAGGGCAGGCCTAAATGTCAGAATTAGACAAGGCTTCCAAAACGCACAGCGAACAAAAAAGTCAAAGAAACTGTATAAACCCGATGTCTTCTTTTTCTATCCAACAATATTGAGTGACCCCTTTTTCTTTTTTCACGAAGATCTTAAGAGCGCCTTTTTTTCCCCAGACAGACATCATGGCTTCAACACCGTCTTCTGAAATAAAAAAAACCTTCGCAAGTTGCGCTTGCGTACAATAAGGATGCGATTTTACATACTCTTTTAATCTATCGAGGATCATGCCCCCTCCAAAGAATAAGAACGCTCTTTCTTCGCAAACAGATGCAATCCAAGAACAGACAAAAACAAACAAAAAAGCGCCCCCCCAATCCAGAATCCCGCATTAAAGGGATCCATGAAGAGGTTCGAAATTTGATAAGACAAGGTTGAGAAGACCACGGCCAACATAAAAGTCCAGCCCGCAATAAACGCAGCGTAAGCCCGCCCAAATTCTTTGACATACACGCCCATTGCCGCCACACAAGGGGTATAGAGCAAAATGAAAACAAGGTAAGCAAAAGCGCTTGATACGGTAAAATGAGCACGAAGATTTGAAAATATGTCTTTATTGACGCCTTGTTCTTCAGCCACCGCATTTTCGTCAGGTAAATAGCCTACATCCATCCCAAGTGGGTCCGCCAAGTTGAGCCCCAAAAGGTGATCAGAAATAGACTGCAAGGCCTCTTTAAACCGAAGGCTTAAATCAAAAGAAGGATCGGTTTCAGACGTCGGAGAGTAAAGGCTATTTAAAGTACCCACAACGGCTTCTTTAGCAAAAATTCCCGTGATAATCCCAACCGTTGCAGGCCAATTCTCTTCTTTTATTCCAATGGGTGCAAAAAGAGGGGTGATCTTTTTGGCAACATAGGATAAAACAGATTGCTCTGAGTCTTGATGACCGAAGGTGCCATCGGTACCCAACGCATTGAGAAAGTTCAAAAAAGTGACCATCAAAACAATTGTTTTTCCCGCGCCGAAAACAAATCGTTTTAATTTATGCCCTGTTTTCACCGCGACATCACGCAAACGTGGCCATTCATAACGGGGCATTTCCATCAATAAGGTTTCACTTTCTCCAGGAAAAAGCGTCTTTCGCAATACCAGCCCGGTAAAAATCGCAACGCCTATCCCTAAAAGATACAGAAAAAAGACAAGGTTTTGCCCCTCTTCAGGGAAAAAAGCCGCTGCGAAAAGCGCATACACAGGCAATCTTGCTCCGCAGGACATAAAAGGGGCCATCGCAGCGGCTAAGCGCCTTTCTCGCTCTCTTTCAAGGGTTCGGGTTGCCATAATCGCAGGCACACTGCACCCAAAACCTAAGACCAAAGGCACAAAGGCTTTTCCTGGTAAACCTATCTTCTGCATTCCTTTATCAAGCACAAAGGCCGCTCTCGCCATGTACCCTGAGCTTTCGAGCAAAGACATGAAAAGATACAAAAATAAAATGACAGGAATAAAAGTAGCCACGGTTTGAATTCCGCCCCCGACCCCATCCGCTATCAAGGTTAATAATCCGACAGGAAGGACGCCTTCAAGCAAATATTTCACCCCATCAACAAACAAGGCGCCAGCCAAAATATCAAAAAAATCAATGAACGCACTGCCCAAATTGATGGAAAACATAAACATCAAATACATCACAACAAAAAAACAAGGCAAGCCCAAATAAGGGTGTAAAACCACGTTATCTATGGCATCTGTAATGCGGGTTTTAAAGGGAACAAACTGAACCTTACAGGCATGGCACACGCTTGCGACTTGGGTATAACGGACATTGGCAAGCATTAAATCAAGATCTGTTTCTTGGTGCAGACTGGAAATCTCTTTTTCGATTGCACTGCGTTCTTTGTTATCCAACTCAGGAAGCCATGAGGGGGTTTGCCCTAAAAAGCGAAAAGCATGGGCCCGTGGAAATGCAATATTTTGCCCTTTAAGGCGTACGACGATTTTCTCTATTGCCTGCTCGACATGCTCACCATAATCGATGGAAAAAAAATCCGCCTTGATGGGATTGTGTATGGCGTTTGCAAGCTGAGTTCGAAAAGCATCAATGGACTCTGTTGACGTGGCCGTAAGGGGGATCACCTCACATTGAAAAAAATCGGATAAGGCCTTAATGTCAATCCTAAATCCTTGTTTTTTTGCGACATCCATTTTGTTAAGAACCAGGATCATGGGACGTCCCAGCTCTTTTAATTGCAAGGTTAAATATAAACTTCTTTCCAGTGTGCTTGCATCCACCACATTGATAAGCACCTCAAAAGGCTCAGAGAAAAGGGCATTCACTGCAATCGATTCATCCAGAGCGATACCACAATCTAAGGTATCAAGGCTATAAATACCCGGTAAATCAATGATATTAAAATCTTTTTCATTTAAGCGAGCTTGACCTTTTTTTTTATCGACCGTCACCCCCGCCCAATTACCGATGGCTTGCTTGGATCCTGTCAAACGATTAAACAAGGTTGTTTTACCTGAATTTGGGTTTCCAACGGTCAAAATCTGTTTAATTGTCATTTTGCATTCCTTTATCCAGCAGAGCCACATCAATGTGTTTCGCGACAACAAGACGAAGTGCAACATCACAGCCGCGCACCCGAATTTGCAACGGGTCTCCCAAAGGCGCAAAACGAATGAGGCGCACCTCCGTGTCCGGCAAGATCCCAAAGGCCAATAACTTTTTTCTGATCATCGCGTTAAGACAAGTAAAAGAGACAATACGCCCCACAGCGCCCGGTTTTAGCTCAGTCAATTTCATGGTTACAATCCAAATGAGAATTATTTTCATTTCCATTGTGAATTATGACAAAGGACATTCATATATAAATTGCGCATGATCAAAAAACTGACAAGGTCATCTGATTCTTTTTTTGGAGGATAAAAAAATCCCATCAATAAAAAAGAGAAAAAATTAAAACCGTGATGGCCTCTCTGGCCTTTATTTTTTAATAATCTGAGGTTGTCATCAAAATTGAAATGCACATTTTTCACGTATACCAAAATAATTGAAAATGAAAGCCTGCGCCAAGCGAGTAAAGCCTCTGAGCATAAATGGACGATGTGATGAGCTAAACGCGCGTAGACAACACCCACGCAGCTTCAGTCGAGGGGTAAAGCGGTTGTGTTTAAGTACGGGTTAATGGACAGTGCGCTGTAAGGGTGTCTAGAAATTATTCTTCTTTTCGTGTTCGGGATCAGAAATAAAAATAAATAAATAAATAAAAAAAAAGCCCTTTTTTAATAAAACAAATAGCACAAAAAACAAATATATCTTTTTGTTATATTAGACGTTTTTATTCATTTCTTTTCATTTGAAAATACTGACAAAAAATATAACGTGTAAAGCCGATAAGAATTAAAAGAAACAATGAGATCCAAAATTATGCATATTGAACCAACCCCAGTGATCACAATCCAACCAAAGAGGGACTCTGACCCCTCTGGCCCCTCTGGCCCCAATCAAGTCCCCGTAGAAAGAGTAGGAAACGCTGTGGACGTACCAGAGACCGGGTTGTTCTGTGGAATACCCTGCACTGCAAGAAAGACGTGCATCGCCGTCAGCGCTCTGGCTGTGGGGGGAGGCACAAGTATTGCGGTGGGAGCGCTCATGGGTTACACAACGGCTGCTGCTGCGGGCACCACTGCCGCGGCCGCCATAGGAAGCGGAGCTGCAGCCGCAGGCATCACCGCACTCGTTGGCAATGTCTGTGCTTCCAATACGCCCAGTCCTGGC
>CAMRBZ010000022.1 GCA_947040595.1 uncultured Enterovibrio sp. | reverse complement strand
TAAGGAGCTGATTTTAGAAGGACTGCGTTAAGGGCAAAACAAAGATGTGAGAAAAAAAAGTTTTTGGTATGAATGTCATTATTTTGCAGGGTGTAATTTTCAAGAACAAAGCATTTGTAAGCATTAAATGGGCGGAAACCTCCTCAGCTGCATCCCGGCACACACGTCATTAGCGCGGGCTGCTCCCTTCCAGGCCTGACCCAATTCACTAATTAGTGTTGCGGGAGAACCAAGGAGGTCTCCATCGATTTGAAACTACGAAGCCATTATGTTGGATATCTAAATCAAAAGCAAGGTATTCAATGGGTTCTTCTCCTGAGTGCTCGGGATTTAACCAATTCGCCAAGTATTATCAGACACATGCTAAAAATATGTAAAAAGACCGGTCGGCGGGCCGTCACGAAAAGAGCATTATCCCCTTCGAGTTTGAAGCTATCTGGGTATTGGCGCTCATTCAGACCAATCACAGAGTCCATCTAGAGCTGGGGTTTCACTCGCTTGTCGCAGGCACGTAACTTCAAATATCTTGAATAGAGCATCGTTATAAATTTCTCAATGAGACATCACGCGTTATCGAAAATTCACGCTTTGCACTTTGTGATTTCTCCTTTGAAATATCGGGTGAATGGGATAATGAGATGGGTATTAAAACGTATTTGAAGAAAAGGGGATATGAAAGAAACGTCTTTTGATGTTTTGGCGTATTCATGTTTATTCAAGCATGAAATAAAGTAAAAAATTGTCAGTGACTGAGAGTGAAATATAAGGCACTGTAATGTCTATCACGCCATAGGTACGAGTTCACTCTTTTGTTTATACCCGTCGCCTTTGAAACTGCGTGGCTGTTGCCTGCTCTCGCTCAGGCCAATCACATAGTCTCTCTATGCTCAGGGCCTTCACTCGTTTGCCGCAGGCGCGCATCGTTAAGTGTCTTGGGTATAACATTTTATGCTCAATGACAAAACATCATTTTGAGTTTCGGGTTTATTTTACGCTTACAAGTTTAATTTTATAATTGTTGGCTTGTTCTGGATCCTCGATAAGGTGGTGAGCCGTGTCACTGGTAAAGACCAATTCGTTTTTAATTTCAATTTTTGCACTGATGTTATAGGTGTGACCTTTTTTTATGTCAGACAAAGAATAACTCAAACTAAAGGGCAGCGGGACTTGTTTTCCTTCAGTGATATAGGAATGTTGACTCACGACCTCCGATTTTTTATCGGCAAGAGAGACATCAGACAATGTAACCGTCAGTGTTGCAGTCTCAGGAAGGGCTATCCGTTGTAAATAAAAAACGTTTCCAGTAATGGTGGCGGTATTTTGGCCATCGATGATTTCTGAACATGCGCCAAGGGTGAAGGTGCTCAATACAAGCAGGTGTTTTAGATATTTATTTTTCATGAATTTCGCTCCAAGAATACTCAATTGACTTGAGGGTTATTTTAATGTTATAGAAGCCCGCCATAATATGACTCTATATATAGATGAGTCAAGAGGATATAACAGATAACAAGCTTGTTTTTGTTGAATAAAACACATTTTTTTGTATAAGATGGCATTTATCTATTGTGTCTGCGTTTTTTTATTCTTCTTTGACTTCGTACTCTATTCAAATTTCTTTTTTATCAAACCTCGTTTCATTTTAATTAATAATTGTTTTGATAACTGGTAAGTGAGAGGGGGAAATGTTGATCAGTGAGTATCCTCTGTGTGAATAGGTTTTCGAGGAGAGTAAAATACAGAAAATGTGTTTTGGGTTTTCATAAAAAAAGCACTTTTTGTTTTGATATTCACTTTTTTGGCGTCTTAACAAAACATCTAAATCTAATAGATTTGAAGATGCAGGTAAACGCCCTGTGAGCAAATGCCAGGAGCATAGAAGGACAGGGCGGGATTAGGTATGTTCATTATTTAGGCTATACCCGTCGCCTTTGAAGTTGGGTGTTGGCTTCTCTTGCTCAGGCCAATCACAGAGTCTCTCTATGTTCTGGGTTCGCTCTGCTGATTTAGAACTCAATACCGGCTCGCTAAACGAACACGCGCGGATTAAAAAACGTTCACGCCCTTACCCTGCATAGAAGGGCTATGCGATAGGGCAGACTCTAACCAATCGCCCTGTATTTTCAAGGGTGAGGGTAATTTATTGATTATTTAATTTGTTTCGGTGATTCAGATTCAGTTATTTAATTGGGCCTTGGGAACTGTTCTTTATTGAGAAGCAAGCTTTCTGAAGAGGGGCCATACGGGTTTAGACTCTATAGCCCAATAAATTGAAAGAGGCTTGTTTTTGCGAGAATGCCTTGGGCTCTCGGCAAGGCGAGGCTTTTTCGCTCTTTTCAACGAGCGGGTTTTCAAGCCTTTTGGGTATCAAAGCCGTTACCATTAAAAAGGTGAGTGTACAGAGATTGGCCGTGTTTTTTTGAGTATTTTATCCAGTAAATTTTAAGCTATTCTTTCTAAAAGACATCATCTTATGTATTTGGAGGATTTTGCTTGAAGGAAGCAAAGAGCGAAACGTTTTCCTACAGCCAAACACAAATGCAATGGCATGCAGATTTGGTTACAACAGACATGCTCTGGTGCGATTTAATCATCTCGAATCCCTTCTCTCATGGTGTGAGTGAGAACTCACAGTACGCACAAGAATACATTGGAAAGCTAAAGAATAAAATGACGCAAGCCTTTAATGGGCAATGTATCTATTTATTATGTAAAAGAAAAAAAGTGCGTTTTGATCTTAGTTATAAACCGAAATATAATTTTTTAACTAAAAAAACCCGTTTTTATGTATTGGTTGGCTCTGAACATCAACGGGTTTCTATTTCTGTTGATCTTGCTGCTTATTTTCTTTTAGATAAATCTAATCCAACACTTTTCCTTGAATCTAAATTTATTACGCTGTTAAAAGACAGAAGAGACAGAATAACCCTCTCTATTCATGATTTTTTATCTTCAATCAATTTTCATTTAGGCATTGAAACGGAAGTCCTTGCAGCAGAATGCACCTGCTCTCCTTACAACGATCCTGCATTTACCTTAAATGACTTTCAACATGAAATGGCAGCCAACAGCCACCAAAGTTGCGATTTATTTCTTTATGTAAATACTTATAATATTGATTTAAATATAAAAACATTAATTTCTTATCCTTCAAAAGGGGATGTTTATGATCTTGATAAACCCGCAGACAGTCTTTTTTTGATGCTTTCTCGTAGTTTGTCATTTTATTTTTTTGGGGAAGAAAAAACGGATATTTTAGCGGTGAAAAACGCAAGTGATAATTTAGGACGATTTGTATTAAGGAATCAGAACTTTAAGATTAAAATTTCACAGGTCTACGAAGGAGATAATGAATACACTCTCCTCAAATCACAAAAGGTATCAAGTTCTGTAAATCATCAATTTACAATTTTAAGTCAAGACAATGAACTTATTATATTTCATGATGATATCCATTTTTAATGCATTTTTTCTTTTTTGGCGGCGGCGTAAAGGGCTTTCGTGAAGGATAAAAAATCAAGGTTTTTTTAGTTCGTTTTTAGGTGTCACTTTTTCTTTCTCTTTTCATGCCATGTTTGCTTTTTGCTTTAAAATAGAGCCTGCTTGCTGCGTCCGCGTTTTAATCTGCCATACCCGTCGCGCTCGTTCTGCTCGTTCCGCTCAATCGCATCATCCATCGATGCTCATGGGTTTCACTTGCTTGCCGAAGGCTCGCATCTTCAATTACTTTGGGTCGAGCTTCTGAGATGAGTTGAGATTAAAAATGTGACATTGCTTGAACCTGCCTTCGATTTCTTCTTTAAAATCTATTTCTTTTGATTTAATTGCTGTTAATGTGTTCATCTTTTAATCGAAAAGGTTCTTTTTTCTGTTTGAGAGGATGGACATCTTCTTCTTTTTAAGGTGTAGACCGATAAAGAGTGAAATGTTTATCTTACCTTGACATTCTTGCGTCTCTTTGTGTTATACCCAAGACACTTGAAGTTGCGTGTAGGCAGCAAGTGAGAGAAGTCCCTGAACAGAGATGGATTCTGTGATTGGGCTCCGCGAGCGTAGCCAACACCCATGCACTTTCAAAGGTGACGGGTATCGCTTTTATTGCGGTTGGTCATTGTAAATATTCTAAACGATAATCCCTTGTTAGACTGTGTGAGCTTGTTGAGGTATTGTGCATTCCTTCAGCACATAAGAGACAGCGTAAACCAATATGCTTCATGTTGAATGCGGGACAAAGGATCTGATTTTTAATGCATATATTTTGAAATTCAGTACAGATAATTAATTTTACGGTCTTTATTAATTTGGTAACTTATTGAATATAAAGATGATGATTTGCCGACATTTAAAATATTAAATTTTTATGTTTGCAGTTAATCTGTTTTCATTCTAATTATTCCTGAAATTGCATCGAAAAAACATCAAAACGCATTTTGTTTTTTTGAGGTGTTTTGAGCGCATTTTCACGTTGGTTAGGTAATAAGGAGTAATCGAAGATGAATAAGCAAACAAAAAAAATGTCCCTGACTTCACGTGTTCTTTTAGGGATGTTTTTAGGGATTGTAACTGGATTTGCTATTCGGTATTTGTTCGCTGAAGATGGCTTTGTTAATGAATATCTTGTTCATGGGTTGTTTGATGTTGGGGGGCAAATCTTTGTTGCCACCTTGAAAATGTTGGTTGTTCCCTTGGTTTTTGTTTCTTTGGTGTGTGGAACAAGTGCACTGAAAGACATTTCGACATTGGGGCGATTGGGGGGGAAAACACTTTTGTTTTACCTCGGTTCTACCGCACTTGCCATTGTATTGGCGATGAGTTTGGCATTATTGGTAGGACCCGGTAAGGGCGCTGATCTTTCCTCTGCCGCCAGCTTTACAGCCAAAGAAGCGCCTTCTCTTGGGCAAGTGATTATTGATATGTTTCCAACGAATCCTGTCAGCTCGATGGCGAATGGAAATACACTTCAAATCATTATTTTTTCTCTTTTATTTGGTATTGCAATCAGTTTGTCTGGGAAAGCCGGTGAAAGGTTGTCCTTCTTTTTTCGTGATTTGAATGAAGTCATATTAAAGCTTGTGGCTTTAATGATGAACCTTGCGCCTTATGGTGTTTTTTGTCTAATGGCAAAACTGTTCACGACGCTTGGGCTTTCGGCCATCCTCAGTTTGTTTGAATATTTCTTTGTCCTTGTTGCGGCTTTACTGATCCATGCTCTTTTGGTTTATACGACCTTATTGAAAGTGCTTTCCGGTCTCAATCCTTTTATTTTTCTCAGAAAAATGGAAGACGCTGTGATGTTTGCATTTTCGACTGCTTCCTCAAATGCAACCATTCCCGTGAGCATGGAAACGGCGTCACGTCGTATGGGGGTGGACAACAAAATAGCGTCTTTTACGATTCCTTTAGGGGCGACCATCAACATGGATGGCACCGCGATGATGCAAGGGGTTGCAACGGTCTTCATTGCCCAAGCCTTTAATGTCGAATTGACCTTGGTTGATTACCTCACCGTGATTTTGACGGCCACGTTAGCCTCCATTGGCACGGCGGGTGTTCCGGGAGTAGGGCTGGTTATGCTTGCGATGGTACTCAATCAAGTGGGTTTACCCCTTGAAGGTATCGCACTCATTATGGGGGTCGATAGGCTTTTAGATATGCTCAGGACGGCGGTGAATATTACTGGAGATTGTGCTGTTACGTGCATTGTGGCAAAAAGTGAAAATGCATTAGATGAAGCACGTTATAACGACATGTCAGCAGGACAAGAAGAAGAAACGATACGTTTTTCTAAGTCGAACTAATTAAAGAAAACATTTAAAAAGAAGCCAGATCTCGTCTGGCTTTTTTATTTTTTGTCTTTGATTATGATGCTGTTTTCTTTTCCCTTCCATCAGTGCCAAAAAAGCGCCTCTTAGAGAGAGCGCACGACAGAAGATCAAGCATTGCAAGGATTGCTGCATTAAATTGCGTTTCACTTATCCATTTTAAATATATTAATTGACAGTTTTTAATGAAGTAAACAATTATAAATTGCCAAAATGCTGGTGCAGTATTTCAAGTGCTTACGGGTACTTTCGTTCTTTCAAAGGAAAAATGGAGTTCTCCTTGTGACTGATAAAAGCCATGATGATTTAATGAGACCTGATGGTGAGGTCAATCCAATTGATACGGATTACCAAGTAGGTCAAGATAACATTGCCCTTCAATTTGGTCCTTTGGGATTAGACATTCATAACCGAGTTTTTCTTATTTCTGGTTCGATGATTGCGCTGTTTGTCGTGATAACCCTTCTCTTTAAAAACGACGTAGGTCCTTTATTCAGCGAATTAAAAAATTCACTGACGGCCCAATTAGATTGGTTTTTTATAGGTACCAGTAATTTATTTGTTGTGTTGTGTTTATGTCTTGTATTAAGCCCTTTAGGACGTGTGCGTTTAGGGGGAACAGAAGCGACACCTGATTACAGCTACGTGGAATGGTTTTCCATGCTCTTTGCAGCTGGCATGGGGATTGGGCTGATGTTTTATGGGGTCGCTGAGCCTTTGTCTCATTATTCGTCGGCGTTGGGCGGCGTGGCTGAAGTGGACGGTATTCGCAGTGACTGGGCTCCACTGGGTGGGGCGTTAGGAGACAGTGGGAATGCGAAAGACTTAGGGATGGCGGCCACTATTTATCATTGGGGTTTACATCCTTGGTCTATTTATGCCTTGCTGGCTTTGTCATTGGCTTTGTTTTCTTTTAATAAAGGCTTGCCATTGACGATGCGTTCTATTTTTTATCCCATATTCGGTGAACGTATTTGGGGGTGGCCTGGGCATATTATTGATATTACAGCGGTTGTGGCAACCCTATTTGGTCTCGCGACCTCTTTGGGTTTCGGGGCATCTCAGGCTACCGCGGGCCTTCACTTTTTATTCGGCATTCCCGGTGGGATCACCACACAAGTGATCTTGATCATCTTGATCACAGGCTTTGCATTAACCTCTGTGGTTGCAGGCTTGGATTCGGGCGTAAAACTCCTTTCTGAATTTAATATGTTTTTGGCCACCTTGCTCTTGTTGTTTGTCATTGCGGTGGGGCCGACGCTTTCTATTTTTTCCAATCTTTTCACCAATATGGTGTCTTATTTTGAATATTTGCCTGCTTTGTCCATGCCTTTTGGTCGAGAAGATGCAAATTATTCACAAGGTTGGACTGCATTTTATTTGGCGTGGTGGATGTCTTGGTCTCCTTTTGTGGGGATGTTTATCGCTCGCGTTTCTCGAGGAAGAACGGTACGAGAATTCCTTATTTGCGTCATTTTGATCCCAACATCTGTGTGTGTATTGTGGATGACCTCCTTTGGCACAACGGCCATTGAACAGTTAGATTCAGGCATTCAATCTGTGGTGAATGCAGAACTGCCTTTACAACTTTTCAATATGCTCGACTCCCTTCCATTCTCAATGATGACCTCGTTTATTGCGATTGTTCTTGTGCTTGTGTTTTTTATCACCTCTTGTGATTCAGGATCTCTGGTCATTGATACGATTTCTGCGGGTGGGAAAGTGGATGCGCCCATTCCACAACGTATTTTCTGGTGTACTTTTGTGGGCCTTGTCGCGATTTCCTTGTTGCTTGGCGGCGGCTTGACTGCGTTGCAAGCCATGGTGGTTTCCACCGGTTTTCCATTTTGTTTTGTTTTGTTGATGTGTTGCTTTTCCCTGGTGAAAGGCTTGCTTTCAGAGCCTCGGAATTAATATAAAACACCGTGATAAACCCCTTTTCTTTTTCGGATATTTTAAAAAGGAAAGGAGCGATTGAAAACAAAAAAAGGCAGAAATTTTCTGTCTTCTTTTTATGCATTTTTGAACAAACAGGTGTTTTTAGGATGGACAATGGAAGCTGAGCAGAGAGAAATCGCCACATTTTTAAAGCAATATGAACCCTTTAGCTGTTTGCCAGACGCGGTGCTAGATGATGTCGCCAAACAGGTTGAAATAAGCTATTACCGTGCGGGTTCAAAAATATACGGATATGGCGAACCTATTCATGATTTGTCCGTTGTCAGAGGCGGGGTTGTGGAAGTGTCTCGTCGTAACGGTGAGCTTTTTAATCGTTTGACAGAAGGTGGCATTTTTGGTCAGTGGGGGCTTTTAATGAACCACATCATCCGTTTTCCGGTGAAGGCTCTTGAAGACACCTTGGTTTATTTTATTCCGGCGCGTGTGTTTGATGAATTATGTGAACGTTTTGAAAGTTTTGCTGATTTTGTCGAAACAGACATCAATACACGCTTAAGGCAGGTGGTCGAAAATCAGGGCGAATGCAATGATCTGACTAAATCAAAGATTTCCTCAATAACCTTACGAGACCCTCTTTGTATTGAAAGTGATGCTTCTGTGCAAGACGCCGCCATTTTGATGACCGAAGAAGGGGTAACCTCTTTGTTGGTGATGGAGACGAATAAAAACGAAGACGTAGACGTTGAAAAACGCATCGTTGGGATCATCACGGATGTTGATTTTCGTTCAAAGGTTCTGGCTCAAGGATTGCCTTTTGAGACCCCCATCGCCGAGATCATCTCTTCAAAACTGATTACCCTCGACAGCGGGGCCTATCTCTTTGAGGCCATGTTGTTGATGCTGCGGCATAATTTACACCATTTGCCTGTTTTAAAAGCACAAAAGCCCGTAGGGGTCATTTCTCTTTCTGATATTGTTCGTTATGAGTCTCAAAGCAGTTTGATAGTCGTAAGCCGCATCTTTAAACAACAAACGGTGGATGACCTTGTTGGACTCACAAAAGGGGTTTCAACGTGTTTTTCTCGCATGGTTTCTGAAGAGGCAAATTCAAATATGATAGGCTCTGCGATGACCGTGATAGGGCGCAGTTTTAATCAGCGGTTATTAGAGCTTGCAGAAGAAGAATTGGGTCCTCCCCCTGTTTCTTATTGTTATTTGTCCTTAGGATCGATGGCAAGAGATGAACAGTTAATAGTTACAGATCAAGATAATGCGATCATTTTAGACAATAAGTATGACCCGCGTTTGCACCGTGAATATTTTGAAAAATTGACTCAATTTGTCAGTGACGGTTTGGACCGTTGTGGTTATTCCTATTGCACAGGGGGGATCATGGCGACGAATCCTAAATGGAGAATGACCCTGTCTGAATGGGAAACGCTTTTTGCCGATTGGATTGATCAGCCTGATCTTAAATCTTTGCTCAATTGCAATATTTTCTTTGATTTGGATGGCATTTATGGGGCGACGAATTGGGCTGAAACCTTGAAAGCCTTTGTGGTGCGCCGTGCGCGTAAAAATAATCGCTTCTTGGCGTGTATGGCGCGCAATGCACTGAATCGCACGCCTCCTTTAGGTTTTTTTAAGAATTTTGTCATGGAGCAAGATGGGCGTCATAAAAATTCCATAAATCTTAAACGACGCGGGACAGCCCCTTTGGCCGATCTTATTCGTGTGCACGCTCTTGCTGTGGGCTCTCGCGCCTGCAATTCTTTTGAGAGACTAAAAGACATCATTGATGCTGGTATTTTACCCAAAGGGCGAGGAGAAGACATTCGTGATGCCATGGAATTTATTTCGATGGTTCGGATCCGACATCAATCTTTGGATTTAGAGCTAGAAAGAACACCGGATAACAACATTGACCCAGAAACGCTTTCTGAATTTGAACGGCGTAATTTAAAAGATGCTTTTCAAATATTGTCGAATTCACAAAAATTTCTCAAATTTCGTTACCATCCAAACCGTAATAATTAGAGGTCCCCATGTTTTTTTTTAGATCTAAAACGACAGACTTAAAAAATAAAATAGGACCTGATTGGCCAGCCATTATGAAGAAATACAATAAAAGAACGAAGGTTCCTCTATTAAAAAATTTCTATGGGTCTTGGGGGATTGATGGGAATACGGCAATTGAAAACGTTGAATTTGTGGCTCTTGATCTTGAAACAACAGGGCTTGACCCAACTAAATGCGACATTATTAGCATCGGCTTAGTGCCATTTAATTTGTCTCGTATCTATTGCAATCAAGCCAAGCATTGGATTGTAAAACCAAGAAAACCATTAGAAGATGATTCTATTGTGATACATGGGATCACGCATTCTGATATCTCTGGCGCGCCTGATTTTCGTAAAATATTAGATGAATTGCTTTTGACCTTGAAAGGCAAAGTTGTCGTGGTGCATTATCGTCGCATTGAACGTGAGTTTATCGATTTGGCCATTAAGAGCCGTTTGGGAGAAGGGGTCATTTTTCCCATTATTGATACACTTGAAATCGAGTCGTGGTTTTACCGTAAAAAACGCCATAAAATGTGGTCTAAATTTTCAGGCCATCCATTAACGTCCATTCGTTTAGCGGACAGTCGAAGACGTTATAATTTACCGTTTTATCATGGTCATAATGCATTAATCGATGCCATTGCAACGGCTGAATTACTGCAAGCTCAAATTGCGTGTCGCTTTAATCTTCGCTGTCCTATCAATGTATTTTGGCGTTAATCATCTTATTCATTCGGTTGAATTTTTTTCTCTGTTTGCACGGTCTCATCTTTGAACATTGTTTTTTTTCTCTTTATGTTAAAGTCAAAACATCCCTCTTTTGGATGGGAATTTATTTGCTAAACTTAAGGTCCATTAATTCAGTGCTAACAACAAGGCAGTCGATATGATTAAAAAAAATAAAGTGGTCTCATTTGACTATGAAGTAAAAGATAACACAGGGAAAATAATTGATGGTTCGGGTGAAAATGGCCCACTTGTTTATATACACGGTAATGCGTCTCTTTTACCCGCTTTAGAAAGTGCGCTTGAAGGGAAAAATCTCGAAGAGACATTTTCTGTGGTTGTTCTTCCTGAGCAAGCCTATGGTCAGCGGAATGAAGAGCTTCTTCAAGTTGTTGATCGTTCCGTATTTGAAGACATCGACGAAGTCAAAGAGGGCATGGTCTTCAATGCACAGCAAGCGGAAGGCGAGCTGCAAGTGACGGTTATCGGTATCGAAGGTAACAATATTACCTTAGATGGGAACCATCCATTGGCTGGCATTACATTAAATTTTGAAGGTGTTGTGAGAGATGTGCGTGATGCAACGCCTGAAGAAATTAAACGTGGTGATGTTATTAAAGGGTGATTTCCTTATAATCAGTTTTGTTGGTACTTTTTCATAAAACCTTGTTTTAGATGAGCAGTGAGTACCGACAGAACTTATATTTTTTCATTTTCATCTTTTTTCCTTCCCACTTTTTACCTCCTTTCTTTTTGTCACTGTTATTTTTTCGGTTAAAAAACAGACCTAACCTCGGTTATTTTGTGAAATTAATCTTATTTCCACTATTTCGCACATAAAAAGAACAATATACCCATTCCATTAAGTCGTTATACCCGTCGCCTTTGACGCTGCAGGGGTGTTGGCTGCGTCCTCAAAGCCCAATTACATCGTCCATCTATGCTCAGGTTTTTTTCGTTCTTGCCGCCTACCTGCAACTTCAAATATCTTGAGGATAGTCAGAAATTGCGCCGGGAAAATCACTGAAAACAAGGCCTGAATTGTCGATAACGAATGATTCTCATTAAGAAATTCATAACGATGCTATCGGGGATTTTAACAAGTAAGAATGATCAAATGTTTAATGGGATTGGTATGAAACCCAATCTCATGCAGGGCGCAGAGATTGGGAAGAGACTGAAAAAACGAGGTTATCGGTTTTTTAGATGTGTTTTCAGTTTATTTTTTGTTATAAGCTTCATTGTGCACTGCGGCAATAGAGCGACCTGAAGGGTCAGCCGCGTTTTTAAAGCTTTCATCCCATTCGATGGCCTTGGCGCTAGAGCAAGCAATAGAAGGGCCTCCGGCAACACATTCGACCGCGGAAGGTAAAGGAAACAATTCTTCAAAAATCTCCCTGTACACATACCCTTCTTTGGTTGATGGGGTATTGTATGGAAAACGATATTGCGCTGTTTCCATTTGTTTGTCGGTGATCTTTGCTTCTGCGACTTCTTTTAATGTGTCAATCCAACCGTAGCCTACGCCATCTGAAAATTGTTCTTTTTGACGCCAAGCGATGGCATTGGGAAGAATATCTTCAAAGCATTCCCTTAAAATGTGTTTTTCAATTTTTCCGTTTCCACACATTTTGTCTTTTGGATTTAAACGCATTGCGACATCAATGAACTCTTTATCAAGGAAAGGCACGCGACCTTCCACACCCCAAGCGGCCAAGGATTTATTGGCACGAGCGCAATCAAAGAGATTCAAGGCTAAAAGTTTTCTGACTGTTTCTTCGTGAAATTCTTTTGCATTTGGGGCTTTGTGGAAATAAAGATACCCGCCAAAAATTTCGTCAGCCCCTTCACCCGAAAGGACCATTTTAATGCCCATGGCCTTTATTTTACGTCCTAAAAGATACATGGGGGTAGAGGCTCTGATGGTGGTGACATCGTAGGTTTCAATGTGGTAAATCACATCACGAATCGCATCGAGTCCTTCTTGAAGGGTATAAATCACTTCGTGGTGAATGGTGCCAATTTTTTCAGCGACTTCACGCGCGGCTTTAAGATCGGGTGCGCCGTCTAAACCGATAGCAAAAGAATGCAGCTGTGGCCACCAGGCGTTCGTGGTTTCGTCATCTTCAATGCGTTTTGAGGCAAATTTCTTTGCGATAGCGGAGGTAATGGAAGAATCCAGTCCGCCAGACAACAAAACACCATAAGGAACATCGGTCATAAGCTGGCGTTTTACGGCCGCTTCCAGTGCTTGGGTCAGCTCTGCTTTGTTGCTGGTGTTGTTTTCAACCGCGCTGTACGTATTCCAATCGCGTAAGTAATAGCGTTTTGGCTTGTTGTCTTGGCTTGTGTAATAGGATCCTGGCGGAAATTCACTGATGGACTTACAAACACTGACAAGGGCTTTCATTTCTGATGCCACGAAATAGTTACCGTGTTCATCAACGCCTTGATAAAGTGGAATTATCCCAATGTGATCTCGCCCAACGATATAGGTGTTTTTTTCTTCATCATACAAAATAAAGGCAAAAATCCCATTGAGTTCTTCTAAAAAATCCTCTCCCATTTCTTGGTATAAAGCCAAGATCACTTCGCAATCAGAGTCCGTTTGAAAGTCGTATTTGTCCTTATAACGCGCTCTAATTTCTTTGTGATTATAAATTTCGCCGTTGACGGCAAGGATACGTTTTTTGTCTGCGCTGTAAATGGGTTGTGCGCCGCTATTAACGCCGACAATGGCGAGACGTTCATGGGCTAAAATAGCGTGTTTAGAGGCATAAATGCCGGACCAATCAGGTCCACGGTGGCGCATTATTTTTGACATTTCTAATGCGATTTTTCTCAGTGCGTTTGGATCTGATTTAATCTCGAGTACGCCAAAAACAGAACACATAAATCCCTCTTTATTTTACCTTGAGAGTGTCACGAGTATCGTGATCATCTTGATTCCCCTTGGGGTTGAAGAGAAAGAATGGATTTCATTTACAGTGTTTTATTCTAAGAAATGAAACATTGTAAATTAATTGAACTTTTATCTTCAAAGATTTAGGGAGCATGAGAGTTCAATTTGCCTGTTTGTATAAAAAAAGCAATATAAAAAAAATCTAAAAATAATAAATGTGACCTTGTAGTAAATGAAATTCAGAAAATGCCATTTTAAATGAATTATTTATATTTTTGTTTCAAAATAAAGACGATTTTTCATTATATCCAAAGAAATTGAAGATGGGCGCTGCGAGCGTAGCCAAGAACCACCCAGTTTCAAAGGTGAGGGGTATAAAAGAGGAAAGACGCGCGCATGCACAATACGTGCGCTGTTTGAAAGAAGGGGAGCATGGGGTTGGCGCTCAACCCCATGATCTCGTGTGTCCTCGGTGAGGGGCTGCAAGGTTATAAAAACTGTTCTTTTACATGCCGTCCAAAGCCCGAGCCGGCTTCAAGGTAAATGTTATAAGCCGCATCAACCCCGAGAGCATGAAGCTCTTCTATTTCATCTGGATATCGAGCAATAACCGCTATTTTTCCTGTGTAGTCCATGTTTCTAATGTGTTCGAGGGCGGAATTGTTTGCATGGCTGTTTGGCATGGAAAGTAAAATGATTCTTATCTTTTCTAATGTCTTAATGCGGGGCCAGAAATCAGGATCGGTTCCATCCGCGTGAAGGACATTGCGTCCTTGCTCATGATGGCCTTGTACTGTGTCTTCACGGGTTTCAATCGAGATGATCTTTTGTGGAAAATCCATCTCTAATTCATTGTAAGCCCCACAACCAATGCGTCCCATGCCGAGGATCAAGATCTCGGCGTCACCAAAGTCGATGTTTTCTTCTTTTGGCGTGAGCTCTTTATTTTCTTTTTCTTTTTCTGATTCGTTTTCTGTAGGTTTAATGAACCGGTTGTTAATGAATTGATAAAGAGGATGATTGATGGTGTTTAACGGCGCGGCGATGACAAAAGAAAGCGAAACAGCAATCGCGATAGCCACGAGAATATTGCCTGGCATCGCGCCCATTTTGTAAGCGACACCGCCCACAATCAAAGCGAATTCGCTGTAGTTAAAGAGGGTGGCGGAGGTGAAAAAGGCAGTACGAGGTCGAAATTTAAAAGCAGAAAACGTTAAAAAGTAGAGTGCCCCTTTAAGTGGAAGAAGCAGGATGAAAAATAAAGCGATGAGCAAGCCGTCCAAAGTGGGCTCTTCTGATAAACCGATGTTGATAAAGAAACAAACAAGAAAAAGTTCTTTAATATTAAACAAGGACTTAGCCATTTCGGACGCTTTGGGGTGTGTGGCCATTAACATGCCGACAATGAGAGCCCCTAAATCCGCTTTCATTCCGAGGCTTTCAAATAAGCCGGCCCCAATCACTAAGGCCAAAAAGATCCCATAAAGTAAAAGCACTTCGCCGTGGCCTGCTTGGTCAAGAAATCGAAACATAAGCGGGCGCAGTAAGGGCAAAGCAAATAGAAGTAAGGCTTCGGGTCCGGGGACGTCTCCTGATGTGATCGTCAAAAAGGTCACAGCAAAGATGTCTTGCATAATAAGGACCCCGATAGCGACATTCCCATACGTTGCGTTCATTTCTCCTTTTTCTTGCAGGACTTTGATGGCAAAAACGGTGCTAGAAAAAGAAAGCGCAAAGGCAATCAAGATGATATTACTGAAAGTTAAGCTTGAAAATAAAGGCAAACCAAGGGCTTTAATCCCGATTAAAGAAAGGGTAAAAAGAAGCGTGGTGAGCATGCTGTAAAGAGAAGAGCCAAGCCAAATCTCTTTTTTAAAAAGAGAATTCACATCTAATTTAAGGCCAATGCTAAAGAGAAGTAAGGTGACACCTAAATCTGCGAAAGATTCGATCATGGGGGTTGAACTGTACCCTAAACCATGAAGGGCAAATCCTGCACCCAGAAAACCAACTAAAGGCGGAAGCTGAAAGCGGAGCATAATTAAACCGCTAAAAAATGCGACGGCAAGGATCTCTAAATCCATAATGGTTTGCTTTCCAAGTTAATAAGCTTCGGGAATAGTTAAGCGAAAAGTATTCCTGTTGCAAATGATTGATATTCCATAATAAATAATAGAACAAACGCAATACCATTAACCAGCATTGCGTGTGACTTTTTAATCAATCCTGTGCAAAATAAAAAGCGGGGTTTAATCGTCTAGTAATATTTGCAATAAAGTGCCATTGAGCATGGCGCGTTTAACCAATGCAAAAGCACCCAAGGTGGGCATTTTAGAGAGCGTCGATGAAACAATGGGAAGGTCATTATGGAATGCACTGAGTGATTGATTTCTAATACAGTGTTGGATAGCTGGAAAAACGATCTCTTGCGCTTGTGTTATTTCACCTGAAATAACAATTTGCTGAGGGTTAAATAAATTGATGGTTATCGCGAGGGCTTTTCCAAGATGGTGGCCGACGTTTAACAAAATTTGACGTGACATTTCATCTCCAGACAGTGCGGCTTTACAAATGTCGGGGAGCGTCAGGGCGTCTTTTTTGGTTTGGAGTTTGCTTTTGTGTCCCATGGCAAGAAGGTGTTGGGCATGCTCAAGGATCGCAGGATTTGAGGCGACCGTTTCAAGGCAACCAAAATTACCACATTGGCATCTTTTGCCTAAGGGATCGATTTGAATATGGCCGATTTCCCCTGCGTTTCGGTTGTGCCCAAGAAATACATCTCCGTTGACAATAATACCCGCCCCCGTTCCATTATGTACGCTGATCAAAATAGAATCGGAATGGGCTTTGCTGATCCCAAAATAATGTTCAGCCAGAGCGTGGCTTCGACTGTCATTTCCAATAAAACATTGAACGTTAAATTCAAGGCGAATTAATTCACTTAAGGGAAGCTTATCGATGGGAATATGAGGCATGTAATCCACCATGCCTGTTTCTGCGTTAATTAAACCCGGCAGAGAAATCGCCACAGCAATTAATTCATTGAGTTTTTTTTGTTGGCTAAAGAGAAATTGATGAAGATGCTCAACCAAGCCATCACTCAAGGTTTTTTGGTCGGGGTAATAGAAATTTTCTTCGTGTTTTGAAATCAACTTACCAGAAAGATCGAATAAACCTATTTCGATTTTTTTGCGCCCCAGTCTGACGGCAAGAGAGTGAAAAGGGGCTGATTGGGTCGTTAATGAAATGGCTCGACGACCCCCGGTTGAGGCTTGTTGAGCCAGTTCTTTAATCAAGCCACGCTCAAGTAAATGCCGCGTGATCTTGGTGATACTGGCGGGGGCTAAACGGCTGATTTCAGCAATTTGAATCCGAGAAATAGGACCTTGTTGGTCAATTAATCGATAAACGGCAGCCCCGTTTAATTGTTTAACTAAATCTACATTTCCTATTTGTCCGCCAGTCATAAGTGTCCTAGATTACGGAATGATCGCCATTCACTGTGGTTTCTATCATATTGAAGTCACGATCAAATACGGCAAGATTGGCAATGTATCCTTTTTTAATTGCGCCAAGTTTGTGCGCGACACCGATGGCTCGGGCTGGATACAAGGTGGCCATACGGATGGCTTCATCTAAAGCAATGCCAACATGTTCAACGGTATTTTGAACCGCTTCTATCATGGTCAGCGCAGAGCCTCCAAGGGTGCCAGATTCATCGATACATTTTCCGTCACGATAATATACTTTTTTTCCAACAAAGATAAAGGAGTCCATTTGCGCTCCGGCAGGGGCTGTCGCGTCGGTGACTAAAACCAGTTTCTCCCCTTTTTGCTTATGAGCGATGCGGATATTGGCATAATCGACATGAAAGCCATCAGCAATGACGCCAGTGTACACCTCTGGCGTGTCATAAATGGCGCCAACCATCCCAGGATCGCGTCCTGTAATGGAGGTCATCGCGTTAAAGAGGTGTGTGCTAAAAGAAACCCCTGCTTTAAAACCCTCTCTTGCTTGGGCATAAGTGGCATTGGTGTGTCCTGCAGAAACCACGATTCCAGCCGCCGCGAGGGTGCGAATATGCGCGCTTGGCGTTTGTTCTGGTGCCAAGGTGACTTTGGTGATCACGTCTGCATTTTCAGCCATGAAATCAATCATTTCATCTTCTGAACGACGAATGTAATCCACACGATGAATGCCTTTTTTCTCTAAGTTGAGGTAAGGGCCTTCAAGGTGCAAGCCTAAAGCTTGGTGCGGGTATTGTTCCTGGTATTCACGCATCGCTTTCACCGCCAGTTTCATGTCTTCGTCAGAAGAGGTGATAAGGGTCGGGAGAAAACTGGTGCATCCTGATTTCAAGTTCGTCAGGTGCATGGTGTGAATGGTTTGCGCTGTAATTTCATCATTAAACATGACCCCGCCGCACCCGTTCAGTTGAAGATCGATGAAACCAGGTGTGAGGTAATGTCCATTCAGTGAGCGCGTTTCAATGTCTTTAGGCAATTGATTTTCGGGTATAACGTCCTGGATCATGCCGTCATGAAGGATGACGGCGTGATTATCCAGCACTTCGCTGCCAGTAAAAATGCGGCAGTGTGTCAGTGCATACATGACTTTTTCCTTTGAATTAGAAGTTATTGATGTTGCACATTTCCAGCTCTTGGAAATATTTCACCGTTTTTACTTTGAGTTCAGCGGTTGAGGGTTCATCACACACCATCAAAGATTTTGGATGCAGTTGAAGGGCTGAAACGGTCCACATGTGATTGACAGATCCTTCGACGGCGGCTTGAAGGGCGAGGGCCTTGTTGTGACCCGTGATGAGGATCATGACTTCTTCCGCGTCAAGTAAAGTGGCCACCCCAATGGTCAGAGCATTTTTTGGTACTTGATTGATGTCATTATCAAAAAAGCGAGAATTTGCAATGCGTGTTTCTTCAGTTAAGGTTTTGATGCGCGTACGAGAAGCCAGTGAAGAGGCGGGCTCATTGAAGGCTATGTGCCCGTCATTGCCTACGCCACCCATAAAGAGATTGATTCTTCCGTAGGATTTAATTTTTTCTTCGTAACGCTTACATTCGGTGATATGACAGTGGGCATTTCCATTAAGCAAATTAATATTTTTTTCTTGAATATCAATGTGATTAAAGAAATTGTGGTACATGAAGCTGCGATAAGACTCTGGGTGATCTGCGGGAATGGAACAATATTCATCCATGTTAAAGGTCACAACGTACTTAAAACTAATTTCACCTTGTTTATGAAGGTGGATTAGCTGTTTGTACGTATTGAGAGGGGTCCCCCCCGTGGGAAGTCCCATGACGAAAGGGCGATCTTCTGTCGGTGCAAAGCGATTTATGGCATCAGCGATATAACGTGCTGACCAAAGGCCTACTTGATCGGCGCTTTTTAGTGGAATAAGTCTCATAAAGTTCCCCAAAATAATAACAAGGCTTGCGAATAAAGGGTTTAAGCAAAAGGTATGTGCTTATCTATCTTGTTTTACATCATAAAATAAGTTTTCATATTGGGCTATGATAATAAGAAAAAAATGATTCATTGAGTGATAAGAGTCCCAATTTCATTTGTTTTAATTTGCGAAGCGAAATTAATCCAATAAACTGCCTTTGAAATCAAATATGAACTTGACTTTGTTTGATGTTTAATTGTTTTTTCTAAATTGATACCAATCTCAGGTAAAAGCGACAAAACTGAAGGAGACATAAAGTGAATATTCTCGGGTATTTTCAAAAAGTAGGTAAAGCGTTAATGGTGCCTGTCGCCACGCTTCCTGCTGCTGCAATTTTGATGGGGGTTGGTTATTGGATCGATCCTAATGGTTGGGGGGCGAACAGCACTCTGGCTGCATTCTTTATTACAGCCGGCTCTGCCATCATTAATAACATGTCTGTTTTATTTGCGATGGGCGTGGCTTATGGTATGTCAAAAGACAAAGACGGCGCTGCGGCGTTATCTGGATTTGTTGGTTTTCTTGTGGTGACAAACTTGCTTGCCCCTAATGCCGTTGCGCAAATTCAAGGTATTGATATCAGCGCTGTACCAAGCGCATTTGGAAAAATCAATAACCAATTTGTAGGTATTTTAGTTGGCATCGTTTCAGCTGAACTTTATAATCGCTTTTCAGAAGTGGAGTTGCATAAAACACTTGCTTTCTTTTCAGGAAAACGCTTAATCCCAATTTTGACGTCCTTTGCTGGCATTCTCATTGCGTTTATCTTGATGTATGTTTGGCCTACCGTTTATAACGGCTTAGTGGGTTTTGGTGAAGGCATTCAAAGCATGGGTGAAATTGGCGCAGGTGTTTATGCGTTCTTTAACCGTTTACTTATTCCTGTTGGCTTGCATCACGCACTGAATTCGGTTTTTTGGTTTGACGTTGCTGGGATCAATGATATTCCTAATTTCTTGGGTGGCGCGAAGTCAATTCAAGAAGGGACTGCAGTGGTCGGCGTGACTGGCATGTATCAAGCGGGCTTTTTCCCTATCATGATGTTTGGTTTGCCAGGGGCTGCGCTTGCAATGTACCACTGCGCTAAACCTGAAAACAAAGATAAAGTGGGTTCAATTATGCTTGCGGCAGGGTTTGCTGCTTTTTTCACGGGCGTGACGGAACCTTTAGAATTTTCTTTCATGTTTTTAGCCCCAGGTCTTTACGTATTGCATGCCTTTATGACCGGTGTTTCTGTTTATATCGCCGCATCCATGCAGTGGATGGCCGGATTTGGTTTCTCTGCAGGCTTGGTCGATTTGGTGCTGTCTAGCCGTAATCCACTGGCGGTTAACTGGTACATGCTCGTAGTTCAAGGGATTGTATTTTCTGGTATTTATTACGGTGTCTTCCGTTTTGCTATCACTAAATTTAATTTCCAAACGCCAGGACGTGAAGAAGAAAGCGAAAGCGTTTCAAATTCGGGTGTTACAGGGTCAAAAGAAACGGGTATTCTTGCGCGTCAGTATTTAAAAGCCTTAGGCGGTCACCATAACCTGACCAACATTGATGCTTGTATTACACGTTTACGTCTCACCATTAAAGACGGCAGCCAAGTTGATGAAAAAACCCTTAAAGCATTGGGTGCAATGGGTGTCGTTAAATTGGGTACCAACAATCTACAAGTCATCTTGGGTCCAAAAGCAGAACTTGTTGCGGGCGAAATGAAAAAAGTAGGCACAACAGAAGATTTATCAAATATCCAGCTTCCATAAAGAAGAAGCTTGGATTTATTTATTCATCATATTGCTGACCTCTTGAAGGTCAGCTTTTTTTGGGTTATATATCCGTCGCCTTTGAAGCTACGTGGGTGTTGGCTACGCTCGTTCAGCCCAATCACATAGTCCATCTATGCTCAGGGACTTCACTCGCTTGGCGCCTGCACGCAACTTCAATTACTTTGGGTATAACAAGCTGATCTTTTAGGGGAAATAAATGAAACGAACTTTTAAAATTGGAATTTTAACGACGGCTATTGCCGTTGGCCTGGTTGGTTGCGGTGTTTTGCAACTGGGTGGAAATACACAAAATGCAGTCGAAAAGCTGACCTCTCAACTTAATATCAGTTATGAAATTAAAACGAACCTCGGGGCGCAAGACGGGCTTCAATGCCAAAACATGGGCGCCGAATGGGCATCTTGTAATAAGGTGGTCATGAATTTATTGAACACGGGTGAAACGGTCACCAACAAAGATTGGAAAATTTTTGTACACAGTATTCGAGTGATTTTGGCGATTGAGAACAGTGCATTCAAAATCGAACATATTACAGGGGATCTCTACGCCATAACGCCGACAGAGCGTTTCCGAGGTTTCCCAAAAGGAGAAACGGTCAAAATTCCGATGGTTTCAGAATTTTGGCAATTGTTTGAGACCGATTTTATGCCTCGCGCGTATATCGTGAGCGACGATGCCCCACCGACTGTCATCAAGTCAATGGACACCGAAGATGTAGACAGCTTCGTGGGTGAGATCAACGGAAATAAATGGAAGCGTATTCCAGAAGACAAGAACATTTTAGCCACTGCAGCCTCACGTTATGAAAAAAACAGTGACGTGCTTAAAATGTCAGAGAAAGCCTTAAGCAGTGCGATTATTCCAACGCCATTAAAAATCCGAGACATGAAAATGGACTTTAAATTAAGTTCAGGATTTGCAATAAAAAATAATGGTTTATCCAAAGAAAAATTGGCGGCGTTCCTTTCTCGTGCTGAAAGTTTACAAATCGATATGAACGGCAAAGTCAAACTGAACATCGATGTTATTCCTGATGATTTTAAAGGAAAACAAAAAATTCCTGGCGCCTATAAATTGTTGATTAATTTAGGCGGAGTACAAGTGACGGGGTTTGATGATGCGGGGGCTTATTATGGCTTGCAATCTTTATTGTCTTTGATGAATAGAGGGGGAAACAAAAGGTTACCTGTTATTGCGATTGAAGATTCCCCTCGTTATCAATACCGCGGTGTGATGGTGGATGTGGCGCGGAATTTCCATACTAAAGAAGCTCTTTTTCGTACCCTTGATCAAATGGCCGCTTACAAGCTCAATAAACTTCATCTTCACCTGACAGATGATGAAGGTTGGCGTTTAGAAATTCCAGGGTTGCCTGAATTAACGGATATCGGTGGAAAACGTTGTCATGATTTGAGTGAAACCCGTTGTTTGTTACCCCAGCTGGGTTCAGGTCCCAACAGTGACAATTTTGGTTCCGGTTTCTTCAGTAAAGCCGATTACATTGAGATTGTCCGTTACGCAAAAGATCGCGCCATTGAAGTGATCCCTGAAATTGACATGCCTGCGCATTCACGTGCAGCGGTGGTCTCTATGGAAGCCAGATACAGTCAATTTATGAAAAGTGGCAATATAGAAAAAGCCGAAGAATTTCGTTTGATGGATCCAAATGACACCTCAAATGTGACCACCGTTCAACTTTACGATAAGCGCAGTTTTATCAACCCTTGTATGGACTCTTCTTTGCGTTTTGTAAATAAGGTCATTGAAGAAGTACACGCCATGCATGAAGAAGCGGGTGCGCCTTTGACCACATGGCATTTTGGCGGTGATGAAGCGAAAAACATCAAGTTAAACGCAGGCTTTCAAGACAATAATGCAGAAGACCGTGTGGCATGGCGTGGAAACATCGACATCAGTAGTGAAGACAAGCCTTTTCAAAAATCGCCTATGTGTAAAAAATTGCTTGATGCCGGTGTCGTTAAAGATGTTGCAGAGCTTCCAAGCTATTTTGCTGAGAAAGTCAGTGGAGAAGTCAAAAAGCATGGAATTAAAAACTTCCAAGCTTGGCAAGATGGCTTAAAAACCTCGAAAGATGCGACGGCCTTTAAAACAGAGAAAGTGCGTGTCAATTTCTGGGATGTTTTGTACGGTGGAGGCTCAGGTAGCGCATACGAGTGGGAAAATAAGGGATACAACATTGTTGTTTCTAACCCCGACTACCTCTACATGGACATGCCTTATGAGGTTGATCCGAAAGAACGTGGTTATTATTGGGCGACGCGTGCGACAGACACCCGTAAAATGTTTGCTTTTGCACCGGATAATCTCCCCCAAAATGCAGAAACATCGCTCGATCGTGATGGAAATGGTTTTGTGGGCAAAGGGGAGCTGAAATCTGAGGCATTTGAAGGTCTTTCCGCTCAGCTTTGGAGTGAATCGGTGCGCACCGATGAGCAGTATGAATACATGGTTTTTCCACGGGTGATGGCCGCCGCTGAGCGCGCGTGGCATAAAGCCGATTGGGAAGAGACCTACACTCCCAATAAAACGTACAGCCAGGTTTCTAACTTTGTAGATCAAAAAGAATTGCTCAGTGATTGGACGCGGTTTGCAAATCTACTGGGTCAACGTGAGCTTGCCAAATTAGATGCTCAAGGGGTGCAATACCGTATTCCGGTCCCAGGAGCCATGATTGATAAAGGCCTGCTGCACATGAACATCAGTTTGCCGGGCTTGCCGATGCTCTATTCCTTAGATGAAGGCCACTCTTGGAATTTATATGTGAAACCGGTTCCAGTAACCCAGCTTAGGAAAATTAAAATCCGTGCGTTGAGCGCCGATAAACAACGTAAAGGACGTGAAGTGTTCTTGTGAGCATTTAAAAATGAAATAGCCCGTATGAAACGGGCTATTTTTTTATGCAATGATCTGAACATCTTTATATTTTGATTCTTCTATACCCAAGACACTTGAAGATGCGCGCCTGCGGCAAACGAGTGAAGGCCTTGAGCATAGTTCTACTCTGTGATTGATCTTAAGCGAGAGCAACTCACACCCATGCAGTTTCAAAGACGACGGGTATACAGCTTTAAATACGCTTATTCCTCGTTTTATGGATTTTTTGGGACCAATCAAATTACAAGCTGCTGGGGTAACATATCGGCTTGATTCCAGTGATCTTGAGAATAATTAATTTATCTTTTAATTCAACGCTTTAATCATTTCTTCTGCTTGGCGGAGAATCTTATGAATTGTTACCCCTGTTTGATGGGCTCCGATTTTTTTGTTCTTGAAAATATTTGACAAGCACTGTTTTTAAAGCTTCCAGAGCATTATTTTTACTTTCATCTGTGTTCGCGTTATTTATCGCATTTAGATGCTGGAGAAATATTGTGAGCAATGGACGGAATTCCTCTTGGCTTAAAGTAAAAAGCCTTTCATCAAGAGTCTTTTCTGTCTTTCCTGTCTTTTCTGTCTTTGCTTTGCTTTTATGTTGTTTATTTTTTCCTGAATCTTGATCGGCGCGTTTTTGTCTTAATTTTTTTGCCATTGCCATGCTTATAAGTGGATCATCAGCATCGACAGGATAGGAAGATCTTGAATTTATAAGCTTTTTAAAGTCGGAATATTGACTTATTGACAAAGCAAGAGACAAGGCATTGCTTTTAAAATAATGATGATTTTTCACGTATGCTTTTGTGTGCATTTCCGAGACTTCTTGAGAAGATAACCCCTTATCCAATGCGAGCATTTTGAATGCCCCCATGGTGCGATTCCATCTATTCAGTGCTTTTATGAGAGGATATATACAAATAACCGTTTTCAAATCACAATTTATCATATAGACATCACGTATCGGAGGGGCTTTATCTGAACGATAAGGTCTCATCGCTTTTGTGTTAGTTTGTATTCTTTCCTGAATCATCTTTCGTTCATTTAGAAGTCCCTCCTCAGTCAGCCCCTCTGCGGTTATAGAAAAAGAAGGCCCAGACATTCTATTCGTTGGGCCTTGAGCCGAAGCACCAGAGGTCGATGCTTGCTGTCCATCATCTGAGGAAAGAGGCCTTCTTTCTGGCG
>CAMRBZ010000021.1 GCA_947040595.1 uncultured Enterovibrio sp. | reverse complement strand
CTTCTTTGTTGTCTTCGTTGTCTTTATTGTCCTTGTTGTCCTTGTTGTCCTTGTTGTCCTTGTTGTCCTTGTTGTCCTTGTTGTCCTGGTTGTCCTGGTTGTCCTTGTTGTCCTTGTTGTCCTGGTTGTCCTTGTTGTCCTGGTTGTCCTGCTTGTCCTGGTTGTCCTGGTTGTCCTTATTGTCCTTATTGTCCTTATTGTCCTTATTGTCCTTATTGTCCTTGTTGTCCTTATTGTCCTTATTGTCCTGGTTGTCCTTGTTTTCTTGGTTTTGCTTTTCTTGTTCTTTTTGTTTTTCTTGTGCTTTTTTGATGATCTCTAAATTGTTTTTTGCATCGCTATGTTGAGGCTGGGTTTGAAGTAAAGATTCATACGTTTTAATGGCGTTTTCGAAATCGCCTGATTTCCCGTAGGCATTTCCAAGGTTGTAGCGAGAGGTGCTGTCCTCAAGAGAAGAGAGGGTTTCGATGGCCCCTTGATAATCCCCCGCTTTATATTGTGCAATGCCTTTCCAAGAGGGCGACTTGAAATGTTCCGCGGCGCTTTGGTATTCACCCGCATTAAATTGAATGTACGCGGTTTGGTCATCTGTTTTGAAGGGGGCAGCGTAGACCGGGTTGTGATAAAGAGGAAGAAAAACGAGCAGTGCGGTAAAGACAAAACCACGACGAAAGCCAAAAAGAGCGAGAAGTATTACCGGAAAAAGGAACCAGAATCCTTCGTTGATTTTTTCTTCAATCAGCTTGTCTTTTTCTTCTGCTTTTGGATTTCTAGGTGTAGCGGTTAAGGCAATGATGTTATCAATGTCTTGGTTTGTGGGTTGCCACATTTGAAAAATCCCTCTTGTTTTTTGTGAAATGAGAGCCATGTTTTCAGGGTTTAATTTTGCGATGACAGGCTGTCCGTTTTGTTCTAATAAGCGCCCGTCAGGCAAAGAGATGGGGGCGCCAACGTGTGTCCCAATACCTAAAATGGATACGCGATATTGGGTTCCCTTGAGGGCCTCAAGCGTGGCTTTAGATTCTTGGGCGCTCATTCCATCTGAAATGAGAATGATGTCCCCTTCAGGAAAACCAGGTTCTTTTAATAAATCAATAGCTTGTTGTATACCTGTTGCCGCATTGCTTCCTGAAATCGGCATCACTTCCGGCGACAAACTGCTGATGAGGGTTTCCAGTGTTTGACTGTCTTGAGTGAGAGGGCTCACGATGTAGCCGTCTCCCGCATAGGCGACCAGTCCTGTGCTTCCTTCTTTCCAGCCGGGCAACATATCAAGGGCTTTAAAGCGCGCTTGCGTTAAGCGATTTGGAGTGAGATCGTTTGCATACATTGAACGTGACATGTCCATCACCAAAACCCGCGCCCCTGCCAGATTGATGGCGGGAATTTCACGGTGTTTCCAGCTTGGGCCGGCCAAGGCGAGAACGCTGAAAAGCCAAAGTAAGCCCAATCCCCAAAGCAAAAATTGTGTTTTTTTCTTTGAGGTTTCGTCTTTCATAAGCAGTAATTTGGAAAGATGAGGCGCGATAAGGTCGGTTTTTTTAATTTTTCTTTTAACCCAAGGTAGCAGTGCTGCCAAGGGCAAAGCGGCCAAAAGCCATTGAGGATGGATAAATGTGAAATCACCCATGTCGCTTCCTTAAAAACGTGATAACAACAGAAAGGGTCAAAGCGATAAATAAAGGCCAGCGGAAAATTTCATCTCTTGGACGCCATGTTTGCTTAACGGTTGAAATGGGTTCGAGTTCATCGATGATACCGTAGATTTTTTCAAGATCTTCGGGATTACGCGCCCTGAAATATTGCCCCCCTGTCATTTCAGCTATTTTAGTCAAGGCCTTTTCATCTAAATCTAAAGAAGGATTGATAACGCGACTTCCAAATAAATTGCGCTGATGCATTTCATCAGCGCCAACTCCGACAGTGTATATGATGACGTCGTTTTCTTGTGCAAGGCTTGCCGCTTCTATCGGGTCGATGATCCCTGCAGTATTGGCTCCGTCACTCAAAAGGATGATCACCCGTTGTGGGGCTTTGCTGTTGATAAAGGTTTTAGTGGCAACAGCCAAGCCTTCACCGATCGCGGTGCTTTCTCCTATCAGCCCTAAAACGGCCCTGTCAAGTTGTTGACTTACGGTGTTCCTGTCGAGGGTCAGTGGGGTTTGTAAATAGCCATGATCAGCAAATAAAACAAGCCCTAAGCGGTCACCTTGACGCTTTTTGATGAAATTATGCAAGACGCCTTTTACCGCCGTTAGGCGATCCGTTGTACTGTTATTGCCTATCACCATGTCTTTAATTTTCATGGATCCTGAAAGATCCACCGCGAGCATCATGTCACGGTGCTCAGGTTCAATTTGAATGGGATCCCCGTACCAAACGGGCCTTGCTAAAGCGAGAATGAGGCAGATCCAAAACAAGATCATCAAAACGGTGCTTAAACGGCTCACTGTTTGCTGTTCGTTAATGCCGGCCGGCAAGCGCGGCAAGTGTATTGGGCTCTGAGGAGAGCAAGGTTTAACAAATTTATAAATAAACCAAGGCAAAGGCAGCAAAGTAAATGCCCACCACCATTGAAAATCAAACATGGCGCACCTCCTTATAATGCGCCTGTTTCTTTGGGGGTAAGGCATCAATAAGCCAGATCCTTGCGAGATTCCGACAAATTATCAATTCGTCTTGAGAGAGATTTTCATTTGAAAAGGCCCCTTTCAGCCAGAGGGATTGATGAAGAAAGAAGCCTTGTTTTGCTTTGGGTAATTGGGCGTCTAAAAAAAGGAGCCAGCGATCGCCTGTGAGACCTGCGACGTCTTTTCTATTGAAATAATGCAAGGCTGTGTTTTTCAGTAAGGCATTGATTTGCGCTAAAGAGGGCTTTTGAGTGAGAAGGTTAAGGGCTTCTTTTTTCGCCTGATTTTTTCGGATGTAACGATATAAAAAAACAAGGAAAAAAAGAAACGATCCGAGAGCAAAGAGAAGGACACACCACCATCCCCATGGCAAAGGCCAAAAGCCCGGTGCGGCCTGTAGGTGGATATCGGCAAGTGGAAGTTCGGTTACGGATGGATTCGGCATAACGTTTAATTTACCTTGATCTTGGTACGGTTGAGTTGTTGTAACAACGGGCGTGCTGCAGTGATAAAATGAAGCGGGATCGCGAGAGATTTTGCAATATCAGAAACAAAGTCGAGATGGGTGAGATAGTGTGTTTTTAAAGCCTCGCGGGTTCTTTTTGATGAAAAATCAAGCCATGCGGTACTGCGATTATCTGAAACCAATTCTTGTCCTCTAAACGCGGTTTGACCTTGTTCCAGTGGATCAACGATGTGGACAAATTGAATCCGATTGTGTTGACGCAGTTGGGCTAATCTGCGTTTGTCTTCTTGTGATAAAGAATAAAAATCACTGATCACCACAATTTCACTGCCTTTCGGACACAAATGATGGAGGTGTCGAAGGGCTTCTTGCCAATGTTCAGGGCTGATGGGCATTTCTTGGGCTTGCAGCATTTGAATATGGGCTTCAATCAGGGCGTGCATTATGCGCAGTGGGCCTTGTTTTCTTCCTGTGGGTTTACATTCAATGATCTTGATACCATTAAAAATAATGGCTCCAATGCGATCATTTTGAGACACAGCAAGCCAACTGAGCAAGGTTGAAAAGTGAGCCGCTTGAACGGATTTTAACAAGAGTTC
Source organism: uncultured Enterovibrio sp. (assembly GCA_947040595.1). Classification (GTDB taxonomy): domain Bacteria; phylum Pseudomonadota; class Gammaproteobacteria; order Enterobacterales; family Vibrionaceae; genus Enterovibrio. Next base: position 21,145 of record CAMRBZ010000021.1, on the reverse strand, counting down.
AGAGCCAAACTTCATACTGGTACTTAAATCGACCAGGAGCATGACGGGTTGTTCGCGCTCTTCGGTAAAAAGCTTGGTGTGGGTCTTTCCTGTTCGCGCCGTCACGCGCCAGTCAATAGAACGCACATCATCACCCGGTTGATAAAGGCGCACTTCAGAAAAATTCATTCCTCTGCCTTGTTGATGGCTGTGGTGTTGACCATTGAGTTGAGACCAGATACTCAATGCGGGTGGCAGCCAATGAATGGCTTGCTTTTGATAATGCAGCAATTGCGCAAGACACAAATTCACCCCATCGGCGTAGGGAGGCAAGCTTGCTTCTGTGGCTTTACTGGTCGTGTTTTGAGTCAAACTCATACACTGGCAACCTGCTCAATTAAATGCTGTATGACTGTGTCGCTTGAAATCCCTTCCGCTTGGGCTTCGTAACTCAGTAATAAGCGATGTCTTAAGGCGGGGTAGGCCAAGAGTTGCACGTCTTCTGGTGTGACAAAATCGCGTCCAGAAAGCCAAGCGTTGGCACGAGCGCAGCGATCGAGGGCGAGAGTTGCACGCGGACTGACACCCATTTGTAACCAAGAGGCGAGTTTTGCATCATAACGTTTGGGATCACGCGTGGCCATAATCAAACGAATAATGTATTTTTCGACTTCTTCTGCCATATGAATGGATAAAACGGCTTTACGCGCTTCAAAGATAGAATATTGATCAACAAGAACAGGCTCTGTTTTTTCAATGCCAAGCGCTTCACCTCTGTTTAATCTCAATATATTCAGTTCGCTGGTTTCATTGGGATAATTGACGTTCAGTTGAAGCAAAAAACGGTCAAGTTGCGCTTCAGGTAAGGGGTATGTGCCTTCTTGTTCTATGGGGTTTTGTGTGGCCATGACCAAAAAAAGTTCAGGCAATCGATAGGTGTTACGCCCTGCTGTGATTTGTTTCTCTGCCATCGCTTCAAGCATCGCCGCTTGGACTTTTGCAGGAGCACGGTTAATTTCATCAGCCAGTAAAAGGGAATTAAAAATAGGGCCGGGTTGAAAGAGAAACTCGCCTGTTTCTGGGCGGAAAATATCGGTTCCAGTTAAATCAGAAGGAAGCAAATCGGGCGTAAATTGTACGCGGTGGAAATCACCTTCAATGCAATCGGCAAGCATTTTCACTGCCCGTGTTTTCGCAAGTCCCGGAGGACCTTGAACCAAAATGTGCCCATCGGCCAATAAAGCGATGAGTAATTGGTTTACAAGTTCGGGTTGACCAATAACTTGGCTTTGTAAGTAAGTGCTTAGGCGTTGAAACGTGTTTGCTAGCATGGTTTTTTTGTCCTTTTAATAGCAAGGGTAAAGAAAAATGGATAGTAAAATAAGACTTTTGAGAAATGAGTAAGTTCAGTGTGACAAAGTGTGGCTTTCTCTCAAGGTTTAAAGAACTTAATATACCTGTCGCCTTTGAACCTGCGTGGGTCTTGGCTACGCTCATTCAGCCCAATCACAAGGTCTCTTTATGCTCAGGGGCTTCACTCACTTGCCGCCGCAATTTCCAGTGTCCTGGGTATATATCCCTCGTTTTGAAAGGGGACGGTTCATTGTGAGTCACTTTATCTATTCCATTTCGGGTTGTTGTTTTGAGTAACTTGCTTTTTTAACACTGAAAATTATCTTCTATTTCATAGAAGAGGAATGTCTTTTTATTAAACCTTTTTTTGCAAATAAATGGGAGAGGTGAAGATATTTTTTTTCTTTTATTTACACCCGCCCCTCTCTCATGCCCCCTTTGATATTGCCTTTAAATTCAATTTAATCTCTCCTCTATGAAATATCATTTATTTAGAATCAATAGGTTAGCGTTAATTTTTTTGATGTAATCCGAGAAATGTCTGACTTATTAGGAGGGGGGTTGATTTGTTTTTTGAGAGCCTGAAAAAACGAGTCAAAAAACATTTTTATTTCATATTTTTAATTTGAATCACGATATAACGGGCGATAAGGGCTTATTTTCATCGCCTCGTCTTAATACCTGTACATAAAAAAAGGAAGTGACTAGAAAACAAGCTTATTTTTGTTGTTCTGAAATAGTTCATGAAAGTCTTAAAATTGATATAGGTGTCTAGAAACTGTTCTACACTCCATGGTGTAAAGCGATCGGGAAGCTGTTTTATACCTGTTGCCTTTAAAGATGCAGCGTTGTTGGGTGTGTTCACGAAGCCTTATACCCAAAGTAATTGAAGATGCGCGCCTGCGGCAAGTGCGTGAAGCCCCTGTGCATAGAGAGACTCTCTGATGGGGCTTCACGCGCGTAACCAACATTCACGCAGCTTCAAAGGCGACGGGGATGTCATAGGATCCCGGTTATGCTCATGGGTTTGCTCATGGGCTGCATACCTGCATCTTCAAATCTTTTGGCACTGTGTCGCAAAAAAATAAACAAGGTTTAAGTGAGGGGCGTGAGATGCTGTTAAATAAATTGAGCATTAAATTTAAGTTGCTTTTAAGTAATGGGATTACGGGTGTTTTATTGGCAGTGCTTTGCAGCATTGCTTGGTATGGCATCAATACAATGAATAAAACGGAAGAAATGGTCATCCATACATATAAAGTCATTGATCAAACGAATAATCTTCTAAATGCGATGGTCGATAAAGAAACAGGTTTAAGAGGATTTGCGATTGGTGGAGAAGAGGAATATTTAGAACCTTATACAACGGGAGCTGAACGTTTTAATGCCAATTATGAAAGTGTATTTAAGTTAACCTCGGATAATCCAACGCAACAAACACGTTTTAAGGAAGTGAAAGAGAATGCAAAAGCGTGGGATGCTTACTCGGAGCGTATTATTGCTTTGCGTAAAAATATAATAAAGGGTGAGAAAGCCAATAATGCCTTAAAAGAACTTCTCTTGTCCGGTATCGGAAAGAAAAAAATGGATGGGTTACGGGTTGAAATAAATAAAAATCAATTCGGTCTCACAGGACAACGCTTATTAGAAGCCATGATCAACATGGAAACGGGCCTTCGTGGCTTTATGCTCAATCGTGATGAAGCCTTTTTAGAACCCTTCAATGCAGGAAACAATCAAGCTCAAGTTCTTCTTCGAGGCATTCAAGGAAGCGAACTTGCACTCAATGCAAATGCATGGATTAATGATTATGCAAACATCGCCATTGAATGGGTAAGAGAGCGCAATAAATTTTCGACCTCTGATGACCTGAATGCGCTTCTTTCTAAAAAAGAAGGCAAAGGCTATATGGATACCCTTCGCGAATTAGTCAATACCATTGTGTCTGTTGAAGAAAATTTGATGGAACAACGTATGCTCTCGGCACATAAAGCCTCTTATTTGGCTTCTTCTGTGATTATTTTTGGGGGTATTCTGACTGGCGGTATGACCATGCTCTTTGGGTTGATAGTGTCATCCAGTATTACCACCCCCATTAACAAAGTGGTCAAAGCGGCTGAAAAATTAGCGCAAGGCGATTTAACGTTTTCGATGGAAAAAGGCCCAGGAACAGAACTGGGGCATTTACAAAATGCCCTTCGTGCAACACGAGAAAACCTCAGCGATATCATTCGAAACATGGGGACGGCCAGCGTCAGTTTAACGAAATCCTCGAACGAGTTGAATAAAACGACCCATTCAACGCGAGAAGGGGCGAAAGTGCAGCTTGAAATGACAGGGCAGGTTGCTGATGGCATGCAAGAAATGGCCAGCGCAGTCAAAGAAATTTCAAATAATGCAGAATCGGTGGCAGATCTGGCTGATGAAGCAAACGAGCAAGCACAATCTGGACTGCATGTTGTTAAAAATACGATTTCAAGCATTACCAGTTTAGAAAATGAAATAAAAATCACGGCCAATCGATTGAGTGAATTGGCGGAAGAAACCGACAACATTGGTGGGATTTTAGACGTAATACTTGGGATTGCAGATCAAACGAACCTTCTTGCTTTGAACGCGGCCATCGAAGCGGCAAGAGCAGGAGATCAAGGACGCGGATTTGCAGTGGTTGCTGATGAAGTGCGTGGATTAGCACAACGTACTCAAAATTCGACCTCAGAAATTCAAGGTCTCATTGAGCGATTACAGCAAGGGACCCGTGAGGTGGAAGTCAGCATGGAAAAAAGCAGGACGGTAGTGACCGCCAGTGTGGAAGATGCGAGTAAATCCGGTGGGGCATTTAAAAGCATTTCAGAAGCCATAGAAAAAATCCAACATTACAGCGCAAAAAATGCAACCTCTTGTGAGCATCAAGGTGTGACCACAGAGCAAATCAATCAAAATGTACAAAAAGTGAGCAATATTTCGAAGGAGAGTTCAGAAAACGCAGAAACAACGGTGAAGGCCAGTGATGAACTTTCTGCTTTAGCAAGTCGTTTACAAAAAATGGTCGGGCAATTTAAAATCAATGCCGCTTAAAATACCGTGTTATACGCAAAGAAATTGAAGATGCGCGCTTGCAGCAAGCGAAGCCCTGATCATAGATGCTCTATGTGATTGGGGGCTGCGAGCGTAGACAATACCCAGCCAGCTTCAAAAGCGACGGGTATAAAGTGTCCTTATTTGGCCGTGGTTGACTGACCACGGCCTTTTTTATTTTCTATAAATGCGCAAAATGAAATCGGCTTCACAATCAAATTTTTCTGACTTTTTTAATGTCTCCCATAAGGCTTTAGGAGCGCGCCAAGCAAACGGGGTCATTTGCAAAAGCATGCTGGCTTCTTCTGGCTTTAAAGACATGGGATAAGAAATATTCTTTTGGATTTCAAGTTTTAAACCATGGAAATGTTCTTCTGGGAGGGGGTGCAGGCGTACTTCATCATAGATCTGAGCTTTGAGTTGATAAAGATGACGAGGGCCGGGAGTGACGGTGACCATCAGGCCATTTTGTTTAAGGGTGCGGGAAAGCTCTTCGGCATTGCAAGGCGCATAAATGCGGATAATCGCGTCAAAGAAGGCGTCTTGAAAAGGCAATTTTAAAGACGAGGCCACAACGAAATGACATTCTTTGTAACGTTTGGCTGCCGCTTGGATCATGGATTTAGAAATGTCGAGCCCGAATGTTTTTGATGGAAGATGGGTTTTGGCCAAGTGATGGGTGTAATAACCTTCGCCACACCCGATATCCAATAAATGCACATCAAAGGTCTCAGGCAGTAATGCATGCAAGGTTTCACTGACGGCATCCCTCATGGGTTGGTAGTGGCCGGCATCTAAAAAGTGACGCCGTGCTTGCATCATGGCTTTGCAATCTCCAGGGTTTTTTGAACGTTTGTGTTGGACTGGGAGAAGATTGACGTAGCCTGCCTTTGAGATGTCAAAGAGGTGTTCTTGGGCGCATCGATAGGTACGCTCTTGTAATATAAGAGGTTGCTGGCATAGAGGACAAAGATAAGACATAGTAACTTTGAGTATAAATGACGTTGGGATGCAGGATAATGCGCGCCTTAGTCTGCATCAAGATAAAAATGTTCAAAAGCGCGAAACCAGGTGTCACCTTCTTCAGTTTGAGTTGGTTTTTTTAATCAGGAAAAACCAGTCATTGAAACTGGTTTTTTGTCTTAAGCACTCAATAAACGACCTTGTGGCCATATCCTTCTAAAATGGTTTTGAGTTTTTCCATCGTTTCTTTTGCTGGAACACCCACCTCTTTTAATTCGTATTCATAGCCGAGTGTTTCCCACTTATGTTCGCCGAGCTGGTGGTAAGGCAACATTTCTACTTTTTCGATATTGTCCATGTCTTTAATGAATGCTCCGAGGCGATGTGCGGAGTCTTCATCGTCGGTATAACCGGGCACCACCACATAGCGTATCCATGTTTTTTGGGCGCGTTTATGTAAATAACGAGCAAAATCAAGGGTTCGACGATTTGAAACACCCACGAGATCTTGATGGATTTCATCGTTGAGCTGTTTTAAATCCAACATGACCAAATCTGTGCTGTCGAGGATTTCATCAATAATCTTGGTGTGTTTACGAATATGTCCGTTGGTATCAAGGCAAGTATGAATCCCTTCGGCTTTGGCCGCGCGAAAGAAATCACGTACAAATTCAGGTTGTAACATGGCTTCACCGCCTGACGCTGTGATCCCGCCCCCTGTGGAATTCATATAATGACGATAAGTGACCGCTTCTTTCATTATTTCGGTAACCGTGATTTCACGGCCATCGTTTAGATCCCATGTGTCACGGTTATGGCAATATTTACAACGCATTAAACAGCCTTGTAAGAAGACAATAAAACGAATACCGGGACCGTCGACGGTTCCACAAGATTCAAAAGAATGAATACGGCCAATTGTTGACATGATATTATCCAAAAGCACTTAAAAAGAGGCGGTTATTTTATTACAAAATGCTTTTGAGATAAAGCGCCTCGTTATAATCTCTCCAACGTGAAATATATTATTTTAATCGTTTCATTATGATCTAAATATGTTTAAATACGTCGCTCTATGAAAAATAAATAATGATTTAAATCTTTCTAGTAACGACCAGAACTCAACAATAACCGACACACGATTACCTTTTAAACATTCAAAGTGACTCAGATAATTTAACCTTCTTCTGGGGCTCATATTTATCAGAAATCCAACGTTTTTTATCCTGCATTCCGCATCTATAAAAAATAATATTGATTTTTAGTCATTCAATTAATTAAGCGCCTAAAGATCTAGACTTACAAGTAACGCGACGTGAAAAAGAGTGTTTTCAGTTTGAGTTTCAACGGTACAGTGTAATAAATCGATATTTGGTGCGGAACGACGGCTTTATGGCGTCGCTTCACTTCTTTTTTGGATTTTGTTTTTGTTCTGCGCACAACCAATAGTTTCGTCACACGTTCGACGAGCGTAACAAAATATCCATCTTGCCCATAGACGGTATCTTCTTTCCAATGGTCAACCTGTGTTTTTTCATCTACAAAAGCAGGAGGCTCTTCAATATCGACACGATGAGAAATGTGCTTAACCCCTGCGTGGGTGTTGCCTACGCTCGTTTCCAACCACAGAGTCCATCTATGTTCAGGGGCTTCACTCACTTGCTGCTTACACGCAACTTCAAGTGTCTTGGGTATAAAAGGTGTCGCCATTGTTTTGTTTTAATGAGGCGATAAATTGTATTTTGGCAAACAGCACAAGGATTATTTTCTGATTTCATTCTCCCTGAAATCTGCTCAGGAAAAAAGGATCATTGGAGCCAGAGGGAATACAAGGGCGTAATTTAATTTAAATGAAATGGTTTTATTCAAATCGAGCTATTTAAAGGATGGTAATTTCGAACTTGGATTTGAATATATGGAATCGCAAAAACCCGTTATTGTGATTGTTGGGCATGGCGATGAAGCGGGTGATTCAATTTCAGTTGGAAACGATGACATAACAATTGAAACTTTGATTTCGACATTAAAAGAGGCCGGCCTTAAAAACGAGGCAACGATAAAACTCAACAGTTGTTATTCAGGATGCTTTAAAAGTAAAGTTGATTATTCTGTCGATCAAATTAAACATATGTTTAAAAGCGGAATTTTAATTTCAGCGATCGGCTCGGTGCAAGGCAGTTTGATGGAGAATTTTTCAACGCAATTATTTAAAAATATACCGTCATTTAATGGTCTCGTTCAAGGATATATCGGCGCGATAACGCAAGCGCCTCAAAAAAATGTATTAAAAATGAATGGTCAATTAATGAAAAGAGGAAACGCTTCAGAAATCACAGGAAATGATGGATTTGTACTTTTAAAAAAAGAAGAAGTGCGGGTTTCCATGTCGAGAAAAGATTTTTCTTAAATAAAAAAACACCGCCAAAAGGCGGTGTTTTTATGCATGCAATGAAATTACATTGTTGCAGTGAAAGTACGGGTGATCACGTCTTTTTGCTGCTCAGCAGTTAAAGAGTTAAAACGCACAGCATACCCAGAAACACGAATGGTGAGCTGTGGGTATTTTTCTGGGTGCTTAACGGCATCTTCCAGCGTTTCACGGTTAAGGACGTTCACATTCAAGTGCTGACCGCCTTCAATGCCAGACTCATGATGAAAATAACCGTCCATCAGGCCTGCAAGGTTAGATTTTTGTGCTTCGTAGTCTTTACCTAATGCGTTTGGCACGATAGAGAAGGTATATGAAATACCGTCTTTTGCGTGTGCGAAAGGCAATTTACCGACAGACGTTAAAGAAGCCACTGCGCCTTTTTCGTCACGCCCGTGCATGGGGTTTGCTCCTGGTGCAAAAGGTGCTCCTGAGCGACGTCCACAAGGGGTTGTCCCTGTTTTTTTACCGTAAACCACATTAGATGTAATGGTTAAAACGGATTGAGTCGGCACTGCATTGCGGTATGTTTTTAACTTACGAATTTTATTCATGAAGTTTTCAACAAGTTGGCAAGCCATGTCATCGACGCGGGCGTCGTTGTTACCGAATTTCGGATAGTCACCCTCGATTTCAAAATCGATGGCAATGCCGTTTTCGTCACGTACAGGTTTCACTTTTGCGTGCTTGATTGCTGAAAGAGAATCCGCAGCAACAGACAAACCTGCGATACCACATGCCATGGTACGGTATACATCACGGTCCATGAGGGCCATCAAAGAAGCTTCGTAGCTGTATTTGTCGTGGGAGTAATGAATGGCATTCAGCGCCGTGACATATTGAGATGCTAACCAATCCATTAAGGTGTCTAAGCCTGTCCAAACTTTATCAAAGTCTAAAACGTCATCCATCATCGGCGCTTTTTTAGGGCCGACTTGGAGTTTCAGTTTTTCATCCACACCGCCGTTGATAACATACAGAAGTGTTTTTGCAAGGTTGGCACGGGCACCAAAGAATTGCATGTGCTTACCAATCACTTGTGGAGAAACACAACACGCAATGGCGTAGTCATCGTTATCGAAATCTGGGCGCATCAAATCATCATTTTCATATTGAATCGATGAGGTGTCGATAGAGACTTTTGCACAAAAACGTTTGAAGCCATCAGGTAATTGTTCTGACCACAATACGGTGATGTTTGGCTCTGGGCTTGGACCCATAGTGTAAAGCGTGTTCAAGAAGCGAAAATTAGTGCGACTGACCAAAGTACGGCCATCAACGCCCATGCCACCCATAGATTCTGTTGCCCAAATAGGGTCACCAGAGAACAATTCATCGTATTCAGGCGTACGTAAGAAACGCACCATACGCAGTTTCATGACGAAGTGGTCAATCATTTCTTGTGCATCGATTTCTGTGATTTTGCCTTCAGCAAGATCGCGTTCAATGAAGATATCAAGGAATGTTGAGGTGCGTCCAAGAGACATGGCGGCGCCATTTTGAGATTTTACTGCGGCAAGATAACCGAAATAAAGCCACTGAACCGCTTCTTGTGCGTTGGTTGCAGGACCTGAAATGTCAAAGCCGTATTTTTTTGCCATTTCTTTCATTTGGCCAAGAGCGCGGTATTGCTCTTGGATTTCTTCACGCAGTTGCATGGTCATTTGCAAGTCTTCGCCATTTTCTAACTTCGCTTGAAGCGAGTGAAATTGCTTAGACTTGTCTTTCATTAGGTAATCAAGACCGTACAGTGCAACACGACGGTAATCACCAATAATGCGCCCACGGCCGTATGCATCAGGAAGACCGGTAAGGATCCCAGATTTGCGGCAGTTTAAAATATCAGGGCTGTAGATATCGAAAACACCTTGGTTGTGTGTTTTACGAAATTCTGAATAGGTTTTTGAAATAGCAGGATCAAGAACGCGGCCATACGCTTTGCATGAGCCTTCAATCATGCGCACCCCGCCGTTTGGCATGATGGCGCGTTTCAGAGGCGCTTCTGTTTGCAAGCCTACAATTTTTTCTAGGTCTTTAAAGATGTAGCCCGCGTCATGTGCGGTAATCGTTGAAATCAGGCTGGTGTCGAAATCAACGGGAGCGTGAGTGGCATTCTCAAGCTTGATGCCTTCCATGACTTTATCCCAAAGCGTATTGGTCGCTTCAGTGCCTTCTGTAACAAGAAAAGATTCATCACCCTCGTAAGGGGTATAGTTTTTCTGAATAAAATCGCGAATGTTAACGTTGTTTTGCCATTCGCCTTCAGCGAATCCTTCCCATGCTTTAGCAAATTGATCTGACATAATCTGGAAACCTTTTCGTTGTGTGAACCATTTATTTTTGAGTCTGCTTTGCTTCAATAAAGGAGCAAGAGCTGGATAAAAACGGAGAAAGAAAGGGCGCTGTTTTTGCAACGCGTTTGCTTTTTCCGTCTTCTTCTCCTTTGCCAGAGAAAAGAAGGAACCCCCTGTAAAAAAAGGTTTTTTTCTTTTTTATTCCTCTAATATCCTGCCTGTCATTTTGGGCATATCTTGTGCTAGAAAGACAAATAGCAGCGTAAATGATCCGAACTCAAATAGGAAGAAAGCTCTTTTAGTTTGAGTTGATATAGATCACCTTTATGAAAACAAATTACATTTTTCATGTGTTTAGTGTTGAATGCATTTGTAATTACACATTAATTAATCTGTTTTGTTACATTTTTAGCGATTTTTGAAAGTAAATTACCATCTCATTCTTAAATTATGTGCTACACGATGAAAGGGGAAGGTGCGTTTTTTTACTCCAGGAGGGGTCTAAGTGTGATTAAAATAACCGACAAAAAGAGCCGCGAGACACCGCATAATCAGATGGTGCGGGACGCAATGAAAAGAAGGATCAACAAAGAAAGGAAGGGGGCGCTGCCAAACCAAAATAGCAAGATCATCAATGAGGGATCTTGCCACTCTTTTTAGTTAGTTGAAATAAGCCCAAATCGGGGCGTGATCGGAGGGTTTTTCGATGCCTCTCAATGCATAATCAATGCCGGCTTCTGTACAGCGTGCAGCCAAAGAGGAAGTGGCTAAAATGACATCAATACGCAGTCCTCTGTTTTCGTCAAAACCCCGAGAGCGATAATCAAACCAGGAGAATTGATTTTCAACGAGGGGATATTTTTCCCTAAAGGTATCAATCAATCCCCATTGCATTAAACGGGCAAGCCATTCACGCTCTTCGGGTTGAAAGGATGATTTTCCTGTTTTTAACCACCGCTTTTTGTTGATTTCACCGATACCAATATCAAGATCTATTGGGGTGATATTGATGTCTCCCATCACAATGAGATGCTCAGAAGGGACATGATTTTCTTCTAGATGCGTCATTAAATCGCAATAGAATTTTCGTTTGGCTGGGAATTTGGTTTCATGGGCGATGTTTTCGCCTTGCGGGAAATAACCGTTGATCAGGGTGAAATTTTCCGTTTCGTTCAGTTTAAATTCGGCCATGATCATACGGCGTTGTGCGTCGTCGTCGTCGTTTTGAAAGCCTTTTGTCACTGTGATGGGAGGGATTTTCGATAATATGGCGACGCCATAATGTGCTTTTTGTCCATGAAAATGAACATGATATCCCAAGGCTTCAATGGATTGAATAGGAAACGCGTCATCATGTACTTTGATTTCTTGAAGGCCAATGATATCGGGTTGGTGCTTTTCAATTATGGCTTCAAGTTGATGCAGTCTTGCGCGTAATCCATTAATATTAAAAGATATTATTTTCATTTTTCCCTCTTTGTTTTTTAAATGCAATGAAGAGAAAGGCCTTTGCCCGATCTCTGCTACTTTTTTTATGGTAAAAAAATCAATTCACTCTCCAACAAGTTGATTTCAAAAAGCAAATTTTCCTTCTTAAGGCTATTATATAAAGATCAATCAGGGATTCATTAAACTCTGGCTCAAATTTTGATGGGTTTTCTTGAATTTGTCAGCGTTTTTTAAGGAAAAGCTGTAAAAAGGGAGATGCGGATGTTTCGAAGGTTACCAGTTGTTGGTTTATCAATACTCGTGATTTTAATGGGGGGGTGTTCTAAATACGGTGATTTTACTGAAGAGCAGCTTTGTCGTGCAACCCTTGCTGCAATTAAAGGAAAAAGTCCGAGTGTGATCGCTGTGGATAAAGTTCTCTCTGATAAGGAAACAAAACTTGACTTATTTTATCTTTCTTATCAAAGGCCGGATGACGGACAAAAATGGTATTTCCGTTGTAAAGTCGACAGAACCCGCGTTGTTTGGGCACAAGGGGATGGACGTTGGCGCGATCAAGCACAAGATCCGACGGTACGTTTCACCATAAAAGGGGATGAACTTGAAATAAATGAAAGCTTTCCTGATGGCAGCGAAGCGAGTAATGTTACTTTTAATATCAATGCGTTAGGAGGGAAAGACGCGCATTGAAAAGAAGCGTTTTGAAAAAACGGAAACCCGATTTTTTAATAAAAAAATGAGGCCATATGGCCTCATTTTTTTTAATAATATGGTGGTGGGAGAAGGATTCGAACCTTCGAAGGCTGAGCCGTCAGATTTACAGTCTGATCCCTTTGGCCACTCGGGAATCCCACCAGATGTCGGAGGGCATACTACCAGAGAAGCTTGTTCTGTAAAGCACTTTTAATAAAAGAACGCACCGTTTGAGTGTTTTATACCCATCTCATTCAAAAAGTAACCTCATCTGATGAAAAAAGTAATGCGGTGCAACTCTATGCGTTTGCTTTGCTTTGCTTTCCTTTACATTTATTTACCGCACGAAAGATCTCAATAAAGTAGACTGTTCGAGTCTCTTATTTCGGGTAATTAAAATGAATAAACGATTAGGTTTCTTTTTTGGTTGTGCCTTGCTTGCCAGTCTTTATTTTGTGTGGAAAATAATCAGCTCTTCCGAACCTTTGCAACAAAAACCATTAAAACCCTTCATCCCCGTTGCAACAGAAGAGGTCGGTCAGCATGAAGTGGAAAGAACACGCGACTTTATTGGAAAATTGAAATCGGATAAATCGGTGATCATTGCCTCTGAAGTAGGAGGGAAAATTGAGCGGGTTCATGTAAAAGCAGGAGAGAAAGTAGAAGAAGGGCAATTATTGATAAGTCTTGAATCAAGGAAATCCCAAGCCGTTTTTTCGGAAGCGAAAGCTTTTTTTAATGATGAAAAACGTAAGCAAGCTGAATATTTTAAATTGAATCAAAAAGGGGCTTTGACAAAAACAGAGCTGGATGCTCAAGAGGCGAGTTTAGAGATTGCAAAAGCGCGTTTGGATGCTGCAAAAGCGAACAGAGAGGATCATTTAATTAAAGCCCCTTTTGACGGTACCGTCGGTTTGATTGATATCACGCGCGGTCAGTTAATCTCCCTTTCAGAGGCCTTGCTCCATTTTGATGATCTTTCTTTGATGCAGCTTGATGTGAATGTGCCGGAAGAATATTTAAGTGAGTTGAGCAATCAAATATCGGTGTCAGCGCGAACGAAAGCCTGGTCGAACCGCGAATTTAAAGGGAAAGTGACAGCCGTTGATACGCGAGTGAACAATGACTCCTTGAACCTGCGGGCCCGTATTCACATTGAAAACACGGAAGGTTTATTGCTTCCAGGCATGATGATGGAAGCCAATCTTCAATTCAAACCGATTATGAGTCTGGTGATCCCCATTCAAGCTATTGAATACTCTGGTACAAAACGTTATGTCTACAAGGTCGATGATGAAGGAATTGCCCACCGAACACAGGTAGAACTTGGGGCCCGTTTTAATAATCAAGTGACAGTAGAAAAGGGTTTAGAAATAAAAGACAGGATTGTTGTACAAGGATTAGTGAGCATGCGAGATGGCGCAAAAGTGAAAGAGTTGAATCCATCGCTTGGAGAGGATAACTAAATGTGGCTCTCTGATTTTTCAGTAAAACGCCCTGTCGCGGCGGTGGTCTTGAGCTTGCTCTTGTGTGTTTGTGGCATTCTTTCATTTAATAAGCTTGCGGTTCGTGAATATCCTGACATCGACAGTCCTGTCGTTTCCATCATGACATTCTATGCTGGCGCTTCTGCCAGTATTATGGAAAGTCAAATTACCCAAGTAATAGAGGATGAACTTTCAGGGATCAGCGGGATAGAAGAGATCATCTCCGTAAGCCGTAATGGCCTCTCACGCATTACGGTAGAATTTGATATTGATTGGGACTTAACCGAAGGTGTCAGTGATGTGCGGGATGCCACTGCTCGCGCGCAGCGTCGATTACCTGATGCGGCGGATGAACCCATTGTTTCAAAATCGAATGGTTCTGGAGAGGCTTCGATTTATGTCAATTTGGCCTCCTCGGAAATGGAGCGTGCCCAGTTAACAGAGTATGCGCAACGGGTATTAGAAGATAAATTCAGTCTGATAACGGGTGTCAGCTCTGTGGACTTGTATGGTGCGCTTTATAAGGTCATGTATGTCCGTCTTGATCCTGTGTTAATGGCAGGGCGAGGTGTGACAACAGAAGACATAAAATCGGCACTTCATCGTGAAAATTTAGAAAGTCCAGGGGGCGAAATACGCAACGACATCACAAAAATGAGCGTGCGCACAGAGCGCTTATACCAAACCCCTGAAGATTTTAATTATTTAGTGGTGCGAACAGCAAAAGACGGAACGCCTCTTTATTTAAAAGATGTGGCTGAGGTTTACATCGGTTCTCAAAATGAAAATGCAACCTATAAAAATAACGGGATCAATAATTTAAGCCTTGGGATCATGCCTCAGTCTGAAGCAAACCCTTTGGAGCTTGCGAAATCTGTTCGTCGATTAGTGGATGAATTTCAGCCCTTTTTACCAAAGGGAGCCAAATTATGGATAGATTATGACTCCACGGTCTTTATTGAACATTCGATAGACGAGGTTTACAGCACTCTTTATATCACAGGAGGCTTGGTTGTATTGGTCCTGTATATTTTTATTGGTCAATTGCGTGCCACGTTCATTCCTGCAATCACAGTGCCTGTGTCTTTGATTTCTGCTTTCATTGCAGCCTATTTCTTTGGCTTTTCGATTAACTTATTGACTTTAATGGCCTTGATCTTGGCGATAGGCCTGGTGGTGGATGACGCCATTGTGGTGGTTGAAAACATTTTTCACCACATTGAAAAAGGCGAAACGCCTTTGGTTGCGGCCTATTTAGGTACGCGTGAAGTAGGATTTGCGGTTGTTGCCACCACGGTGGTGTTGGTCATGGTTTTTTTGCCCATTTCTTTTATGGAAGGAATGGTAGGAAAATTATTTACTGAATTTGCTGTTTTACTTTCGATGGCGGTCATTTTTTCTTCTGTCGTGGCTTTATCTTTGACGCCTGTTATGGGCAGCAAGATGCTAAAAGCGCATGTTAAACCCAATGCTTTTAATCTGTTTGTTGATCATGTTTTTATGAGGGTCGAAAAAGCCTATCGTCGCATCGTAACGCGGGCGATAAAAGCAAGGTTCGCCGCGCCTTGTGTGATTTTAATGTGTTTATTGGGAAGCTATTTTTTGATGAACAAGCTTCCAGCGCAGCTCGTGCCTCAAGAAGATCGCGGTGTGCTGATGATTTTTGTAAAAGGAGCGGAAGGGACGGCCTATAACCGTATGGTCGAAAATATGGAGCAAGTGGAACGTCGATTACTCCCTTTGGTGGATGAAGGTCTCGTGGCGTCGGTGAGTCTTCAAGCCCCAGCGTTTGGGGGGATGGCAGGAGATCAAACTGGATTTGTGATAATACAGCTCAAGGATTGGAATGAGCGTGATGAAACGGCAAGTGAGGTCTTAACGCGTGTGCGTGAGGAGTTAAAAGGGCTTCCTGATATTTTTGTGCGTGCTTTTATGCCAGGTTTTAGAGGAGGCTCGAGTGACCCTGTTCAATTTATTTTAAGCGGTCCAGATTACAAAGAGTTACATCAATGGAGTCAAGCCTTACTCGAAGCAACCAAAACGAGTCCCTTTTTTCAAGGGGCGGAGCTTGATTACGCAGAAACGACCCCTGAGCTTGTCGTTAAAATGGACACCCAACGTGCTGCTGAATTTGGCATTGGTCTTGATAAACTCTCAAGCACGATGGAGATCATGTTAGGCGGAAGTGCACAAACAACGTTTGTGGAGCGAGGTGAAGAATTTGATGTTTATCTTCGTGGAGATGAAGCACGTTTTAATAATAAAGAAGATTTAAACCAGATATACATGCGGACAGAAAAAGGAGGTTTGCTGAGTTTAGAGAGCTTAATTGATGTTGAAGAGGTCGCTTCAGCTCAAGCATTGAGGCATTTTAATAAACAAAAATCCATTACATTGAATGCCAATTTAAGCGAAGGGCATACCTTGGGTGAAGCGCTCACTTTTCTCGATGAAAAAGCCATTGCTTTATTTCCACCTGATATTTCGATCAGTTATTCAGGAGAATCGGCTGAATTTAAAGAAAATCAAAACAGCATTTTGTTTGTTTTTGGTTTGGCATTATTGGTCACTTATTTGGTTTTGGCTGCGCAATTTGAAAGTTTTATTAATCCGCTGGTGGTGATGTTTACCGTGCCAATGGGTCTTTTAGGGGGCTTGTTTGGTTTGTGGGTATCGGGACAAGGTTTGAATCTTTATTCTCAAATAGGCATGATCATGCTAATTGGAATGGTCACGAAAAATGGGATTTTGATTGTTGAATTTGCAAATCAATTACGAGATCGTGGTGTGGGTTTTGAAGAGGCGATCATTCAAGCATCGGTGCGGCGTCTTCGCCCTATCATGATGACCGCCTTTACAACGATCATAGGGGCCATCCCTCTTATTCTTTCCGCTGGAGCGGGTCATGAAAGCCGCGTTGCCGTGGGTACGGTTATTTTTGCAGGAATGGCTTTTGCTACGGGGGTGACCTTGGTTGTTGTTCCCGCAATGTACCGTTTATTGTCGGTGAAAACGCATTCTCCTGGCTTTGTTGAGGCTCAACTTCGTCGTGATTTTCAGTTAAACAAAGCGCGGGAAACTAAAAAAGAGGATGAACTCGATTTAAAAAAGGGATCTTGATACAGAGTCGAATATACCCCTCTCCTTTGAAGCGACGTGGGTGTTGGCTAGGCTTGCAGCGCCCAATCACAGAGTAGAACGATGCTCAGGGGCTTCACTCGCTTGGTGCAGGCGCGCATCTTCAATTACTGTGGATACAGCAATATATTGCATTTTAAAAGGGCCATTTAGGTCCTTTTTTTATGTGTGGATGTTCGTATGTGAGATGAATTGTTCTTTGGCGATCTATCGATCTCTTCTTTGTCGATGTGATATAAAGTGAAACGTTTTACATTGATTGTATTGAGCTGTAACTAATTGTTTTTAAGGTAAATTATATTCTATCGAGCTGCTTTTAGAAGAGATAAAATTTAATCATTGTTATTTTTTCTTTTAATGCATGGTGTAAAGAAATGAAAGCGATTGAAAATCCCCCTCAAAATTTAATGACAACGCCGATTAAGTTTGAGGTTCGCAATCAAGTCCGTTTAGCGCAGAGCAATGATGCAACGATGGATGCCGCAAAAATGGCGCATATTGGGGCTGTGTTGCAAGAATATTTAGAAAGCCCGGCAAGCAAAGAGGAGCTCAGAAAATCGCGCGCTGAAAATATAAAAAGATTGCTCGTCTTGGTGGCGGACGCGACGCAAGTTCAGAGTTTTTCTTTGAAAGAGGCGCGTGAAATATTGGAGATACTCCATTATCAAAACGAAAAAGTATTTAATCAGATGAAGACGTTTGATTTGGGTCAATTGAAAGGCGATGATTTTAGTTTTTTAAAAACAAGTGAGATGGTCGAGAGCCTTAAAGAGATCTTACAAAGTGAACTGCCACAGGATATAGCGCTAGATAAAGAGAAACATTTAGACGATGAATATAAGTTTTTAGATGAAAAACAAAAAAGCAGAATGCCTGATTCACTTTCCAGATTAAATACCATCGTTCCTGATTCTGTAATATTCGACAAGGTGTTAGATGTGATTAACAACATGGATGAAACCTATGTGATTCCTTATCAGAAAATAGCCGAAATCGCAGCTGAATTATATGGTGAATTTTCAAATATAAATACAGCGCTTTCAGAGATGATTACCGGCGGTCAAGTGAATAATGACAACGGGACTATTATATTTGATGTTGCAAAATTAGGCGTCGCACTTAATGCGTTACAGAAGGCTTTTTATGATCCTTCAAGTTCAATAGTACAAACATTAGCCAGCATTCAATTTTCTGTGGCAAATAAGGCAAAAGCAGAAGAGATGATCCAAGGTACTGGCTTGGTTTTAGCAGGAGGCCCGCCTGCAGAAAACTATTATTTAGCAGTAGACCGCGCCCCATTCGAAAGTTTAATGACCGCGTTTAGAGGGATGGCGCCGGGATATCCCACAACCACATCCGTTTCAATGACAACATATCAATTGCAATCGTTTCAAGTTGCCTTTAGTTCGGTAGGAGAGCAGCTCGCAAGTGAAATGCAAACCGCAACAGAAAAATTTAAAAGAGCAACGTCGGTCAGTGACAATTTCTTAAAGTTGGTCAGCGCCGCGACGCAAACCACGACCGATGCGAATAAAGGGTTCTTACAATAAATTACAAATAAACAGAGGTGTATGATTGTGACCATGTTAAATGAAAAAAATGATCTTGAAGAATTAAAAACAGTCTTTTCCGAGTTTCAAAATTTAATCCCGACCTTTAATGGTAAAACGATCAAGCAAAACGAAAATATTGCAGATGAAGACATTTTAAATTTACATTCAGTGGCTTGTATTTTTTTTGAAAAAGGGAAACTCAATGAATCAGAACAATTTTTTAGGTATTTATGCCTGCTAGACAGCACAAATCTTGATTATATTTTAGGTTTAGGTGCTGTTTTACAAAGAAAAAAGCTGTACAGCGATGCGGTTGATATTTATGCACTGGGGCACATGATCCAAACGAATGACGCAAGACCCATGTTTTATGCAGGGCAATGCCATTTTTTTGATAGGAAATATGACAAAGCTAAATTTTGCTTTGATGTGGTCATTGAAGATAACCACTCAACAGAATTAACCCAAATGGCAACGCTTTTTATTAATTCCATGACTGAAGGAAAAAACACTGATGGACGTTAGTTCAAGTTCAAAATCACCCGCGCATCTTTCAAATGAGCAGTACGCGGAGAGTGACGTAAAAAACAGCGCAGCAGCCATGGAAAATGCACGCAAAGTTGGAAGTGAGCAACACCAACGCACAATGAAGCTTCTGGTTGAAAAGTTTGTGCCCTCCACTTCAATGCTAACCCAAACGCCTCAAACAGCCCAAGCCCAAATTGAAGCCGGTGTTGAGGAGTCGAAAAAAGAATTTCAGCGCCGCAGTTCAGAAAAAGCAGAGCAATCAGAAAAAAAAGAAGGAGCACCTCTTTCTCCTTCCAACCCAGAAAATGCAGAAGCGGCCTCTTTTGAAGAGTTAAAAAAAGAGACGCAAAAAAACAAAGCCAATGCAGAGGCCACTTCTGAAAAAGAAGTAACAGCATCAGGGAGTGGTAATAATCAACCCATTTCCACGGAAGGTGAAACGACTGAGGGAGCAAAGCCTGACAAACCCACAACATTGCCACTCTTGCCTCCTAAGCCGCCTAATCCGCCAGCCTTTCCTGAGGGGTTTGCAGTCGGAAGTATTGGCGCAAAAGAGTTTGTTTCTTATGAGGCGAGCCTAACAAAAATATTGGCACAGATGTCGGAGCTTATGGGGGACTCTGCGTTGGAATCATTAGATGCAAACCGCCAACATCAAAAGAGATCCGCTGAAGTCAATTTAGCTGAAATTAAAAAATCAGAACAAGAACAAATAGAAGCCCAAAGGAAGGCAAATCAAGCAAGCACAATAGGCGGGGCGATTCTACAAGCACTCATGGGGATAGGCACGCTGATTATGGGCGTGTTTGGCGTCGTCACAGGAAATGTAGCCCTTGTTGCAGTTTCTGTTCTTTCTCTCACTTTGGTGATTGCAGATTCCGCATTGGCAGCGGCAGGAAAAGAAACCATCAGTGGAACGCTTATGGCTCCCATAATGGAAAATGTGATCCAACCTATGGCGGAGTTCTTTGGCGGCATACTTGAGGACTTCCTCCTTGATTTGGGCGTAGACCCTGATACGGCGGCGATTGTAGGATCCGTGCTCGGTATGCTTATGGCTTTTGCAAGCATTATTTTAATTGCGGTGGGCCTTAAAAATTCAACACTCGTAAACCAAGTGATGAGTAAATTATTCGCAGGGATGGGAGCGGCATTGAGCAAAATGACCCCAGAAGCGCTTAAAACTGCAGCGAAAACGATGAGCCAAAGCATGGGGAAATTCTCGACGCAGTTAATGGACAGGGCCAGTGGTGGTGCAGCTTTGCGTACAAATTTAAACACCAGTATGAGTAGTATGACGACTTTAACTAACGACCAAAAGACGAAAATCGTTGAAAAGGCGGTGAACGAAATGGTCGGTAATTTTTCTAAAATGCTGACGGCTAACGTGCAATTAACGACGCAAAGTACGGCTCTTGCGGGCGCTTTAGTCGGTGGTGCGACGGGGGTGACCAGTGCTGTGTATGGGTATCAGGTCAGTGAAGCCAAAACGGATCTTTTACAGCGTTTTCAAACGATGGAAGCATTGAGTTCGATGCTACAAACAAGACAAGAAGCCTTCAAAGATATAATGGAGGAAAGTCAAGGCATGATGGAAAGCGCTTTGGCACTTGAAAGCGAAAAAACAAAAACAGCACAGTTCATTTTGCAAAATATGAGTAAAGGCATTTAAAACGAAATAACACATTAAAATAAGGTATTTAATATGATAATTCCATCATCGTTACCCTCAAACGTGCCGCTGCATGAAAATCAAGAAGCCATTACCGAAGAGGTGAAAAAAGAGTCACATAAAAAGAAAAGTGAAAGGGTTATTTCCGAGAGATTATTGGCTTTTGGTTTTAAGGACCCCTCTCATTTAGCAGGAGGGGCACAGGTCACCTCTTATTCGCTTCCAACGGTCACGGCAGAAAATAAACCCAATTTAGAGCAAGCGACAGCCTTCATCGACAGCCAAGAATTTGATGATGCAATAAAGCAATCAGTAGAAGAAAATCCTCATTTTGTATTAAATTTTTTTGGCAGAGGTATGGCATTGCTCCTTTTAACGGCCGAAATAGCCACGCAAGACAGAGCCGTCACGAACAAAGCAGTTGCATCAATGACAATTGTAAAACAAGCGCTTAATGATGGCCTAAAGCACCAGACAATGCAGCAGGGTATACAAAAATTAGCAACCTCTGTGGCTTCGGCGGTTGTCAG
>CAMRBZ010000020.1 GCA_947040595.1 uncultured Enterovibrio sp. | reverse complement strand
ATTTTTGTTCATTCTATATAAATGGATGGCATAAAAAAAAGCGCCAAAGCGCTTTTTTATTTCTTCTTTTTTTGGGTAAACAAAGATTAGAAGTTGTAGTTGTACTGCAGGCCATAAAGGAGGGCATCTGCACGGGTTGTTGCGCTGATGCTTGTGCCAAGTCCGCTTGTTTCGTTGACTTGTACATCTTTTCCTACAAGATAGGTCATACCAAAATCGAGGCTGGCTTTTTTCCCAAATGCATAGGTAAAGCCAGTAGAGAGCCATTGACGATCTGAGTCTGGAACTGAAATCGAAGTTTTTTTATCTTGGGCGCTGCTGTCATACATGTAGCCTGCACGAATTTTCCAATCTTCGTTCAATGTATAGGTTGAGCCAATTGAATAATGCAACGCGTTTTTCCACTTGTATTCATTTAAGGTTGTGTTGCTTGTGGTGGCTAATTTGTCGAAGGCGTCCCACTCTATCCATTGCAGGGAATAATGGACTGCAAAAGCATTGTTTAACTGATGAAAGCCTGAAAACTCAGCCATGTTAGGCAGGGGCATGATGAGTTCCCCTTTGAACTTTTGCCCTGCGTAAATCATGGTGTCGCCAGTGGCTTTAATGTCTGGACTGTTGCGGTAGGTTAAGCCAAAACGGTGGTTTTCATTGACTTCATATATGGCGCCGATGTTCCAGCCTAATCCGGTGCCTTCTGCATCGACATTCAGTAAATCAAGTTTACCGATATTGGGAATGGTCTTGTGGCGTTTGAGTTTTCCTGTTCCTGTGACGAGATCAAGACCCAAGCCTAATGAAAGGTGTTCGTTCAAACGGTAAGCTCCGCTCAGACCGAAATTCATGCTTTTAAGATCGCTCAAGCCACCAAATTCATTGGCGGTATAGTTGTCGCTGAATTCCGTTTTGGTACCGAAGTTCGAAAAAATGGCCGCACCCAGAGTGAAGGTGTCATTGATAGGGTGAACATAATAAATATTAGGGACATAAGAAGTGCCCCCAATTTCTTCGTCAGCCAGAGAGTTGCCTTGATAAGTTGCATCTTTAACATGGACATCGGTTTTGATAGCAATCGCACCCAGTGAAATTTGTGGGGTGTCAAAAAGGGCCATGCCTGCGGCGTTACGTGACATGACAGAGGCATTATCGGCAATGACGGCATCACCTGCAAAAGCACGACCGAGGCCAGTTGCTGATTGACCGTTTACTTGAAAGCCAGCAGCAAGTGCAGAAGTTGAATGAAGTGTTACTGCGAGGGCAATTGCAGTCGGAATAAAAAGACGATTCTGGTGCATAGTTAATTATCCAATGTAATTTTAGTGTTTTGTTTTTTAATTGACTAAGCGATTCTATGGTGCTAATCGTTTTTTGGAAATCAGACCAGTCCTTTTTATCCTTAAAAAGGAGGTAAAATCCGGTATCTTAAATCTAAAAATGTGCGCTGGATTGCATTTAACTGCATGAACACGGAGCTCATATTTTTTGATTGAGACTTTTTCTTAATTGTTCAGCCAAAGGGCTAAGGTTCAGATTCTTTTCTCCAACGAGAATAAGCGTATTTTTATTTTCTGAAGGTAAAGAAATGGCTTTCATGCTGCCGTCAGAATAGTCTTCGGGGCTTATGGAGGATTCTGGGACCAAAAAAATATTCACAATCGAACCTGAATGTTCTTTTAATACAATATGTAAAGCCCGCTGATTATTAAAGCCACAATAATTGATATACGTCACTTCGCCAGGCAGTTCTTCTGTTAATTGATGATTTAACGGGGCGAGTTTAAGGTTAATTTGTTGAAGTGTTGCATTTTCATTGATATTTTCAGTGAATGCATTTTCGCTGTAATAATGTTCAATGGCTATTTTCGTTAATTTCGATGAGTCTGGGTCGCTAAAATGGAGTTGATCTTTAAATATACCGAGCATGAGTCCACAGAAAAAAGCCATACAGGCGGCCATTGCAAAGTTTAATTTGGTTTTTCGGGTTGTTCTGTAAAGACCACTGTTTTGTTGAAACAGAATTTTATCGACGAGGGTATCAGGGACATCAACGCGTAAAGTTTGATCAATTAACGCATCGAGTTCCTCTAATTCAGCCGCAAGATTAAGGTGTTTCGGTGATGCTATTTTTGCCGCTAAAATGTCTGGATCGCTGTCATGAGGGTTCGCGAGAAGACGGCGGCGAAATTCAAGCTCGTCCATTCTTATTTCCTCTTTTTGAGAGTGTCTGTTTATCCATGAATTCTTTTAATTTATTTCGAGCTCTAAATAAGCGAGTCATGATGGTGTTTTTATTTAAATCCAATATATTAGCAATTTCGTCACCGTTAAAGCCTGCGAGCACTTGCAGAACAAGTGGTTCCCGATATTCAGGCTCTAATCGCATAATTTGTTGGTGAAGCAACTCTGTGTCAATCTTAGAATCATCGGAAGGTTGACTATTGTCAACGATTAGATTTTCATCGAATTCAACATATTCCAGCTGTTTTCGTTCAAAACGTCTGGCATTTTCTCTGCGAAGTATGGTTATAAGCCAAGATTTTGCTGCATTATCGTCTTGAAGGGAATCCAGCGCCCGCCATGCTCGCAAGCATGTTTCTTGCACAAGATCTTCAGCAATATGTTGATCTTTTGTGAGCCAATAGGCATAACGGAAGAGATCTTTGTACCATGCTTTGACGAGTGCTTCATAGCGTCTTTGTTTATCCACATCATTAAAGACCTGAGACGCAGAGGTTTTCTTTCGTAACATATTTAAAATCATTCCAGGTAATATAAAACAGCGCTTTTTTAATGAGCGATTGAATTATTAAGGCATTTAAATAATGAATACATCACGATGAATTCATTTGAAAAATTACGTGAATAAGTTTCAAGTTTGATTATGAAGTATTTCATTGAGAGATCAATATGTAGAAACTCCGTTTTCGCGCTTGGCCTAATTGAAGCAGAATATTTAAACTAAGGTAGGGGTTCTGCTTTATTTCGAGCCATATTTTATTTTTGTGCTAGATGAGCTGCATAAGCTAAGCACCTTACAAAGGAAAAACACAACGCTAAAAATAATTGTAAAATATGCTTCTTAAATATCATATTGTTTTTTATATTTATATATCCTAAAAACGCAACGTCTGCAAAACAAAAAAACTTCAAATTTTCATGTTTTATGTCATTTATTGCTCTTTATCCCTTTTCATCGTGCTTTTCCAAGTGCTTGAGTAAAATCAGAGGCCTGACTCGCATTGCCTGTCTTTCAGGATTTTTAAATAGAAATACAGAAAAAAGAGTGAGTGAGTATTTTTATGTATTTATCTACATAGCGGATGGCATGTTTTTTAGTGTATTTTTTAACGGTGTTTGTTAACGAAATTGTAAAATATATCGAAATTTGGTGGCGGCGATGATATTGAATCCGTTCTTTTATTAGGCATCGGTAAATGTTTATTAAATGCTCGTCAAAATAGAGGCGAGCCCTTCAAACCTATACGTCTTTAAAATAGAGGAGCTGGGTCTCAAATCTATATGAATTATTGGACAAAACCGAGATGACTGAAAATGAAATAAAAACATTGCATTAGATTAGATTTCAAAAAAAGAAAATGCCATAAGGTCTGTTTTTTGTCTGCGCTTTCTCTTTTTTTGATGAAGTCTGGGTTTTGAATTTCTATTTTTAAAGGGAGTGCAGTTGGAGTATATCTTTGATATAACAAGACTTACATGAAAATAATCTTCATTCATTAGGTGCAGTGTCTGTATTTTTATATGTGAGAGAATAGAATCTATAAATAGCTTTGAAGTCATCACATAAATTCAGCAATTGAATGACATTACTTGCTTAAAATAGAATTTGATGAAAATTAAAAGGGGGCTTGTTTTTGGGGAGTATTAAGAATCGCTCTTTTTCAGCCTTTAATTTCATGTGATCCGTTTTGATTCATTTGATGCATTTTCATTTCATCTGGTTTTATTGATTATGAGGTCGATAGGTGGTTTTTTATTGCTTTTTTTCACTATTTTCATCGTCTTCATGCTCATATACTCAATGAAAGCTCATTTTCTCTTTGATCTTTTTATAACAAGGACAGGTAATGATCCCTTCTCAAAATTTAATGACGCGTCAAAATGAAAGAATTGCAATCGTTGCAGGGCTTCGAACCCCGTTTGCTAAGCAATCGACGTCATTCATTGATTTGTCAGCTCTCGAACTTGGAAAAATGCTCATTAATGAATTGCTTTTTCGCACAGCATTAGATCCGACATTAATTGATCTTCTTGTTTTTGGTCAAGTGATTCAAATGCCAGAAGCCCCAAATATTGCACGAGAAATTGTTCTTGGAACAGGCATGGATGTGAGAACGGATGCTTACAGTGTGAGCCGCGCTTGTGCGACCAGTTTTCAGTCCGTGGTCAATGTGACAGAAAGTATCCTGATGGGGAACATTGATGTAGGCATTGCGGGTGGGGCAGATTCGGCTTCTGTCTTGCCTGTCGGGGTTTCTAAAAAAATGGCTGCAATCTTGTTGGCCATGAGTAAAGCAAAAAGCATAAGAGAGCGCATTAAATTAATCCGTCAGATCTCCTTTTCTGATTTGCGACCTGTCCCCCCTTCTATTTCTGAATACTCAACAGGATTTAGCATGGGGCAAACCGCGGAGCAAATGGCGAAAACGTATTGTATTGGGCGAGAAGATCAAGATGCTTTTGCGTATCGTTCTCATCAGCTCGCGGCGAAAGCTTGGCAAGATGGAAAAATGCGCGATGACGTCATGATTTCTTTTCCTGCCCCTTATGTCTCGTGGATAGAAAAAGACAACACCATAAGAGAAGACAGCCCTTTGGAAAAATATGCGTCTTTACCTCCCGTATTTGATTTGGCGCATGGCAGTGTTACTGCCGCAAACAGCACGGGTTTAACTGACGGCGCTGCCGCGGTGCTTTTGATGCGTGAAGGACGCGCAAAAGAGCTGGGGCTTGCCCCTCTGGGTTTTATACGCGCTTATGCTTTTTCCGGAATTGACGTAAAACAAGATATGTTGATGGGACCTGCGTATGCGACGCCCATTGCTCTTGCTCGCGCTGGACTTGTTTTAAGTGATTTAACCTTGATTGATATGCATGAAGCTTTTGCAGCACAGACTCTGGCGAATATTCAAATGTTTAACAGCAATACCTTTGCAAAAGAAAAGCTCAACCGGAGTCAGAAGATTGGAGAAATTGACATGGATAAATTCAATGTTTTGGGTGGCTCGATAGCCTATGGGCATCCTTTTGCAGCGACGGGAGTGCGAATGATCACGCAAACCTTGCATGAGCTCCGTCGTCGAGGAGGTGGGTTTGCGCTTAATACCGCTTGTGCTGCTGGAGGTTTAGGGGCCGCAATGATTTTAGAGGTGACAGAATGACGGATAAAATAACCTCAAAACATGCTCATTTTTCGATGCACCTTGCAGAAAATGGCGTCGCGTGGTTGAAGATGGATGTGCAAGGCAAAACGATGAATGTCTTGCGGACCTGTTTTATAAATGAAATCAATGAAATATTAAATCAATTAGAAGAAAAAAAAGAAGTAAAGGGACTTGTTTTTTATTCTGCGAAACCGGACAACTTTATTGTTGGCGCTGATGTGCGCATGCTCGATGATTGTACAAGTGCTGAGCATGCTCACTGGATTTCAGAGCAAGGTCAGCGTCTTTTTTCGCGGATTGAAGCCTTGCCTTTTCATGTTGTAGCGGCCATTCATGGTGCCTGCCTTGGCGGCGGTTTGGAGCTTGCTTTGGCGTGTCACAGTCGTGTTGCAACAGAGGATGAAAAAACCCAATTGGGTTTGCCTGAAATAAAACTGGGTCTACTTCCAGGCTCGGGTGGAACGCAGCGTTTACCTCGCTTAATTGGCCTTGCCTGTGCCCTTGACATGATTTTATCGGGTACGTCATTGCGTGCCAAACAAGCAAAAAGAAAAGGGCTGGTGAATGAATTGGTGCCTCATTCCATTTATTTGCGCGTTGCAGAGCAACTTGCTTTAAAAGCAAAACCGAAAAAGAAGACGCATTTATTTGATTGGCTGATGGTTAAAAATTCCCTGCTTCGTGCAGTTGTTTTTAATCAGGCAGCAAAAAAAGTACATAAAAAAACACGTGGAAATTACCCTGCCGCTTTGATTGCTTTAGAAGTGATAAAGCAAGGCATACAATATGGAATGGCGGAGGGATTAGAACGTGAAGCGCACTGTTTCTCGCGTTTAGTGATAACCCCTGAATCAGCGGCGCTTCGGCGTTTGTTCTTATTGTCCACAGAAATAAGAAAAGAAAAAGTGGTGGAGGCGCCAGCCGTAGAAGTGAAAGGCGTCGCGATAATGGGCGGGGGTTTAATGGGAGCTGGCATCGCGAATGTAACAGCCAATCAAGCCAAACTTCCTGTACGTATTAAAGACGTAAACCAAGACGGTTTGCTTAATGCATTAAATTACAATTACACCTTGCTTCATCAAAAATATAAACGTGGGATGATCACCGCATCTCAGTGGTATGAGCAAATGTCAAGGATCAGCGCCACGACGAATGCGAAGGGAATGTCACGGTGTAATTTGGTTATTGAAGCCGTATTTGAAGATCTCGCCCTTAAACTAAAGCTGGTTGCAGAAATTGAATCGACCTTAAGTGAAAACACCTTTTTTGCAACAAATACCTCTTCTATTCCTATTTATCAAGTAGCGAAAGGGGCAAAACGGCCTGAAAACATTGTGGGTTTGCATTATTTTAGTCCGGTTGAAAAAATGCCTTTGGTGGAAGTGATCCCGCATGCCGGAACCTCAGACACCACCCTTGCAACGGTGCTTGCATTGGCTAAAAAACAAGGTAAAACCCCGATTGTGGTTGCGGATAAAGCGGGATTTTATGTTAACCGAATTTTGGCCCCTTTATTGAATGAAGCCGCCCTTATTTTACAAGCGGGTGAATCCATTGAACGCATCGAAACGGCCTTTTTAGATTTTGGTTTTCCTGTCGGTCCGATGACCTTGCTGGATGAAGTTGGCATTGATGTGGCCTCTAAAATCAGCCCTATTTTAATGACAGAGCTTGGTGGGCGTTTTAAAGCCCCTGATTTGTTCGATCTTATGCTGGCTGATGGAAGAAAAGGCAAAAAAAGCGGAAAAGGTTTTTTCCTTTATAAGGGGAAAACGAAAAAAGTGGATAAAAACATTTACCGTCTTTTACAAATCAAAGTGGCTCCTTATTTAAACGGTCATGAAATTGCGTTGCGGTGCGTGTTGATGTTATTAAATGAAGCGGTGCGCTGTTTGGATGAGAACGTGATTCATTCGGCACGAGATGGCGATATTGGTGCGGTGTTTGGAATTGGTTTCCCTCCGTTTTTAGGTGGTCCGTTTTGTTACATGGATTATTTGGGCCTCGCGCGTGTGATTGAGCTTTTAGAAGATCACGAGGCCAAGTATGGAGAGCGCTTTGCTCCATGCAAACGTTTAAAAGTGATGGCGGCAAATAATCGCTGTTTTTTAAAAGAAAATGTGCAATGAAACAGAAGGGGTCTTGTGCATGATCTTGCAAAGGTCAAAAACGGAACAGATTTTTATTTTATCTTTGAAGATGTAGAACCTTGGCGAAGATGTTGGCCCCATGAATAACACTGGGGCTCATGAATGAGGTGGCGCTGCTCTTTTCATACCCTGTATCTTCAAAGTGACGGGTATAAACCTCGCAACATGCAACGGCAAGAAGGGTGATCTCCTGCCTTGCCGACCTTCATTTTTTCATTATTTTCTTCAAATGCCCCTTTTAAAAGGGGCTTTGGTGCTTGTTTTCTTTTTTTGTGAAGAGAAAGAGGGGATTATTTTAGGATCATTTCTTTGTTTTTTGCTTGTGCATTTTAGGTTTTATTTTTTAATCGTATTCTAATCGGTGGCGTCTGAACGCCGTGACAGAGGTAATTTCTTGCGCTTGGATGCGTTGACCTAAATGCGCAGCATTGCAGCTTTGCATAATAAGTCGGTCTGAGGTGCGTGGTTTGAGTTTTTGAACCACAAATTTGACCATTTCAGCCCGCTCTAAATGGCGAAGCGCGTCGGCCACTTTTTGACGTTGTGAAAAATCAAGATCTTTATTTCCAATACAAATCCAATAGCGCTGCGCGCGTGATAAAAAGTGGGTCTCCTGCTCTTCAATTTGGGCAATTAAACTGTGTTTGCTGGTTTCCCATTGTTTTTCATTGAGTTCGAGTAAAAGTAAATAAAAAGCATTTAAGAAATCATCAATGGCATCCAATAATTTTGCAGGGCCGGCAAAAGGGGACTGAACATAAAAGAGAAGTCCTGGATGCCGATTGAGCGGCATGTTGCCGGAGCCGACCATGTAACCGAGTTGTTGTTTTGTGCGAAGCTCACTGAAAAAAGCAGCGGAGACAAGGTGCTGTGCGAAGGTGAACAAGGCGACATCTTCTGGGGTTCTTCCTTGGCTTTGGTAGTAGACGACCACGGCGGAGTCTGCGCTTTGGCAGGGCAAATGAAAAAAGGCGTTTCCTTGATTTTCAAGAAGCACCAAAGGCCGTTTTGGCTCTTGATGGTTTTGTTTATCCAGATGAAAGACCTGTTTTACGGTGTTTCCTAAGGCTTGGGCTTTTTCTTTTTGTCCGTTGCCATACACAAACATGTCAATGTACAGATTGGACAAAACAAGCTCAATAAATTCAGGCAAAGCACTGACCTCGAGATTTTCAAGGGCGTCTATGAGGGCTTCGTAAGGCGGATTGTTGGGTTGTAAAATGCCGGTGAGGGTGTTGTAGAGGCGGTTTATAGGTTTGTCTTTTAAGGCATTTCTCCAGTTGCGCAGCAGAAGGGTTTTAATGACGTTAAAACGCGCAGGCTTGAAATCTCTTTGGATGAATTTGTCGAGTATCACATTAAGCAATAAAGGCAGTTTTTCATTAAATCCGCAGAGCTTTAATGTGGCTCCTCCTTGGTGGGCATATATGTTGTAGCTAAGCCCGGCAATTTCGGCAGGGTAGGCTGTCTCGTTAATCGCTTCTAAAAGCATTTCAACACTCACACGGGTTTTGACGATGTGTTGAACGGAAGAAACGGCATGTGGGCTTTCAATTGAAATATAAATAACCTCTTTAGGTACATGAAAAAGAGGATCTTGAAAGTGCCACAAACGAAAACCAGGTTCAGTGCGTATGCATTCGGGAAGGGTGATTTCAGGGGCTGTGATCAAAGAAGGGTTGATATCATAACAAATGTAAGGATTCGGTTTGGGTAAGGTCAACGCAGGAGAGAGATAAGGGTCTTTCCATTTTTGAACTTGTTCATCTGTAAAGGGGGTCGAGCTGTAGGGCGTGTCATACCAAAGGGCTTTTTTGTTGTATTTTTCGCCTTGGGCGATAAGGGTGATACGAAGGTGTTCTGGGATCAAGGTATTTAATTGCTCGCGAATTAATGCTTCGTCGTAACCTTGCATCATGTAGTCACCGTAAATCAGATCTTCTTCTTCGTAATGCTGCATGTTGAGCACCAGATGACTGACAGTATCGATGGGGCGCTTGGGCTCCTGATAGCGAAAAGCCATTTCTTGTACGGCACGTTTTTCATCATACCGCCAAGCGCTGAGGCCTTCTTTACGGATGAGATGCAGGCTTTGAAAAACGGCACAGACAATGTCATCTATGTTGGTAAGCCCCTTTTTTGTTAAGCCTAAACTGATGGAAAATTCGCGAAAATTAGAGCCATTGTTCCCTCCGCCGGCAGAGAGATTGTTAGCGTACTCTTTTGATTTTAAATAGGAGATGAGGCTCCCTGTGCTTTCATCGCCCAGTAAGTGGGCAATGTAGGAGAGGGGTTTGATTTTGTAGTGTGGATTTGCGTCTGGCAGCACAAAGGTCAGGGTGAGTTTTCTGAGATCTTTTATAGGCTCGATACGAATAAATTGCTGAAGTTGTTTTTTTTCAACGAAAGGAGCTGTCGGCACAAAGGGGGAGAGATGACGGTTGGGTATGTCCTCAAAAGCTTCACGGGTAAGGGTCTCTAGGGTATCGAGAGAATGCGGGCCGATGACGGCGAGGGTCATGAGATTGGCGCTGTAGTGTGATTTAAAAAAGGCGATAAGGTCGTCTCGAATGCTCTGGCCTTCACGTTCCTCTAGGGTCTCTTTGCTTCCGACAGAAAATTTGGAAAAAGGATGCAAAGGATTGATGGTCTCTTTGTGGACTTGATAAATGCGCCTTACATCATCTTGAATTTTTAATCGGTATTCTGACTCAACGGCGTTTCGCTCTTTTTCAACGGCTTCGTAATGAAACAAAGGCGTTGAAAAAAAGGCACCAAAACGTGCCAAGGCTTCTTGAAAAAAATCAGATTGAATATCAAAGAAATAAGTGGTGTTTTCGAGCCCCGTCCAGGCATTATTGCTGCCGCCGTGTTGACTGATAAAGGTTTGAAATTCGCCCATACAGGGGTATTTCTCTGTGCCTAAAAAAAGCATATGCTCAAGAAAATGAGCAAGACCTTCTCTTTCCAAAGGGTCTGAAAAATGCCCAACATGGGCGCTGAGTGCCGCCGCGCTTCGAGGGGCTTTGGCATCTTCAATGAGTAAGACACGCAAGGCATTACGCAGAGTGATGCTGCGGTATTTACGATGGTCATTCGGACTAATATGCACAAAGCACCTGTATTTGTTACGGCGATGTAATCATTATGTACACCCAAGCTGTTTGAGGCAAACATCTCAAGATAAGGGATTCCAGAAAGCGTTTTGTGCTGCTAGCATGAACGAACCATTGACAAAAAAACATTTATTTTATGTATATTTATATCATGCGCCACGGTGAAGCCCAGACATTTGCATCGTCAGATGAAGAACGTCCCTTAACGCCGAAAGGGGAGCATACATCCATCAAGATGGCCGAATGGCTTGTCAATCATCATGTCGTTTCTCCTTTAGACAAGATCTTGGTCAGTCCTTATCTTCGGGCACAGCAGACATGGAAAGCATGTGAAGATATTATTCCGCATCAACATGTTACAACTGAAGATGCGTTAACACCTTTTGGTGATTGGGAGCAAATTGCTGTCTATTTAAGGGCTTTGGTCGGGCTTGAAAATATTTCATCTTTGTTACTTGTGTCTCATTTGCCCCTTGTGGGTTATTTAACGGCTGAATTTTCACCCGGTATGTCTGCACCGATGTTTCCGACTTCTGGAATTGCCTGTATTGAATTGGATCCGAAAACAGAGAAAAGTCACTTTTTATGGCTAAAAACCCCTTAAAAAGGTGTTATTTTTCTGGAATATCAATTAAAACCAACAAGGCGCCGTTTCCGCCATATTCAAGGGGGGCTTGGTGAAAGGCTAAAACGTCAGGGTGTTGGGCTAACCAAATGGGTGTTCTTCTTTTTAAGATGTGTTTTCCAATACCATGCATGACACACGTACAATGAACATGTTTCTGGATGCATGCCGTAATCAAAGCGCCAAGCTCACGTTTGGCTTCTGTTTGGGTCATGCCATGCAAGTCTAAAAACATCTCAGGGGCATAAACACCGCGTCTTAGTCGTTTCACTTCGTATTTTGAAACATCGCTTCGTGCATATTGAGTGGGAACATTTTCTTTGAGCAAGGGTTCGAATTCATCTGAAAAATAAAAACTATGGTCGCGCTCGATGGACTCTGTTCGTTTTTTTTGAGATGAATGCACTGTGTGGCGTCGGGTCGGGTTTATGGTATCCTGCTCCAGCTTTTTAATGCCTTTTACTTCGTTGCGAAACAATGATAAATCATCGTCAGATAGCGTAATTTTCTTGCTCATAAGTCAATTCCCAATACAGATAAATGCATTGTACCTGAAATAAAAGACTCTCGAAACGAAAGCAACAGGAGCGGAGCTATGTGTTTTTTCGCTTGCTCAGTTTTACACCTTGAATGAGATAAATGGAGGTCCTTTGGATAAGATCATTGTTGAAGAAGTGGTCAACGAGATGCGCACGTTACAGGACATGTTGCGTTGGACGGTGAGCCGCTTTAATGCTGCAAACCTGTTTTTTGGTCACGGAACAGACAATGCGTGGGATGAAGCCGTGCAATTGGTATTGCCCACTTTGTATCTTCCTATTGATGCACCCTGCGAAATCCGAGATTCTCGTCTTACGACCAGTGAACGTCATCGTATTGTTGAGCGGGTGACACGTCGTATTAATTCGCGCACTCCTGTTCCTTATTTGACCAATGTGGCTTATTTTTGTGGCCATGAATTTTATGTTGATGAGCGGGTTCTTGTGCCTCGCTCCCCCATTGGTGAATTAATCCAAAATCGATTTGCCCCTTTCTTAACCTCTGAGCCAAAGCGAATTCTAGACTTGTGCTCTGGTAGTGGCTGTATTGGTATTGCTTGCGCTTATGTTTTTCCTGAAGCGGAAGTGGACTTGGTGGATATTTCGGCAGATGCGCTCGATGTAGCGGAAATTAATATTCAAGATCACGGTTTTGAACAGCAAGTCTTCCCTCTTCGTTCTGATTTATTTAAAGAATTGGCCCGAGGTGATTTTGGACAAGATAAATACGATGTGATTGTTTCAAATCCGCCTTACGTGGATGAAGAAGACATGAACAGCCTGCCTGAAGAATTTTCTCATGAGCCCGAGTTAGCTTTGGCGGCAGGATTGGACGGTTTAAATTTGTTGCGCCGGATCATCGCCAATGCACCCGATTATTTAAATGAAGACGGTGTATTGATTTGTGAAGTTGGAAACTCAATGGTGCACATTGAAGCGCAATACCCAGACTTGCCTTTAATTTGGCTTGAGTTTGAAAATGGTGGGCACGGTGTTTTCATGATGAATTATCAAGATTTAATGAAAGTTTCTGATGCCTTTTCAATGTATAGAGACTGATATTGCTGACGTTTGATCCTCGTAGTTTTTGACGATACGAGGCTCTTGGCTGTTCTCTTTCATCTCTATGACGTCGTTTATTTTCCTTCACCTTTACCCGTCGCCTTTGAAGCTGCGTGGTTGTTGGCTCTCGCTTAAGATCAATCACAAAGTCCATCTATGCTCAGGGCCTTCACTCGTTTGCTGCAGGCGCGCATCTTCAAGTGTCTTGGGTATATTTGGGCATAAAAAAGAGAAAGAGATGAAAGAGGATGAATGATCTGATTCTTTGTTTTTTCTTGTTCTCTTTATTCATTTTTGTATTTGATTTATGTTAATCCTCTTGTTTCAGTAAAGTAAAAAAAGGAATTCTTATGGCGGGCAATACAATCGGTCAAATGTTCCGAGTGACCACGTTTGGTGAAAGTCATGGCCTTGCACTTGGGTGTATTGTGGATGGCTGCCCTCCTGGGCTTGAATTGTCTCTTTTTGATCTGCAAAAAGATCTTGACCGTCGTCGTCCCGGTACGTCTAAATACACGACCTCACGGCGTGAATTAGACACGGTGAAGATTTTATCTGGGGTTTTTGAAGGAAAAACAACAGGCACCCCGATAGGCCTTCTTATTGAAAATACCGATCAACGTTCGCAAGATTATTCGACACTTTCTGACCGTTTTCGGCCGGGTCACGCAGATTATACTTACCATCAAAAATACGGGATACGAGATCACCGTGGTGGCGGGCGTGCCTCAGCGCGAGAAACCGCCATGCGGGTGGCGGCAGGAGGGATCGCGAAAAAATACTTAAAGCAGGCTTTTGGTATTGAAATTCGGGCTTACCTTTCGCAGATGGGGGAGATCAAAATGGACCATGTCGATTGGGATCAAATTGAACAAAATCCTTTTTTCTGCCCTGATGTTACAAAATTAGAGGCCTTAGATGCCTTGATCCGTACATTAAAAAAAGAAGGCGACTCTGTTGGGGCCAAACTCACAGTGGTGGCAACGAAGGTGCCACTGGGTTTGGGGGAGCCTGTTTTTGATAGATTAGATGCTGAAATTGCGTTTGCTTTAATGAGCATCAACGCCGTAAAAGGGGTTGAAATAGGTGATGGCTTTGATGTGGTGAGGCAACGAGGCAGTGAGCACCGAGACGCCCTCACTCCACAAGGTTTTAAATCAAACCATGCTGGCGGTATTTTAGGCGGAATTTCATCGGGACAAAACATCATTGCACACCTTGCATTGAAGCCGACATCCAGTATTACGCTTCCAGGGGAAACCATCAATCTCGAAGGAAAAAGCGTGGATGTGGTGACGCGAGGGCGCCATGATCCTTGTGTTGGGATCCGTGCGGTGCCTATTGCAGAAGCCATGGTCGCTCTTGTTTTAATGGATCACCTTTTGCGTCATCGCGCTCAAAATGCAGACGTGAAAACAAACACACCACAGATTTAAAATGAAAGGCAAAGGGAGAGCTTGATCTCCTTTTTTTCGTTTTATTTAAAGGGGACACCCCTTTTTTTTCGCAGTAAAATGCGCTCTTTTATGCTTTTCAAAAAAAGAGATAATTTAAGATGCTCCATGATTACAATGATTTAATTAAAACCTTCAATGACACCTTCTTTCAAAGCTTTAACACTCAATTGTCCCTTGGTGGTGATGAACCTCTTTATTTACCTGCTGATGCCACGCATTCTTTTCATCGTATTATTTTTGCGCGTGGATTTTTTGCCTCAGCGCTTCATGAAATTGCACATTGGTGTATTGCGGGCGCTGAGCGTCGTTTGTTAGAAGATTATGGCTATTGGTATCAACCGGATGGGCGCAACGCGCAAGTACAAGCTGAATTTGAAAAAGTAGAAGTGAAACCACAAGCGATTGAATGGATTTTGTGCGCCAGTTGTGGATTCCGTTTTCAAGTCAGTTGTGACAATTTAAGCGGCACTGAGTCAGACAGAGGGATGTTTACAGAAAAAGTACGGCAACAGGTTTTGATATACCTTGAAGAAGGGATCCCTTCACGAGCCAAAATATATTCAGAGGCGTTAAGGGCATTTTATGCGCAATCTTCTTTGAGACCGTCACTTTTTGAATCAAAGAGAAAAGAAGCGCTTTCATTTTAAATATGAATGGTATAGATGGCATGTATTTCAATGCTTTATCAATTCATTTGTCAATGAGTCTTGCTTTTTAAAATCGGAGGTTTTAGGGTCTCGACGTCATCCATATAGGGCATTAACAGGGGAAAAAAGGAACGAAATCATTTTTATTCACTGTTTCTTTTATCAAGGGTATTTAAGATGAGGAAAATAAATAAAATTGATGACGGTAGGTTGATATGCCAATTAAAAATCCAGGTCCCTCTGACGCCAGCAAAACGGGAGCAGCTTCAAGAGAGTCATCTCCAGAAAGAGGTAGATCCCCTTTTTCCAGTGTAAGCCTTGATAATTCCCCCCAATCCCCTGAGTCTGGGTCTGCGTCTGCGTCTGCGTCTGCGTCTGCGTCTCCGCCGCCACCGCGAGAGAACAGGCCTCTTGCTTCTTTTTTGAGGGGGCCTCTTGCTTTAGGGGGCTTGAGCAGGCCTTCCAGCCAAAGAGAAAGCGGCGCGCAAGGATCCGGGGGGGCGTCGGGTCCGGGAGGGAGGGGTTCGAGTGGCCAAGTGGGTCCTGGTGACGGCGGGCTTCTTCCTGGAGCGAAATACGAACCTGTTATTCAATACTCTGAAACCAAAAAGGTTGAGCTTGATGCGCCCCCTTGGATCCAAACTCAAAATGCACGCTTGATATATAGCTTTTTTTTGGAAGGACGCCCTGTTTTGCGTCAAGAGGGGCAGGGAAGGAACGGTGATATAATGGTCACTTTTAATGGGATAATGTCTTACAGCGCGGAGGATCTTGAGGCAGAACATAAGTTTATTCAACATATTTTTCCTACTACCACTATAAGTCCACATAATAGGACGGCCCCGATACTTGATGAAGAAACCGTTCAAGTGTTGAATATGGATTCTGATGTTCAAAGGCGGCAACGGATGGCTTTTAGAATCATGCTTAATTTTTTAAAATTAGAAGAAATGGGGGCAGGAACGCCGAAATATCAAATTGTACCTTCATGCGATTATCGAAAAGATAAGCCAAAATGGCTAAATCAGAACGATCATAATCAATTGCGCTTAAGCCGAATGGTAAAAAGTCTCTATTTGCTCGGCAATGAAAAGGAAGCCATTGCTTTTCATCACGCGATCAACCTGCTAGGGAATAAGTATGGCGTGCCTCTTAGCACAATGAGGTATTGGGATAAATGTGCGGTGCAAGCCATTGTGAAAAAACAGGAATTTTTACCTGGTGTACCAAAAGAGGGTTTGGCATTGTTAGAGATGCCCTCTTTAATGCCTCGAAAAGCTCATAAACGCGCAAGAGATAGTGGAGAAACGCGCCCGGCCTTAACGATTTCACTTGCGGATGCGCAGGGGAAGCTTATCCAGTCTCCTGTGCTTCCTTCGGCTCCTCCTGCTCCTAGGCCCCTGGCTTTTTCAGCTCCTAGGCCCTCGGCCCCTCCAGCTTCAAGGCTCCCGGCTTTTAGGGCACTCCAACCAAACGCGCATCGCCCTTCCCGTGGCATACATCGCGCTCCTCCTCCTGCCCCTCCACGAGATCGTGGTCTTGCACCGCAACAGCCTCCAGTCTCTGAGGCCAGCGGTACCCGCGTTTTAACGGAGTCTGAGAAAAAGACGATGGAAGAATTAGAGGCAAGATTCAAAAGGATCCTTGAACGAGGCAAAAAATAATAAAACGCGTCCCCTCTGAATCAAAAAGATGATTTTACATAATGAGAATAACGGAACGGTTTATTTAAAAACGCTGATATCTGCCTGTTATCTTCATTAGAATAAAACCTGAAGATTTGTTGTGGTTTCGGAGGTGGTATGTATTTTAAATCAATGTTTTTTTTGGCGTGTTACCTTGCATTTTTTCTTTCTAAAGCGCATTCAGCTGCTTGGAGTGAAGACGTGAATGTCGAAAAGATTTATTTATCGGCTCAGAATACGGTGGTGGTCAAAGTCACTGGAAATACAAATATCAATGATTGCGCTTTGATAGAAGGCTATCAGTATATTTTTAAGAATTCGGGTTATTCAAAAATGCTTGAACTTTTTCAAACCGCGCTGGTGAATGATTTAAAAGTAAAAATTTATTCGAAAGAATGTCAATTGTCCTCTTGGGCCAATGTCAGCAATACGGTGACTTTTAATCAAGTGAATCACTTGATTTTATCAAAATAAACATTCTTTTTTAATTTTGTCTATGCGGGCCAAGCCCGCATTTTTTATTTTTCTTTAAGTTGTTTTTTTACCCATTTTCTTGCTGGATGAAGTGCATTCAAGATATTTTTAGGAAGGGGGAGGGGGTCGCCACAGATTTGAGAGGCCAAAACCTCACCTAACAGAGGCGCGGAGGTTAATCCTCGTGCGCCGAGCGCCAAAAGACAATAAAGATCTGTGTGGGCTGGAATATCGGGTATTTCTCCTTTTTTTCTGGATAAGAAGCGGTACAGGTTGGGCTGTTTTTCAGCGTCACAGACTTCTCCTACAAAAGGAAGATGATCACGGCTTGCACTTCGCACACCGATGCGGGCCTGTGTGTGTTCAATGTCAATTTCGTTCGCCCACTCGGTGTCAATGCACTGCACTAAACGTGCTTTGTTATTGATTTGATCGCGCATTCTAAAATCATTGTTTTTTTCATTTCGGTTGTAAGTGGCGCCGATGCAATGGGTATGATTTTTGGGATTCTCTGGGGTTAAATAGCCATCGTAACAGAGCACGGTTTTGAGATTTTTTAAGGTGGGGGTTGTTTTGATGTGGGTGACTTGCCCACGCACAGGATAAGCTGGAATGTCTTCTGTTTGCTTAAATTCAACCCCCTTATGTCCGTTTGCAATGATAAGGGTTGTGTGGGTGACTTTTGCGTCTTTCATCTGCAATTCCCAGCCTGTCTCATTTTGGCTTAAGGCTGTGATATGTGTATTAAAGTGGCACTTTAAACGTCCACTTTCTTTTGCTTTGCGTATCATCTTTTGCGTGAGCTCTTGTGGGCAAAGCCAACCGCCTAATGGAAAAAAAAGCCCTTCTAAATGGGTTTCAATCTGGGTAAGCGCTTTTGCTTGCTCTGAGGATAATGGGGTGAGCAATTCATCTGGAAATCCTTGATTGAGTATTTTATCGATTTTCTTTTTGCTATTTTCATTCCAAGCGAGTTGAGTGACACCGCACCATTGATGATCAAATTCTTCTGGATCTACCGCGTTTTGGATGAATTGCCTTGAAAAAAGAAAAGCGGGCGCAAAAAAACGCGATACGGCATCGTCATCGCCATTAAGAAGAGGAAAAACAGCCCCTTGCCGATTGCCTGATGCGCCTTCTGCTGGGTGTTCATCTTCGCAATAAAGCGTGACGTTTTTGCCTCTTCGTGTCAGGCATAAAGCCAGTGTGGCGCTTGCAATCCCCCCTCCAATAATGGCGATGCTCTGGGTGTTTTGAGATTTTCTTCGTTTGTACCAAGGTGTGGGATCTTTGTATGCGTGGGTTCGAGAAAAGACACCGCAGAGCATGTTACGTTTTATTCCAAAGCCTTTTTCTTTTGTGATATTGAAGCCTGCATCCATGAGGCCACGGCGAACAAAACCGGCACAAGTGAAGGTCGAGAGGGTACACGCATTTTTTGCTAAATCGGCCATCCCTTCAAAAAGAGAGGGTTCCCACATTTGAGGATTTTTACTTGGAGAAAAGCCATCCAAAAACCAAGCATCCACGAGCCCTTCATCCGCATTCCAGACTTGAGGCAGGGTTTCTTTTATGTCTCCAAACCAAAGATCCAGTGTGATCCTGCCCTCTTCAAAAATGAGGCGATGGCAGCCTGCTAAGGCGGGAGGGTAGCTTTTGCGTAAAAGGGTCGCCCATTTTTCAAGCTCAGGCCAAAAAGAATGTGCTTTTTCTAAATCAATTCTTGATAGAGGGAATTTTTCAAAACTGATAAAATGAAGCCGTTGTAATTTTGATGTTGGATTTACGTCACAAAATTGAAAAAAACAGGCCCATGCAGCAAGAAAATTAAGCCCAGTACCAAACCCTGTTTCTGCGATGACAAAACGATCGTGCTCGAAAGAGGGCCAACGATGGGGTAATTGATTTTGTTCTAAAAAGACATAACGTGTTTCTTTTAATCCATGCTCGTTTGAAAAATAAACGTCATCAAAGAGATTGGATTTTGGAACCCCTGCATCATTCCAATGGATTTTAGCCTGTTCTAAATGTGTGAATGTCACAATGGACCTTTCGTGTATTTTGTTGTTCGGGCGATTTTATCATTTTAATGAAGCGAAGAAAGTCAAAGAAAAAAGATTGTTTTTTATAAGAATTCGAATAAACGAGGAAAGCTGACCACTTTCAAAATTTAAAACCGTTATCATCAATTGATATCGAACTGTGGGAATGAATGATGAAACGAGCCGTAATTACAGGAATGGGAATAGTTTCTAGTATTGGAAACAATGTGAAAGACGTGTTGGTCTCATTGAAATCGGGAACGTCAGGGATCTGTTTTTCTCAAGAATTTTCTGATATGAAATTGCGCAGTCATGTTTGGGGGGGGTTAAAACTCAACCCGGCCGAGTGCATTGATCGTAAAAAATTCCGTTTTATGGGCGACGCAGCTGGTTTTGCTTATATTGCAATGAATCAAGCCATTGAAGATGCAGGGTTAACAGAATTCCAGGTTTCAAATGACAGGACGGGGCTTGTCGCAGGCTCTGGAGGCGCGTCTTCTAAAAACCAAGTGGAATCCACCGACATTTTACGTTCTAAAGGTGTAAAGCGCATTGGTCCATATATTGTTCCTCGTACCATGTCTTCAACCGTTTCGGCTTGTCTCGCAACGCCTTATCAAATTCGCGGTGTGAATTACAGCATCAGCTCTGCCTGTGCGACGTCTGCGCATTGTATTGGACATGCGCTTGAGTTGATTCAACTTGGCAAGCAAGACATCGTTTTTGCGGGAGGCGGTGAAGAGTTAAATTGGAGCCAAGCCATGATGTTTGATGGTATGGGGGCACTTTCAACACGGTATAATGAAACCCCTGAAAAAGCATCGCGAACCTACGATGTTGATCGTGATGGATTTGTTATTTCTGGCGGTGGCGGCATGTTGGTGGTTGAAGAGCTGGAACATGCATTGGCCCGTGGCGCCAAAATTTATGCAGAAATCGTCGGATATGGAGCCACCTCTGATGGGTATGACATGGTTGCCCCTTCGGGTGAAGGCGCGATTCGATGCATGAAAATGGCAATGCAAGACGTTGAAAAAATAGATTATATCAATACCCATGGGACTTCAACACTGGTCGGAGACACGAAAGAGCTGGGGGCGATTAAAGAGCTTTTTGGAAATCAAACGCCGCCGATTTCGGCCACAAAAGCCATGACAGGGCATGCATTAGGTGCAGCAGGCGTACACGAAGCCATTTACAGCATTCTCATGCTTAATCACCACTTTATTGCACCCAGTATTAACATTGATAACTTGGATCCTTCTGCCGAGGGCATGGATATTGTCAGTGAAATGAGAAATATTGAATTAAATACGGTGATGTCGAACAGTTTTGGTTTTGGTGGTACGAATGCTTCTTTGGTTCTAAAAAAATACGAGAAATAATTTCATTTTTTTATTTGATTGTTTTTCAACATGATAAGAAAAAAGAAATGCACATTTATTTATGTAAAAATAACCCGGTTTTTCCGGGTTTTTTGTTTTAAGACCCTTCTTCCTAAAAATAGGGGGAGGGGCGTTTTAAAACCGCGCCTTTTACTTATGTACCTTGATCTGCCTGTTTTTTCATCGCTTGTGCATTTTGAGGTGCTTTGGGTTTTAGGTGCTTTGGGCTGTGGAATAAAAAAAGGCAATACACCTTATGAATGAAAAACAGGAGGGGATCCTGAATATTCTCATTGATGAAAATATACCCTATGCGAACGTGTTATTCAGTCGATTGGGGCATGTCATTTTAAAGGCTGGCCGTACCTTGTCTGCTGATGACTTGATTGATATTGATGCATTAATGATCCGCTCGGTGACATCGGTGAATGCCTCTTTATTAAAAAAAGCGAACCGATTAAAATTTGTGGCGTCCGCGACGGCGGGCACGGATCACATTGATTTGCCCTTGTTGGCGGAGCGCGGTATTTTTTTTACCGAAGCGCCGGGGTGCAATAAAGTCGGGGTGGCGGAGTATGTGGTGAGTGCGCTTATGGTGCTCAGCCAGAAACAGGGATTTGCTTTGACTGACCGCACTGTGGGCATTGTTGGGGCTGGAAATGTAGGGACGGATCTTGCTCGGTGTTTATCTGCTTTACACATCCCTTATTTATTGTGCGATCCTCCAAAAGAAAAAGCAGGCGACACCCGTACTTTTCATCCTTTACAGACTCTGCTTTGTGAATGCGATGTCATTACACTTCATACTCCTTTGATAAAAGAAGGAAAGGACGCAACCCATCATTTAATTGGCGCGCAAGAATTAAGCACCCTCAAAGAGGGGAGCATTTTAATTAATGCCGCGCGGGGGGCCGTTGTGGATAACCAAGCATTGAAACAGGCTCTTCAAGTTTCTTCTTTAACCGCGGTGCTGGATGTGTTCGAACAGGAGCCTGAGGTTGATATTGAATTATTGGCTTTGTTAGACTTTGCGACCCCGCACATAGCAGGCTATGGGTTAGAAGGTAAAGCCCGTGGTACGGTCATGATTTTCAATTCTTTTTGTGCTTTTTTAGGCGTAAATGACCCCGTATACCTTAGCGATTTATTACCGAAAGCCCCTCTTTATCGTTTGGCATTGAGCCCGAATTGGGGGGATGAGACGGTTTTTTCTTTGTGCCAGCTTGTTTATGATATTCGCCGTGACGATGCTGATTTTCGCCGTGGAATGAAGAATTCAGTAAAACAACGAGTGCGCTTTGACCGCTTACGCAAAGATTATTGGGATCGACGAGAGTACAGTGCAATTACAGTAGCGGGTGAGGGGGGATCTGAGTTAGAGTCCCTCGCCAATTTAGGTTTTACCGTAGAGGAAAAAAAATGACACAAACATGTGATCTGGCGTTTAATGTCGCGATTTTGGGTGCGACAGGCACCGTGGGGCGTACCCTTATCGATATTTTGGAAGAACGTCAATTTCCTGTGGGTCAACTGCATTTACTGGCCAGTGAGCGCAGTTCCGGTGAAACAATTCGCTTTAACGGTAAAAGTATTCGTGTAAAAAATGTTGAAGATTTTGATTGGACCTCGGTGCAGCTTGCTTTTTTCTCTGCGGGTGCGAGTGTATCTGCGCATTGGGCACCGATTGCCGCTGAAGACGGTGTGATTGTCATTGATAACACCTCTTGTTTTCGATATGAGCCTGACGTTCCTCTGGTGGTGCCAGAGGTTAATCCAGAGGCCATTAGCGATTTTCGTAATAAAAACATCATTGCGAACCCTAATTGCTCAACGATCCAGATGCTGGTGGCTTTAAAACCCATTTATGATGCGGTGGGCATTGAACGCATTAATGTTTCAACGTATCAGTCTGTTTCAGGCATGGGGAAAAAAGCCATTGATGAACTTGCAGGACAAACGGTCAATCTCTTGAGCTGTAAAGAGGTTGAAAAGACGGTCTTTAATAAGCAAATTGCCTTCAATTGTTTGCCACAAATTGATGAATTTATGGA
Organism: uncultured Enterovibrio sp.; assembly: GCA_947040595.1. Classification (GTDB taxonomy): domain Bacteria; phylum Pseudomonadota; class Gammaproteobacteria; order Enterobacterales; family Vibrionaceae; genus Enterovibrio. Next base: position 2,470 of record CAMRBZ010000020.1, on the reverse strand, counting down.
CAATGGTTACACCAAAGAAGAAATGAAGCTGGTTTTTGAAACGCAGAAAATTTTGGGTGACGAAAATGTGGCAGTGAACCCAACGTGTGTCCGTGTGCCTGTATTTTATGGCCATGCAGAGGCGGTACATCTTGAGTGCAAACAACCGCTTGATGCCTTTGACGCGGTCGAAATTTTAAATCGCGCGGAAGGTGTTGAAGTGTTTTCTGGGGATGATTATCCAACTCAGGTGATTGATGCCGTAGGAAAAGATCAGGTGATGGTGGGGCGTATTCGCAATGATATTTCACATCCTAATGGCTTGAATCTTTGGATTGTGGCTGACAACCTTCGCAAAGGGGCGGCCACCAACGCCGTACAGATAGCAGAGCTTTTGATCCGCGATTATTTGTAACATTCCTTTAATAAGAGCCGGTTGCCGTGATCTGTGGCTGGTTCTTTGATCACAAAACGCAGTTTTATCTCTTCATACTACAGATTTGTCTTTGTATTCCGATATAGTAAATGTGTATCTATATCTAAAGTCTATTATTCTGCCATGGGGGAATGCGGGCAGTGTCTGACGCAAAGATGAAAAACACATTTAGTTGGAATTGGGTAACCCTTTTATCTGACCCTCATGTTGCTAAAAAAAGCATGTTACTTCCTTTTTTGGTTGGCGTTTTTATTGCTTTTTCAGCCGATTCTGCAATTCGTATTGTGGGTCCTGAAGGCAGCGGCTTGTCTCAAAATATCACCTCTAGTACACAACGTATTTCTACGGCATCTCAGCCTCTGTTCTTGGGCCCGACGCGCAAAAGCGATACCTTGTGGTCCATTGCAAGCAAATACACCCCAAATGGCGCAGGAATGACGGTCTATCAGACTATCGGCGCTATTTTTCGTTTAAATCCAAAAGCCTTTAAGAGCGACAACATTCATGATTTGCAGCCTGGCAGTCTTTTAATGATGCCAACTGAAAATGAAATTCAAAAAGAGAGCACGGAGGATGTTTCAAAACGTCTTTTAGAAGATAAAGTGCTTAAAAGGGTGAAAAAATCAACACCAACAACCCCATTAAGCCATAACACCGCGATCCCCTCTAAAACGGATCCGGTGATAGATAAGACCTTGCCCGCTAAAGAAAAATCAGCGGTGGGAACCCAAGAGCCCCAAAGCACACCGAAGACGTCATTAGAAGAACAAATGATGGCAGAAAGCAGAGCGACGTCCAGCGCGAACAATGCGCTTAAAAGCATGCAGAAAAAAGAAGCCGAGCCCAGTGCGTTAGATACTTTGCCCGTTCAGGCTCAAATTGATGAATCTGATATACAAATGGGTAAATTGGTTGAAAGTAACCACATTATGAAAATCCGTCTTGCGGAAATCAAAAATGAATTATTGGCTTTAAAAGATCAAATTAAAACGGATGATGCTTTAACAGAAGAGATCCGTGTTTTTCTTGAGGCCCAACGAAAAAAAGAACTTCAAAAAGAAAAAAAACCACCGACCTTCCTCGAATCTCTCATGGAAAGTCCTTTGAAGCTCCTGCTTGTTGCAATGATCCCGGCGCTCTTGCTAATAGGGCTTGTCATATTCTTCGTTTTGCGTCGTAAAGAGGACGTAAAAGATCCCGGACTTCCCGTACTCAATGAGGGGATCCCTGAAGACATGCCCGTTATCACGCTTCCAGATGATGATGACGAAGATGAATTGATATTGGAAGACGAGGATCTTCAGGAGGCAACAGAGAAAGAGGAGGAAGACGCTTTATTTGGAGACGAAATTAATTTAAGCGATCCTCTTGATTTATCAGAAGAAGACAGTGATTCGAACGCGCCTTTAGAGGAAATTGATTTATCTGAAGAAATGGATAGTTTGGTCGAATCTATTGAAAATTCGGATATTTCTCCAGATCTTAAAGAACCCGAAGCGCCTGCAGAGCTGAGCCCTGATGAAGCCCTTGCGGCACTTTGGGAAGAATCGCTTAATTCGGATACCCCTGATGTTGATGACATTGATGCGCTTTTAGCCGCAGAGAATCCAGCGTCCTCTCCTGAGGCCGAACCTTCGAAAGAGGAGGAGGAGCCACAAGAAATAAACTCTCCAGAAGCTTTAGAGGATTTAGCCAATGATGCCCTCTTGGAGGATCTTTCTCCTGAAGTAGAAACAGAAGCACAAGAAGAGCCTTTTGATATCGATGAGATTATTAACGCAAAAAAGTCGAATGAACTTAACGATTCACAAAGCGATGCATCGTTAGATGAAATGGAAAATAATGATGCATCGCTGATACCCATTCTTGATGAAAAGACCCCCTCGACAGATAACGAGGAGTTAGATCTTACTGGCAGTGATGTGCTGCTTGATGAGCTTTTAAATGATGAGGGCGATGAGGGCGATGAGGCGCTTGAGGGCGCAGAAGAAGAGGAAACACTGCTTGCCGATTCTTTAATCTCTCCAGATTTAGAGCCCGAGCTTGAGCCTGAAG
>CAMRBZ010000019.1 GCA_947040595.1 uncultured Enterovibrio sp. | reverse complement strand
AAGTAATTGAAGTTGCGCGCCTGCAGCAAGCGAGTGAAGCCCCTTAACATAGATGGACTCTATGATTGGGCTGAACGAGCCTAGCCAACACCCACGCCACTTCAAAGGCGACGGGTATACTTACCCGATTGAAATTGAAAAGAGGCGTATCTTTGACCTCTATCCGCGCCTTTTTTTCATTTATCTAACAAGGAAGATTGAACAATCACATCCTGATTTTTGACAAAATCTCTTTTTAGTTCTGCTTTTGATTTTATTTTCATTGCCCCGCCCTGTTCAACGCTCATATGTTGAGCATCGGTATTGTGACGGGACTGATAAAGCATGACCACTTGCATCGCATGATCACGCTCAGTTTGCGTTAATGCCTTTCCTTCAGGCCAACGCCCTGTTTCAATTGCGTAATTGAGCCTTTTATAAGCATTTTCGTCAATGAAAGACAACAATTGCTCAATGTCCATTTTCATTCCTCAGTCTTTATTTTCTTATTAAGATCAATCTACACCCAAGATATTCGAAGGCGGCAGATACAGTGGCAACGTTGGGATCGCATAAAGAATTAAACAACAATGCGCTCTGTATTGATACATGCTTTTATCACACTCTTCAGTATCAAAATCGCAAGCCCCTCATTTTAAGACTGATTTTTGATTGTTTCATTCCCCTTTCACTTGTAAAGACAAGCATTCATTCACCAAGATAAATGGGTTCATTTCATTTTTTCTTTTACCTGAAACTTTTCATAAATTCGACTTCGTTTTTTTACAGAAATCGTAAAAATAACATCACACACTGTATTTTTTCGGGTCATCTTTTTGATAGGTTTTCTTTCTATTTAGGTTTACATCATGGCTACCTTTATTGGAAATTCGCTCTCCAACATCCTTTACGGCAGCATGGATGAGGACGAGATTTATGGGTTATTAAACGATGATATCTTGCATGCCGATGATGGACATGATCGCCTTTATGGGGATTCAAGCCCATCTGAAATCCAAACATTAATCTCTGAGCTGGATGGCAGTTATCTCATTCAAAGCAGTTCATTTATCAGTGTCACTTTGTCTCAATTTAATTTTTCATATCCAGAAGAACGAAGCTTAGGGTATGCCATTCTCGACAGCAGTGGAAACCTTCTCCGTAAAGACATTCTTCTTGATTATACGAACATTGCTGACCGTGGTGCAGGCATAGACATTAACCTTTCAGGGGGAGCAAAACTGGTTCTATTTACCTTTCCAGCGAGCGAACTGAACAGTTTTCATTGGGCCCCTTTTGATCTAAATGCCGTCGATTTTTCCCTTTCACCTTCACAAGTCAATGTCCTTGTTCAAGAAATCATCAGTGCTTCTTCCACTCATGGAAATGATTCTCTGTATGGCAATAGCGGAGACGATATTCTTTATGGTGAAGGAGGCAATGATCATCTCCTGGGGGATGCAGGACAAGACATCCTTTCTGGTGGCGATGGAAATGATTTCGCTTGGGGAGGAAACGGAAATGATATTTTAGATGGCGGCCAAGGGGTTGATCTTCTTTTTGGAGAAAACGGCAACGACACCTTGAAAGGCGGAAACGGAGATGACACCCTTTGGGGGGGATTAGGAAACGACATTCTAGAGGGCGGAAAAGGCGCCGATCATCTTGAAGGAAATGAAGGAGAAGACCGCATTCGAGGTGGACATGGAGAGGACGAAATATGGTCAGGAAGTGAAAACGATCTCGTCTTCGGTGAAAATGGAAACGATTATATCAACACAGGAAGCGGTGACGATCTCGCTTTTGGTGGCGCTGGGAATGACACCCTTTACGGCGCTGAAGGGCATGATGATTTAAGAGGTGGCGCAGGAGATGACCGTCTTTTTGGTGAAAAAGGAAATGATTCTTTACAAGGAAACGCCGGTAACGATTACCTCAGCGGGGGCGAAGGAAATGACACCCTTCATGGGATCATGGGCAGCAATATCTTATTGGGTGGAAAAGGAAACGACACTCTTTTTTCCGGCTGGATGAGTGCAGATAATCAACTCGATGGAGGAGAAGGTGAAGACCTTCTTTATGGCAGCTTAAATTCCGACACCTTTGTATTTGATAGCGAAGATTTCCAAGGACAAATTACTACCCTTTCAGGTGGGAAACAAATCAATAAACATATTTATGATGCCTCTACTGGATTTGATACCTTACGCGTTTCTGGCGAACAAAATGTGGACTTTACCGGGGACTTATTTCAAAGCCAGCCTAACGTAAAAGGAAATGTTATTTCAGGAATAGAATCAGTGATTGGCGATTCCAGTCAGCAAAACATTACCCTCAATTTACATCAAATTAATGCTCAATCAAATGATACATCCGGAAACGATTGGCAAGGTTTTATTGCCTGGCTTGGTGAGGATGAGGACACCCTCCATTTCACCGGATTAAGCTGGTCCTACGACGAAAACTTCATTCCGAATGCCGCAATCACAAGCAACATGATCAATAAAATGCAGATAACGGCTCCTCAGGCGTCTGATTTAAATGCCTATGTATTCGAGCATACTTATACATCAGAAAAAATCACGGTATGGACAGATGCCGAAAATGTCACCTATCTCGGAACAGAGATTCTCTGAATCCAAATGAGTCAACCTGTTTTAAGGATGCTCGTTTCGCTCTTTTTTATGTTGGAAATTTCACGCCTCTTTCTTGTTATAGTTCTTTGTTTTCTGGAATGATTGAATTGATATACCCAAAAAAATTGAAGATACGCTTTCGGCAAGCGACTGAGCACTGAAGCCCCTGAGCATAGATGGACTCTGTGGTTGGGGAGAACGAGCTAAGCCAACACCCACGCAGCGTCAAAGGTGACGGGTATGTCCTTGTTTTATGTTTAATTTATTATTTTTTTCAATACTTCGTACAGCTTTTGAATTTAGTGATATCCGTGATTATTAAGGCGTTAATTTTAAGGGAAATGATGACTTTTCACCTTTAAATATAATCCTTTAAATTCAATCGGGAATTAAAGCTGTCCGCACTGTTGTTATATTCATCATTTTGCACATGGAAAACAGTATTTAATTGTAGGCACGTTGACAACACCTTGTCTACAAAGGCATCTCTACGAGTGGCGCTAGGTGAAAAATTTGCATTTCAAATTTAATTCAACCATTGGATTTTAATAAAAAGAGGTCAGCTGAAAATGAGGGATTCAAATTAGTTTGAGTTGATAAAAGAGCCTCTTCAAAAACCCCTTCTTCTTGAAGGGCCTTGACGTCTTCATTTCGATATATCGATCGCTTTTGAAGAAGACGCGATATTGACAGAGCGCATTTTGGATATACATTTTAAAAAACAGGGCTTTATTTATTAAAATTGTTCCCGTCGCCTTTGAACCTGCGTGGGTGTTGACTAGGCTCATTCAGCCCAATCACATAGTTTATCTATACTCAGGGGTTCACTCACTTGCCGCAGGCGCGCAACTTCAAGTGTTTGGATATACATCTATTTTTTTAAAAGAATAGAACAATAAAAATATGCATTTATCATCATATTAAAATTGATCGTGCACTCAAAGACAGGTCGAACATGAAACGAGCACATCCTGCATTTTATTTCAGGGCCACACTTTTATCGACTTTGGTTTTATCTCTCTTCGGATGCTTTGAAAATAATAGAAATACAAATAAACTTTGTGAGAATCATCCAAATATCTGCGCCAAATTAAATAACAAAGACGGTCAATGTCGTCATGAACGCACTGATTTAATTTGGAAACGTTATAAAGCTCAGGAAAAACCGTCTGATCTAAATATGTTTGATGAATTACTTATCACAAAAAAATACGCAAAATGCATGGAAATGGTCGCTCAAATAGAAACGACCACATTAAAATCCAAAAAACAACTCAGAACAGAAGCCCTCTTTCACTCTTTTGACGCCATTGAAGCCTTAGAGAAAAAACTCAAATCATCTTATCAACCTTCCATCATTTATTACCGCTGGGCACAAGGAGACAGGGAGGCTTTAGAGCAATTTTTAAAACTGGAAGAAACAGATTTTTTAAACAGCTCAGAATTACAACTCGGTCTTGCAAGCTATTATGCAGACAAAGACAAAGAACATACCATCCAATTGCTCTTAAAATCATTGACCTTCTACGATGGAAGAAAAGGCCGCACCCTCGAAAAAACCATCCCAGAAGTCATAAAAACCCTGGCAACGCTCAATCATGGGCTTGGAAAAAGAGACCAAGCCTATCTTTGGGCACTCATTGGGGAAAATTTAGGCTTACCTGTTGCAAAGGAAGCACAACTAAACCGCCTCTATCCAATGACAAATCAAAAACGAAAAAAAATAGCGTATATCGCCAAAAAAATCACCAATGCAATTGAAGATGGCGAGTTTAATAAAAAAATGGTGCCACGATTTAAAAATAAAGAAAATACGAAATTAAAAAAATAACGATCTATATTGACTCAGGACACGTTTGCAATGTTCATTTAATGGCAAGCAATTGTATCTATACCTGTCGCCTTTGAACCTCCGTGGGTGTTGGCTACGCCTCGTTCAGCCAAATCACAGAGTCCGTCTATATTCAGGGTCCTCACTTGCCGCAGGCGCGCAACCTCAAGTCTCTTGGATATAAGCACGAATATTTAACTTATTTTCAGAAATAAACATTCAATTCGAACCCTAAGATGAAAATAATGTATTCCTCATAAAGAAAATGCGGATCAAATGTAGCAAGTGATCATCTGATAACTTGCAGAGTAACCCTCATCAGTCATCCCGTTCTGTTTTTTAACGTTCATCCTTTTGTGTTTTCTTGAAAAAAGAAAGGGAAACTGAATTCACGCAATATCGCTTTCCATGCTCAGTCCAAGGCTCATCAAAAACATGTCCGAGATGAGCATCACACGCAGCGCAGCGAATTTCTGTTCTTTTCATTCCGTGACTCAGATCTTCTAAATAGCGAATCGTTCCTTCTTTTGCAATAAAGAAACTGGGCCAACCACAGCCAGAATCAAATTTAGACGAAGCATCGAACAAACAAACATCACAACAAAAACAAAGGTAATTTCCCTCTTCATCATGATATAAAAGATCGCCGCTAAACGCAGGCTCCGTTTCCCCTAAACGACAGACTCTGTAAGCAAGTCCATCAGGCTGCATTTTTTTATCTTTTTTTTCCATCTAAAGCGTCCTCTTCATCTAAACCTTCCTCTATACCCGTCGCTTTTAAAGCTGCGTGGGTGTTGACTAGGCTCGCGGAGCCCAATTACATCGTCAATATATGCTCAGGGCTTCAGTCGCTTCTTGCAGGCGCACAAGGTCAATTACTTTGGGTATACAAATCAAACAACCCCAAAAAAATAACAATTAGACAACAAAAACTGAGCATTTAAAAATAAAACATCAATGAGAAGATATAACACCATGCCATTTTAACGCATTCAATATAAAGCTTAAAATAGTTTGTCTGACTCAAATAACACCCTATTCAAAAAACCGAATCGTCCTAAAAATCGCTTTTCTTTCATTCAAATGGGATCGGGGTTTATATAATACAATCTCCTAGAAAATAATCGATGCGCTTCAAATCACATTTGGATTTTGAATAAATATCACATTCGTAAAGTTAATATTTTCTTTAATTTGCTCATTTTAAATACGCATTTGCGTTTTATGGTTAAAATAATTCGCAATTTTTGATTTTAAGCAATTAAGAGTGGTTTTTTCCTTGCATGCTTGGGCGTGATTCTGTAATTTTATCGGCAATTTCATTTCATCTAATAACAAGTTGTGGAGCAATAAATGACTATTAAAGTAGGTATTAACGGTTTTGGCCGTATTGGCCGTTTCGTTTTTCGTGCTTCTGTTGAGCGTGACGACATTGAAGTTGTCGCTATCAATGATTTGATCGATGTTGAATACATGGCCTACATGTTGAAGTATGACTCAACTCACGGTCGTTTTAACGGCACTGTTGACGTTGTTGATGGCAACCTTGTTGTAAACGGTAAAACAGTTCGCGTTACAGCTGAGCGTAACCCAACTGAATTGAACTGGGGCGCAGCTGGCGTTGATGTTGTTGCTGAAGCAACGGGTCTGTTCCTTTGTGATACCACTGCACGTCAGCACATCACAGCTGGCGCGAAGAAAGTCGTTCTAACGGGTCCTTCTAAAGATGCAACCCCCATGTTCGTCATGGGCGTTAACCAAAACACGTATGCGGGTCAAGACATCGTTTCTAACGCATCTTGCACAACAAACTGCTTGGCACCTATTGCTAAAGTACTGAACGACAACTTCGGTATCGTGTCAGGTCTTATGACAACAGTTCACGCAACAACTGCAACTCAAAAAACAGTTGACGGTCCTTCTGCTAAAGATTGGCGTGGCGGTCGTGGTGCATCTCAAAACATCATCCCATCTTCAACTGGTGCAGCAAAAGCCGTTGGCGTTGTTCTTCCAGAATTGAACGGCAAACTGACCGGCATGGCGTTCCGCGTCCCTACTGCCAACGTTTCTGTTGTTGATTTGACTGTTAACCTAGAAAAACCAGCTTCTTACGAAGCAATCTGCGCTGCAATGAAAGCCGCATCTGAAGGCGAAATGGCGGGCGTTCTAGGTTACACTGCGGACGATGTTGTATCACAAGACTTCATCGGTGAAGTGTTAACGTCTGTTTTTGATGCAAAAGCAGGTGTAGCTCTGAACGACAATTTCGTTAAAGTTGTTTCTTGGTACGATAACGAAATCGGTTATTCAAACAAAGTTCTAGATCTTATTGCTCATATCTCTAAGTAATAAGTTCTATACCCAAGACACTTGAAGTTGCGTGTAGGCAGCAAGTGAGTGAAGCCCCTAAACATAGATGGACTCTGTGATTGGGCTGAACGAGTCTAGCCAACACCCACGCACCTTCAAAGACGACAGGTATAAAATGCCTTTTCGGCAGGAACAATAAAAAAGCGGCAAATATGCCGCTTTTTTTTATGTAAAATTACATGAATGGAAAATCAATATGCCTTTACCTCATACCCCCATCTCCTTGTCTGATTATGTCAGTGTTTCTGAACAAGGCGGGATCAAAATCATCCAAATTAAACACCCGAAAGTCTCTGCCAGCATTTCATTGTTCGGGGCTCATCTCCTTCATTTTCAACCTAAGGGACAAGAGGATTTCATTTGGATGAGTGAAAAAGCCGATTTCAGCGGAAAAACCCCACTTCGGGGCGGGATCCCCCTATGCTGGCCTTGGTTCGGAAAATCAAGTCTTCCTTCTCATGGTTTTGCACGTAACGCCATCTGGACCTTAAAAGAGCACCGTGAAAACGAAAATGGCGTCATCCTTTCCATGACCTTAGAAGATTCACCCCACACACGAGAAATCTGGCCGCATGCATTTCATCTTGAAGCGCAATTTGAAATCACAGAAGATTTAAAAGTCAGTCTGATTTCGAGCAATACAGATCAAGTTCCCTATGAGATTGGCGGCGCATTGCACACCTACCTTAACATTGGAAATATCAGGAACATTGAGATCAGCGGTTTAGGAAAGGAGTATCTTGAAAGAGGGCTCCCTAAAACGAGCTTAGAAAATATCATTTTTAATCAAGAAATTGACCGTATTTACACTCAAGCAGACAATGAAATCATACTGGATGACAAAGAATTTAAACGACAAATTAAAATAACCAATGCAGGACATAACGCCGTGGTTTTGTGGAATCCTGACGCCACATTGTCGCAACAAATGCAGGATATGGCGGACGAAAGCTACAAAACAATGGTTTGCCTTGAGTCCTGCATTCATGACCGCAGTGTACTTCTTCAGCCTGGACAAAAACACACCTTATCCACCCGCCTTTCTCGCACCTCTTAAATATTAAAAATAAGACAAGGTCGAGTTTTTTAATTCGGCTTTTATTTATTTTAAAGTCTTAAATGTGCGATTTTAATGAATGAATTCTTTACACAAGAAAATAGAGTTCCAAATAAATTGAAAGATCCAATACACGCCTCGATTCATATTAAAAAAGAAAAAAATACGCCTCTCCTAAACTGAAAATTTATCGAAAAAACAATTGATTCAATCAAGCATATTCAATAGTTGCGACTAGTATTTATAAAGTGAGCAGATGCATAAGCCATATGGCACCTGTCTGCATTATATGAATAACCGTACAAGTTAGGGGGAAGGACAATGAGTATTTTCGACCACTATCGTCAGCGCTACGAAGAAAGCAAAGACGAAGAGCTGAGCCTTCAGGCGTTTTTGAGTCTTTGTAAAGAAGAACGCAGTACCTACGCAAATGCCGCTGAAAGACTGTTAATGTCCATCGGTGAGCCTGAAATGATTGATACCGCTTTAGACCCTCGTTTAAGCCGGCTGTTTTCCAATCGCGTGATTTCTCGATATAAAACATTTGAAAATTTCTATGGTATGGAAGACGCCATTGAACAAATTGTTTCTTATTTAAAACACGCCGCACAAGGACTTGAAGAACGTAAACAAATTCTCTATTTATTGGGGCCTGTCGGTGGCGGTAAATCCTCGTTGGCAGAAAAGCTAAAAAGCTTAATGCAAAATGTTCCCATTTATATATTGACGGCCAATGGGGTGCGCAGCCCTGTGAACGATCACCCCTTCTGCCTCTTTGATAACGCGGAAGACGGGGAATTACTCGAAAAAGAATACGGGATTTCCAAACGCTATTTAAATTCCATTATGTCGCCTTGGGCTGCCAAACGATTACGTGAATTTGGTGGAGATATTAGCCAATTTAAAGTAGTCAAAGTCCGCCCTTCCATCCTCAATCAAGTTGGGATCGCAAAAACAGAACCGGGTGATGAAAACAACCAAGATATCTCCTCTTTGGTCGGGAAAGTAGACATTCGACAACTCGAGCATTTCGCACAAGACGATCCTGACGCATACAGCTATTCAGGCGCACTGTGTAAAGCAAATCAAGGATTAATGGAATTTGTGGAAATGTTTAAAGCCCCCATTAAAGTCCTTCATCCACTCCTCACCGCAACACAAGAAGGCAATTACAATGGAACTGAAGGGCTCTCTGCCTTGCCTTTTGATGGCATGATCCTGGCCCACTCCAATGAGTCTGAATGGCAAACCTTCCGCAACAATAAAAACAACGAAGCCTTCCTCGACCGTGTTTACATTGTCAAAGTACAATATTGTCTTCGCGTTTCTGAAGAAATGAAAATCTACAATAAATTACTCGAAAACAGCGAACTTTCTTCTGCGCCCTGTTCTCCCAGCACTCTGGATATTCTTGCTCGTTTCAGTGTGTTATCCCGCTTAAAAGAACCAGAAAACTCAAGTTTGTATTCTAAAATGCGGGTCTATGATGGCGAAACATTAAAAGACACGGATCCGAAATCGAAATCCTATCAAGAGTACCGCGATTATGCGGGTGTGGATGAAGGCATGAACGGCCTATCAACCCGTTTTGCGTTTAAGATTTTGTCTCGCGTCTTTAATTTTGACCCTTCAGAAATTGCAGCAAACCCCGTTCATCTTTTTTATGTCCTAGAGCAGCAAATAGAACGAGAACAATTTCCGCAAGAAATCGCGGAAAAATACCTCGAACACCTCAAAGGCTATTTAATTCCGAAGTATGTCGAGTTCATTGGCAAAGAAATCCAAACCGCCTACCTTGAGTCTTACTCTGAATATGGGCAAAATATTTTTGACCGTTACGTTGTATATGCAGATTTTTGGATTCAAGATCAAGAATACCGCGATCCAGACACCGGGCAACTTTTTGACCGCTCGGCACTCAACAGTGAACTGGAGAAAATTGAAAAACCCGCAGGAATAAGCAATCCAAAAGATTTTAGAAATGAAATCGTTAATTTTGTACTTCGCGCAAGAGCCAATAATGAAGGTAAGAATCCTTCCTGGGTCAGCTACGAAAAATTGCGGACTGTTATTGAGAAAAAAATGTTCTCAAACACAGAAGAGCTTCTTCCCGTTATTTCATTTAACGCAAAAACATCCTCAGAAGAACAGAAGAAACACGACGATTTTGTCGCTCGTATGATGGAAAAAAGCTATACCAGAAAACAAGTGAGACTCTTATCTGAATGGTATCTTCGGGTGCGTAAATCAACATAAAAGAAATTTACGATAAGACCCAAAGCTCTTGAAGAAGCCGTCAGAAGGTCAGTGAGTAAACCTCATGAGCATACACAAAGTCTGTCATTGAGGTGAGTTTGACGGCTCAACAGCGCGGCACATTCAAGCTGCGGGTCTATACCCATAAGAAGGGGTTTGTGTTTCATGAAACACTTTCCCTTTCGGATCGAACGATCTGACTCGATAAAGAAAAAATGGGTGTTATTAAAAACGCATTTTTTCACATCCTATGGGTGTAAGCGATTCAAATAAGAGGTGTAAAATGGCACATTTGATAGACAGAAGGCTTAATGGCAAAAACAAAAGTACGGTCAATCGTCAACGTTTTTTGCGACGGCATAAAATTCAAATTAAAGAGTCCATTGCAGACGCGGTAAACAGCCGTTCAATTACGGACATCGAAAGTGGCGAAAATGTCACCATCCCCTCTCGGGATATTCGTGAGCCTTCATTTAGACAAGGAAAAGGGGGACAACGCGAAGCGGTGCATCCTGGGAATGATGTTTTTACTCCAGGTGACCGAATTGAACGCCCAACAAAACAAGGTTCAGGCGGTTCGGGTGAAGGAAAAGCCAGCCCAGATGGCGAAGGACAAGATGATTTCGTCTTTCAAATATCAAAAGATGAATACCTTGATTTATTGTTTGAAGACCTTGAGCTCCCAAACCTTCAAAAAAACCAAATGAACAAACTCGTCCATTACAAAACGCACCGTTCAGGTTTTAAAGCCTCAGGTGTTCCAGCCAATATTGCGATTGTCCGCTCTTTACAAAATTCATTAGCACGCCGCACCGCAATGAGCGCGGGGAAACGCCGTAAAGTCAAAGAACTTCAAGCCACATTGGAAGAGCTCAAAAACACAGAACCGGCTCAGCGCCTTGAAGAAATAAAAATTCAAAAAGAAATCGATGAATTAAAAGCAAAAATTGCCTCGGTTCCTTTTATAGATACCTACGATTTAAGATTTAAAAATTATGAAAAGCGCCCAGAGCCCACCAGCCAAGCGGTCATGTTTTGTTTAATGGACGTTTCAGGCTCTATGGACCAAGCCACCAAAGACATCGCAAAACGATTTTATATTTTGCTTTATTTGTTTTTAAAAAGAACCTACAAAAACGTAGAGGTTGTTTTTATTCGCCACCACACCCAAGCAAAAGAAGTGGATGAGCATGAATTTTTCTATTCCCAAGAAACAGGGGGAACCATTGTTTCCAGTGCATTACGTTTAATGAATGACATTGTTAAAGACCGTTATCCCTCGAATGAATGGAACATTTATGCCGCCCAAGCATCTGATGGCGACAATTGGGCTGATGACTCTCCGGGATGCAAAGAGCTTCTAGAAAAACAACTTCTTCTCGTTACTCGGTATTATGCATACATCGAAATCACGCGGCGTGCACACCAAACATTGTGGCGAGAATATGAATCTCTCAATGATAATTTCGAGAATTTTTCAATGCAAAATATTCGAACCACAGAGGATATTTTTCCTGTATTTCGAGAACTGTTTAAAAAACAAATCAGCTGATCTTTATTTAAATCAATATTCCGCCATGGAGGATAGAATATGGGTGTCACATCCACAAAAAACAAAAAGACACAACTCAGTGATGGCCCTGACTGGACGTTTACTTTAATTGACGAATATCAAAAAGAAATTGAACGTGTCGCCCAGTATTACCGATTAGATACATACCCAAACCAGATTGAAATTATCACGGCAGAACAAATGATGGATGCCTATTCCAGTGTGGGCATGCCAATCAATTACAATCATTGGTCCTTCGGAAAGAAATTCATTGAAACAGAGCGAGGCTACAAACACGGGCAAATGGGCCTTGCCTATGAAATCGTGATCAATTCCTCCCCTTGCATTGCCTACCTCATGGAAGAAAATACCATTACAATGCAGGCTTTGGTGATAGCCCACGCTTGCTATGGACACAATTCCTTTTTTAAAGGTAATTATCTTTTTCAAACTTGGACAGACGCAAGCTCCATCATCGACTATTTACTTTTTGCAAAAAAATACATCACTGAATGCGAAGAAAAATACGGCATTGATGAAGTGGAAAAATTATTAGACTCCTGCCACGCCTTAATGAATTACGGCGTAGATCGTTATAAGCGACCACAAAAAATATCCATGGCAGAAGAAAAAGCTCGTCAAAAAGCGCGAGAAGACTACCTTCAAACTCAAGTCAATGAGTTATGGCGTACCATTCCAAAACAACAAAAAAAACAAACAAAAGAAATCCAACGTTTCCCTTCAGAGGCACAAGAAAATATTCTTTATTTTTTTGAAAAACATGCCCCCCTCTTAGAGCCTTGGCAACGTGAAATTATCCGAATCGTACGTAAAACAAGCCAATATTTTTACCCTCAAAAACAAACCCAGGTCATGAATGAAGGTTGGGCAACATTTTGGCATTACACCATATTGAACCACCTCTACGACGAACATTTAGTCACAGAGCGATTTATCCTAGAGTTTTTACATAACCACACCAATGTGGTTCTTCAAGCCCCCTACAATCATCGCTATTACAGTGGGATCAACCCCTACGCACTCGGCTTCGCCATGTTTCAAGACATTCGTCGGATATGTGAAAACCCCACAGAAGAAGACAAAGAGTGGTTCCCTGACATTGCCGGTTCAAACTGGCTTGATACCCTTCATTTTGCAATGCAAAATTTCAAGGACGAAAGCTTTATTAGCCAATTCCTCTCTCCCAAAGTCATGCGGGACATGAAACTTTTTTCTATTGAAGACAATGACAAAAACAATTATATCGAAATAAGTAATATTCATAACGAAGAAGGCTATCAAGAAATAAGAGAAAAACTCTCAATGCAATATAACCTCAGTAACAACGAGCCCAACATACAAATTTGGAATGTTGATTTAAGAGGAAATAGATCTTTGACTTTACGTTATGTCCCACACAATCGAGTTCCATTAGATGAAGGCTTGGATGAAGTGCTTAAACATTTACATCGATTATGGGGATTTGAGGTTATTTTGGAGGAAGAAGAGGCTGACGGCCACGTGAAAATTATCAGTACTTGTCCAAAACGCACTCAATTTGAACCGAACCTCTAACCTGTCATCTCTCAAAAAAAGAGCTTGGCTGCTGCTGAATGGGGGTTTTTCAAGAAGCCCTCTTTTTTATGCTTGAAGATCCCGATTTCAAGGAAGATTAAGGAGGCTTTAAACAAGCCTGTGAGGCGGCTGTCGACACTTAAAATGAAGAACGTTTGTACCTATCGAAACCCAGTAAACTCGCCTCTGATGATAACTGAGCACGCTAAGGCATCAATCATGAGCGCGTCGAGTCAACTTTTCTTGAATTGAAGCGACTGACGGCCTTTGAAATAGCGCATCTTCCAGTTTTTGGGTCTCCGGGTGAGGTCAGATCTGTTCATTATTGAAGCCATCCCGCCAATAAAAAACTTACGTATTCAAAAATGAATTCAGTCTGCTTCTTTCATGTTCAATGGCGACGGATCAAATCAAGGTATTTTTGATTTAAAAAACGTTTGATTAAAAAAACGTTCGCGCTCTCAGCCTGTTTTGGAAATCAACTGCAATGGCTCACCCCAATCAAAGACGCTCTCATGGGGTTCACTCCGTGTGAACAAGCCAGATTTTCTCCTACGTGGCAATCATGCAAATCAGGCTTCTTCTTCTTGCATCAATTTTGCAATGGTTTCACGATTTGAAAACCACACCAAAGCCGTTTCTCGCCCGTATTGCTTTACACGCTCAGCAATATCAAGCTGGGATGAATTTGTCGCTTTCGTGATATTTAATAAATCACGGTAAAAATCTAACGCGAGTGCACAGGCTTTTTTATCCATAAAATAATACCCACCCACCCGGGTATAAATCTTCCGCATTCCATTGATTGTAAGTACATACACTTTATTGCCAGAGCCTTGCGCCATCCCTTGAAATAACATGTAATCAAAATAATTAAACGCTCGACCCAGGCAAATCGCTTCCGTCAAATCCGCGTCATGTTTACCAAAAGTCGAAACAATCTTTTTTACGTCTCTTTCAATGATCAATTTATCTTCAGAGGTCTCAATAAAGCTTTTAAAATTTTCAGCATTAAGAAGTGCCTCACATTGATGGATCACTTTCTCAATCAAAGCAATACAAGACGGAGTGTCATTTTTTATGGCATAACGAAAATAAACACCACTGATATCCGTGCGTGCAGCTAACAAGTTTTCGAGAACACCATGAACATCGACACCTTCAAGCGTGACCAAGGTATCCAGTATGCTGAGTCCCGATGTTTCCATATAATCATTAATGCGTGTCGGTTTTCCATGTTGGATAGTCAACCATCCATCCCGCGCCAACCGTTGAAGGACCTCACGGAGCGTCGTCCGTGTCACTCCAATTAACTCTGACAACTCTCGTTCTGCTGGAAGAATTGAGCCTTGAGGGAAATGATTCTTCCAAATGCTCTCGATAATGTACTTTTCAGCAAATGTAGCCGGGCTATCAGCCTTAATAACCATTGACAGTTATCCAATATTCTTTTATTTCTGTACGAATACTTCATCATACCACTGATGCCCACCCCCTCGAAAGCGGTGAAAGAGAGAGTGAAGCGCCTTTTTAGCCGAAAATCCGCTTTTAACGGCTGACATCACATTAAAAAAAGAGAGTGCTTGTTATTATTTTATTGAATTACCTGCCCTCATATCCTGGAGCTTATACCTGTCGCCTTTGAATCTGGGTGGGTGTTGGCGACGCTCGTTCAACCCAATCACAGAGTCCATCTTATGCTCAAGGGCTTCACTCGCTTGCCGCAGGCGCGCATCTTCAATGACTTTGGGTAGAGTTACATCTCAAACTAAAATTTCAAAAATCATTGGAGCTCATTCGATTCATTCAAATAACAGATCACTTATCTATCAATGCATCTATTTAATTGATGTTTAATTAATAAAGAGGCGCTGATATCCCCTCAAATTAAACGGATCTTTTATGTTATAACTGAATGCCGGGGTGATAAATAAGCAGCTCGAACAATAATCATCCTGACTCAGACATCTAAAAGAGCGGAGGAAGAGACAGCCCTCATATCACCATGATGCTTACACTAAGGCTTCTCTAATTTCGAAACGCTTCTTTTTTTGGTTTATTTTTTGTTTTTATTTACTTTTTTTTGACTTCTATTTAACTTCTTTTTATGCTTAATCCTTTTTTGATAGGCAAGGAATGCACAATCCCATCCATCAGAGTCCTTTACTCAAGATTTTTGAAGATGAAGCTCGGCGGCAAGGATGAAATACCTGGGGCATGGACGGACTCTCTAATTGGGCTTTGAGACCGCTCTCGACAACATGGCATCCTCAAAGGCAACGGGTATAAACCTAAGATGCTTGAAGATACAGGTCGGCGACAAGCAAACCCACTCAAGACGCATATTCAACTCTCTTGGATATAACACCTAAAAAACACCTTGCATCTTAAAATTGATCCAAGTCTAATATTTTGAAACCGTCAAAACCTTTATTTGACAAAAGAAAGAGATACCTATCATGTCCATATCCCTTAGGAACGCTTTTTTCCAAAATTTTCTCGGTAAAGCGCCAAACTGGTACAAGCTGACCCTTATTTCCTTTCTGATCATTAATCCTATTCTTTTCTACATCAATCCCTTCATCGCAGGTTGGGTGCTGGTTGTGGAGTTTATTTTCACCCTTGGCATGGCACTCAAATGTTACCCACTTTTACCGGGTGGATTACTTGCCATTGAATCAGTCATGATTGGAATGACCAGCGCAGACACCGTAATGCATGAACTGATTAACAATGTAGAAGTCTTACTTCTGCTTATTTTCATGGTGGCGGGCATTTATTTCATGAAACAGCTTTTGCTGTTTATCTTCACAAAAATTCTATTGGGGATCCGTTCTAAAACACGCCTGTCCTTGGCTTTTTGTATCACTGCGGCCATTTTATCTGCCTTTTTAGATGCTTTGACCGTGATCGCTGTTGTGATCAGTGTCGCGGTTGGTTTTTATTCCATCTATCACCGCGTCGCCTCAGGCAATGATTTTACGCCAAACCACGATGTTTCTTCAGATGAGTCTTTATCTGACGAGCTGAGCCGAGACGACTTAGAAAAATACCGTGCTTTTTTACGCAGTTTGTTGATGCATGCCAGCATCGGAACCGCCCTTGGTGGTGTGATGACCATGGTCGGTGAACCTCAAAACTTGATCATTGCTGAAAATACAGGCTGGGAATTTGGTGAATTTATTATTCGTATGCTTCCTGTTTCTTTGCCTGTTTTAATTTGTGGATTACTCACTTGCGTGCTGGTTGAAAAATTCGCACTCTTCGATTACGGAAGCCAATTACCTGAAAATATACGCCAAATTCTCATTGAATTTGATAAAGCAGAGCGAGAAAAGCGCACAAAAAATGACATCGCAAAACTCATCGCTCAAGGCTTCATTGCGGTGTGGATTATTATCGCTTTGGCCATGCACTTAGCCGCTGTGGGCTTGCTCGGTTTGTCCGTGATTATTCTTGCAGCGTCCTTTACCGGGGTCATTGATGAACACCACATCGGTAAATCCTTTCAAGAAGCCTTGCCTTTTACTGCGTTATTGGCTGTGTTTTTCTCTGTCGTGGCCGTTATCGTAGATCAAGAATTATTCACCCCGATTATCAGCGCAGTATTGCAATTAGAAGGACCCGCCCAACTTGCGATGTTCTACATCGCCAACGGGTTACTCTCAATGGTGTCAGATAACGTGTTTGTAGGCACTGTTTACATCACCGAAGTCAAAGCGGCACTGACAGGAGGGATTATTTCTCGTGAACAATTTGAATTATTGGCCGTGGCCATCAACACAGGAACCAATCTTCCTTCTGTTGCAACCCCCAACGGACAAGCCGCATTTTTGTTTCTTTTGACATCAACATTGGCCCCACTCCTGCGCCTTTCATACGGCAAAATGGTCTACATGGCATTGCCCTACACCATTGTATTAAGTTTGATTGGCTTGGCGTGCATTGAATTTACACTTATTCCAATGACACACTGGTTCCACGATCTCGGTTTAATCAGCCTGGGTGAATTGAACCCCATAAAATCGGTCATTCCAGCACATTAAAACAGCATTTAATCAACAAATAAAGCCTCCTCAGATTGAGAAAGGCTTTCTTTTTATCACAAGGAACAGACCCCCTATGCTTTGCTTTTTCAATACGCTTTCTAAAGGTCGATTGGCTTGGTTCTTACTCATGCTTTTCGCTTTCATTTTCGAAATGTGTGCGCTTTATTTCCAACATATAATGAACCTCGCTCCCTGCGTCATGTGCATTTATGAAAGGGTGGCCATGCTGGGCGTCTTCGCCGCAGGTTTGATAGGCATGATGGCCCCTAAAAATGTCTTAATGCGCTGGTTAGGATTGCTCACATGGGGAGTGTCCGCCGCCTGGGGATTGAAACTTTCGATTGAACATGTGCGCTTTCAATTTGCAGATCCCAATGATTTATTTGGCGAGACGTGCGATATTTTTGTTTCTTTCCCCTCTTGGGCTCCCCTCAATCAATGGTTTCCATCGATATTTGAAGCCAGTGGTGAATGTTCAAAAATCGTTTGGCAATTTCTTTCTTTTTCCATGCCACAATGGCTTATTTTTATTTTTGGGTGCATGCTCCTTACTTTCCTCGCCGTTTTGGTTTCACAGTTTTTAGGTAAACCTAAGCGTTTTCGCTTATTTTAATTCATTAAAACCGACACAATGAAAATATGGCATACCCGTCGCCTTTGACGCTGCGTGGGTGTTGGCAACCCGCGCTGCGCCCAATCATAGAGTCCATCTATGCTCAGCAGCTTCACCCGCTTGCCGCAGGCGCGCATCTTCAATTTCTTTGGGTATAAACTTAATCCACCCCCTTGTCAGACGGCTCTTTCAACGGCTCCCTTACAACACGATAATGAATAATGAATCGGTCCTATTTTCAGGCATGTTCACATTACATTTCCTTTTGGCACTCAAGGATGAGGCGCTTCATTTAAAAAAACGCCTTCCTTTTTTAATCAGACATCCTGACGCATAAAAATAAACGCTTTGTCGAGAAATGAAAATATTCTCAATATAAATTTCATTTTGAGATATTTATCATTCCCGCATTTCCTGAATACCGTCATAGTGGCTTCGAGAAGCGAAGGAGATTACTTTCGTTATTTTTGTTGGCTTTTTAATGCGGTAAGGAAGACTCATGCATAAGAATGGATACAACACCCTGGCGGCGCTCATCTTGGCCTCATTGCTTTCAACCGGCGCTGTTGCCGCAGAAAAAACGCACCTCACCCTTGTTTCTGATTTTTACCCCACGCTGATCCGCAATTTTAACCCGTATTTGGCAACCAATTTACGGACCACGACCGACTTCATTTACGAGCCTTTGGTTATTTTCAATCAAATGCAGGGCAATAAACCCGTGATGCGTTTGGCCAAAAATTATTACATGTCGGATGACCTCATGCAGGTCGTCTTTGAAATTCGTGACGGGGTAAAATGGTCTGATGGTCAAGCATTTACTGCAGATGATGTTGTCTATTCTTTTGATCTTCTTCGTGAAAAACCAGAGCTTGATCCGAAAGGAATGGCGCGTTGGATAAAATCGGTCAAACAAGAAAATAACAAGGTTATTTTTAATTTAAAAGAAGCCAATTCAAACCTCCCTTACGAAATATCCACCATTCCCATTGTCCCAAAACACATATGGAAAGACGTCAAACTTCCTGAACTTTATACAAACGCAAACCCTGTCGGAACAGGCCCTTTCACAGAAATAAGCACGTTCACCGCTCAGCTTTATGTTCAATGCCGTAATCCCCATTATTGGGATAACGACAATTTAGAGGTCGATTGCTTACGGGTTCCACAAATTGCCAATAACGATCAACTTTTAAGTAAAATCATTAAATCAGAATTAGATTGGACAGCGGCGTTTATTCCTGACATAGAAAGCACCTACACAAATAGAAATAAAAACCATAAATATTGGTATCCCGCAGCCAGCACCCAATCTTTGATGTTGAACTTTAAAACCCCCAAACCTGGGAATAACGAAGCCATTAATAACCTCGATTTTCGTCGTGCCTTTTCAATGTCCATTGATCGTCAAAAAATCATCGACATTGCCTTTTACGGCAATGGTGTCGTCAATGATTATGCCTCTGGTTTAGGGAAAGTTTTTGAATTTTGGGCAGATAAAAACACCTATGAATCATTTCGAGGGTTTAATACCTACAACCTCAAAAACGCAAAGGCCTTATTAGAAAAAGCTGGATTTAAAGACATCGATGGGGACGGTTTTGTCGAAACGCCGACAGGCAAGAGCATCCATTTAGAAGTCCAATCGCCAACGGGCTGGACCGATTTTAACAACACGGTGCAATTGACCGTCGAGCAACTTGAAGCGGCGGGTATCAAAGCGAAAGCCAGAACAGCCGATTTTGCGGTGTACAACAAAGCCATGGTCACGGGCACGTATGATGTGGCTTACACCAATTATTTTCTAGGGGCTGACCCTCATAAATACTGGGAAAGTGCGTATCACTCTCGTTATCAGCAAGGAGAAAGCATGCCCCGTTTTGCCATGCATTTTTTCAAAAATGACACGTTAGACGTCCTCCTTGATAGCTTTTATAAAACAGCAAAACAAGATGAGCAAAAAACCATCGCACACAAAATTCAAAAAATCATCGCCGAAAACCAAATCACCATTCCGGTGATGTCCGGTGTTGACGTGTATCAGTTTAATGAAAGCCGCTTTACCGGTTGGTGGAGCGCTGACAATCCCAAAGGACGTCCTTTGTCTTGGGCGGGTGTTCCTGAACGTTTACTGCACGTTTTAGACTTAAAACCGAGATCTTAAAAAAAGAAAGCCGTTGCCCCTCAAGGTCAACGGCTTCTTTCATCTCGCTTAAAAGCAAAAAAACACACTTCCTCTCAATTTACATGCATCCCAGGGTTTGGATCAGTTTGCCACTTTTGGCGCTGATTCAAGGATCATGATGGCTAAATAATGAAAATAACCCAGGTTGGCTTCTCCTTTTAGACTCAAAAAAACGCCTCTTTTATATAGAGGCGTCTCTGGTGAGCGGCTTGTTTTAACTTTAAGGACATAGAAATGGATTTTTTCTTAAGGCGATTGTCATTTTATGCGATGGCATTGCTCTTTGCTGCGACCCTCAATTTCATCTTACCTCGCGCCATGCCTGGGGATCCTGTCACCATGATGTTTGCCAATGCCATGGCCCATGTGACCCCTGAACGCATTGAAGCGATGAAAAAATTGCTTGGCTTTGTGGATGCCCCTTTGTACCAACAGTATTTTTCTTATCTTGCCAATATTTTTACGGGCAATTGGGGATTGTCGATTAAATTTTACCCCATCGAAGTCACAGAACTCTTAAGCGGCGCGGTAGGTTGGTCCTTATTTTTAACTGGGACAGCCATTATTTTAGCGTTTTGTATTGGCTCTGTTCTTGGCATTTTCGCCGCGTGGCGACGTGGGAGCCATTACGATGCCTTTATTTCACCCAGCATGTTGGTTGTTCAGTCTATTCCTTCTGTTGTGATCGCCATGCTCGTGCTTTACACCTTCGCCATCGGGCTTGAATGGTTCCCTTCAGGAAATGCTTATACCTCCGGCACCCTCCCTGATTTTGGAAGTTGGGCATTCTATAAGGACGTGGCCTACCACGCCGTCTTGCCGTTATTTTGCGCCACCATAGGGCAGATTGGCGGGTTTCTTATCAGCATGCGTAACAACATGATCAATCTGCTCAACGAAGACTATATCACCTTGGCCAAAGCCAAGGGATTGAGTGAAAACCGTGTGGTTTTTAACTATGCCGCCAGAAATTCCATGCTGCCCAGTGTCACCGCGTTGTCTATGGCATTGGGGAGCGCCATCAGTGGTCAATTGATTGTGGAAATGATTTTCAACTATCCAGGCCTTGGAACCGTGCTTTTAAATGCCATTCATGCCCGTGATTACCAAGTATTACAAGGGCAACTTCTGTTAATGACAATGTTTATGCTCTTCTTTAATTTTATGGCCGATCTCATGATTGTTTACTTGGATCCTCGCCTGCGTAAAGGGAAAAAATAAGATGAAAATGATATTGAAGCTCCTCATGGGCAATCCCAAATCAATGGCGGGTCTATGCATTTTACTGACCTTTATGCTGGCTGCGATTTTTGCTCCGCTCATTACCACACATGCCCCCGACAAAGGGACTGGAAATCCACACGAGTACCCCGCTTTTGTTGTGAATGCGGCCAAAAATAACCCTGAGGGCTGGATAGCCACACACCTTGCAACCAACAAACGCACCCTCAGAATGTCAGAAAAGGCAGAACATTTCTTGGGCACCACAAGAATGGGTCGAGATGTTTGGTCTCAGCTTGTTTATGGCGCAAGAACGTCCATTGCGGTAGGGATTGGCGCCGGGGTTTTGGTGTGTTTCCTCGCGACGAGCATCGGCATCACTGCAGGTTATTTTGGGGGGAAAGTGGATGATTATTTGAGTGCGGCCATGAACATCATGTTGGTGGTTCCTCAGCTTCCTTTGCTGTTTATCATCGCCGCGTTCATCGGGGAAGCGGGTCCCACAACGATTGCCATTGTCATCGCCATGACCTCTTGGGCTTGGGGCGCGCGGGTGATCCGAGCGCAGACGCTGAGCGTGCGTGAAAAAGAATTTGTTCTTGCGGCCGAAGTCTTAGGTGAAAAATCTTGGCGGATCATCGCCGTTGAAATATTACCCAATTTAATGTCCATCATTGGTGCCAGTTTTATCGGCTGTGTTTTGCTGGCCATTATGACGGAAGCCAGTTTGTCGTTTTTAGGGCTTGGAGATCCCAATTCCATCAGTTGGGGCGTCATGCTCTATAACGTCCAAACCTCCTCTTCGATGTTGGTGGGCGCTTGGTGGGAAATCTTATCCCCTTGCTTGGCCTTGACCTTTATCGCTATCGGTTTGTCTTTGCTCAATTTCGCGGTAGATGAAATTGCCAATCCGCAATTGCGTTCACACTCAGGCTTAAAACGCTGGAAAAAAACAAGCCAATTAAAGGCAACAAATGACGAAAAAAAGCCTGTTTTTGAACCTAAAAGAACCTGAGTTTTTATCATGCACTCTCCTCTCTTTTTTTAAGGATCCTCTTTATTTATGCTTCACATTGAATTTATCCGTCTTCATCCTCAAGAAAGTGAAAATGTTAAAACCGTACATTTGAAAATGGGAAAAGAAAAAACACTCGATTTAAATCATGATGTTGAGATGTTTAATGCACAGATTAGCAAAGACACTTTTTCCATTTCAGATCTCCAAGACATTGGCTTTTTGTTGGGCTCTCAATTTAAAAAAGCAACGCGCCTTCAATTGAGTATTGAAAAAAGGCTTCATTCTTCTTTTTCAGTTGAAATTTGGATTAAATGGCTCTCTTTTGGCTTGGCGTTATCAGGCTATGAATACAAGCACACAGAAAGTGTCACTCTTTCTTTTTCTCAAGCGCATTTTGCCCTCAACAGCGAGCATAGCGCGCTGATATCGGCGTTTAAAGAAGGCGAAACCTTCGCAAAAAGCCAAATAATTTCCCGCGAATTAATGAATAAACCAGGCAATCTTCTTTTTCCTGAAAGCTTCGTTCAGGCAGTTCAAGAATTGAACATGAAAGGGGTTGGCCTTTCCTTTTTAGATAAAAAAATGATGCTCGAACAAGGGTTTGGCGGACTAATGGGAATAGCGCAAGGCAGCAGCCGTGAAGCGCGGTTATTGTGCATGGATTATCACCCAAAAAACGCAAACATCACCTTGGCCCTTGTCGGCAAAGGCGTCACCTTTGATTCTGGTGGAATAAGCATCAAGCAGCCTCGTTTTATGAGCACCATGAAAGTCGACATGGGCGGAGCGGCCGCTGTTGTGGGCTGCATGCACGCCATTGCCGCCATGCAATGGCCAGTTCGAGTTATCGGTTTATGCGGATTGGTTGAAAACATGCCTTCTGGGGATGCGATAAAACCCGGAGATGTGGTCACAATGCGTTCAGGTAAAAGTGTTGAAATCATCTCAACCGATGCCGAAGGGCGCATGGTGCTGGCGGATGTTTTAGATTACGCACAAAAAACATACAACCCAGATTATCTTATTGATATTGCAACCTTAACAGGCGCAACCGGGATCTCTTTAGGCAAAGCCTATGCCTCCTTAATGGGCAACGATCTTCCATTAATCGACGCGGCAAAAGAGGCAGGTTTAGAGTGCGCCGAACCCCTTTGGCACATGCCCATTGCCCATGATTTATATGAAGCCTCTTTAAAAAGTGATTTTGCAGACATGCGCCACGGCAGTGAAGAGCCGGATGGAAGCGCCTGCGTTGCTGCGACCTTCTTAAATCATTTTATTGAACCGCAACAAAAATGGATTCACATCGATTCCGCCGCCATGTCTTTAGGGATGCAACACCGAAAAATTTACCCGAAAGCCGCCTCAGGTTATGGCGTGCTCTTGTTGAGCGCTCTTTGTCAAAAATTGATAACACAAAAATAAACGTCAAAATTTCCAAGGAAGTAGAAATGATTTTATTAGCAAATTCAGAAGCCTACCCAGGAATCGAATACAGTGCACGCCAATTAAATGAAGGTCAAGATGGCTTACTTTCTCTCATTGAAGGCATAAAGCGCGTCGAGCTTGACCCTCGCGTGCGCACCGTCGGCTACGGTGGCTGGCCCAATGTCTTAGGTGAAATGGAATTGGACGCCTCCGTCATGGACGGAGACAGCTTGCGCACCGGAGCGGTGGGCGCGTTAAAAGGCTACATGCACCCCGTGGAAGTGGCCCACAAAATCATGACCGAATTAAACCATGAAATTTTAGTGGGTGAAGGGGCCGCTCTTTTTGCCAAAGAAATAGGCGCCAAAGCGGGCAACAATTTGATTGAAGACTCCAAACGCGTGTGGTGGGAAAAAATGGAGCAATCCATGACAAAAGAAGAGCAAGCCGCCTTCCCTCACCTCCCTTTGGCCCCTCTTTCCAATAACGCCACCGATCCTGAGCGCGTAAGAGACACCACCGTTTTTCTCTGTCAAGACACCCATAAAAAAATCAGCGTGGCCACTTCGACATCCGGTTGGGCATGGAAATACCCAGGCCGTTTAGGAGACAGCCCCATCATTGGCGCGGGCTCTTACGCCGACAGCCGTTACGGCGCATGCGCCTGCACTCACACAGGAGAAATGGCCATCCGCTGCGCCACTTCACACGCCGTGGTGCTTTACATGAAAATGGGCTTGTCTTTGGATGATGCAGTCTATGAAGCCATCAAGGATTTAGATTACCTAAAAGACGGCTACACCGAAGGCGTCACCATTCACGCCATCGACAAGCACAATAATCACAAAGTGGTCAGCCTCAATTGCCCAGGAAACATCACCTATTGGTATTGGATCTCCGGCATGGACAAACCCGAAGAACGTCAAGCCGAAGTCATCATGACGAAATAACGCCTTCCCTTTCAAAGATAAAACTCAGCTTCATGCTGGGTTTTATCTTCTTTACCATTGGATAAGTGATATTAAACAGCACTCTGAAATCGCTTTAATTATTTACTGATGTTACGCAGCCCTCTGAAATCGCCCTAACCCCTCATATGCACTCCGTGTCGTATTGATAAGTAATTTTCGGATTAATGCGAAAGGATTCAGCTTGTTTTTTATACTTAAGAACATTACATCATTACATCTAGACACCCACACTAAAATAGCAAAATCCTTTTCTGCGATTAGACTTCAATGAAGCCATAGATCTAAGCTGTTGGAGTCGTACTATGCCGCAACCTCGAAGAAGCCAAATCAGTCTTGAAGACACCCCTTACTATCACTGCTGTAGCCGCGTGGTTCGCCGCGCTTTTTTGTGTGGTGATGATCAATATTCAGGTGAAAATTATGATCATCGCCGTGCTTGGGTCGAACGCTTATTGCTTAAACTTTCAACGGTATTTG
>CAMRBZ010000018.1 GCA_947040595.1 uncultured Enterovibrio sp. | reverse complement strand
AATCAAGGCGCTTTTGTCGGTGTCGAAGTTAATTTCTAAATATTTTTTATATATACCTAAAATCATTGGATGCGCGCTTGCGAAAAGTCAGTGAAGCCCCTGAGCATGGATAGACTCTGTGATTGGGCTGAACGAGCGTAGCCAAAATAATCCAGGCAGTTTCAAAGACGACGGGTATAAAAAAGCCACGCATTTTGCGTGGTTTTTTGTTTTTAATTTGTAATGATATTTCATTCAAATGGTCATTGAATTGTTTTTGCTCTCGTGGTATTAGAATAGATACGGGCCTTCAGTCGAAAATTTTGTGCGCTCTGTCTATTCTTTTTTGTAAGTGTAATGTTGCAATTTAGGAGAAAATAAAATGATAAAAACTGAGCTTCGCTCACTTTACGGTCGTGATATGCTCGTTGAGGCAGTGATAGAACATTCTCTATTAACGGATGGTTGGATTGTTGAATTTCGCCACTCTCGTGGAGGTTTAGTTCCTCTGACTGACATCAATGGCGTTGAACGTTCTTTTGGTGATATTGATTCGGCCACAGAGAATGCATTGGATATTGGATTTAACCAAGTGCGGATCATTGATGAAGATTGAAATCCATTCTATACCCCTCGCCTTTGAAGCTGGCGGGGTGTTTATTACGCTCTCAAAGCCCAATCACATCGTCCCTCTGCGCTCTGGGACTTTTCGTTCTTGCCGCTTAGCAGCATTTTAAAATATCTTGTGTATTTACAAATCCCATGAATACCCATCCAATTTAGACCTATTTCCTTAACTCGCTATACCCGTCGCCTTTGAAGATGCGTGGGTGTTGGCTAGGCTCGTTCTGCCCAATCACAGAGTCCATCTGTGTTCAGGGGCTTCACTCACTTGCAGCCTACACGCAACGTCAAATGTCTTGGGTATATTGCGCAAATGAAATCAATGAAATCAATGAAATCAATGAAATCAAGGCGTGAATTTTCAATATCCCCGTTACCTTTGAAGCTGGCTGTTGGCTGCGCTTGTTCAACCCCATCATGCAGTGCCTCTATGCTCAAGGGGTTCACTTGCTTTGCGCCAGGATTTTTGAGTATTGGTTATTTCAAGCTGCAAGAATAATCAAATATTGATTGGGATGGGTATTAAAGCACTTTAAAGAAAAATGAACGAATCTTCAAATCAGCAGAGATAAGGCATGATTTCAGTTTTTTCTTTGTCATTTACGCGAAGAAAGAGACCTTTTTGTATAAAACATGCTTTTCCATTCTTTCTCCTTATTATCTGATATGACTAAGATATTTATATCAAATAATGAATGGATTTTTGGCATGTTATTAAAAGATCTTTCGGCTTTATCCAGCCCTCTTAATGATCAGCAAATTCTTCAAGCTCAAAAACTGGTAGAAGATCTTTCTTCCGTTCAGCTTGCTTGGATCAGTGGGTATTTTTGGGGGGTAAGTCAATCACCAGAAAAAGGTGAAAGTCCCTCTCAACCCCTGTTAAAGCATGCCCCGAAAAAGCTTTGTATTATCTATGCATCTCAAACGGGTAATGTAAAAGAATTGGCGAAATCACTGCAAAATAAATCCAAAGCACAAGGTTTTGATGTTTCACTTTTCAGTGCAGAAGAATACAAACCTCGTCATTTATCAAACGAATCGTATGTGATCATTTTAACGGCAACGCACGGCGAAGGAGAGCCGCCAGATGATGCTTTGTCGCTTCATGACTTTTTACAATCGAAAAAGGCGTCAAGGCTTGATAAATTAAATTATGCCGTTTTAGGTTTGGGAGACTCAAGCTATGCGTATTTTTGTCAAACAGCCAAAGATTTTGATGGTTTTCTTGAAAAGCTAGGTGCAAAACCCATTCTTCCTCGTCTTGATTGCGATGTCGATTATGAGCTTAAAGCGCAGGCGTGGTGCAATTCACTTTTACTTGAATTAAGTGCTGATCTTAATGAGAGCGAGAGCGATGTAGTGGTTCCTCTGCATATAAAAAAACTCGACTCTCCTTCGCCCTATAACAAGACAAACCCATTTCATGCAAATTTGATTGAAAGTCAAAAAATAACAGGTCGTGATTCGAGTAAAGACGTGCGGCATGTTGAAATCGATTTATCGGGTTCAGGATTAACCTATACACCGGGAGATGCCCTTGGGGTGTATTACCAAAATGATCCCCTTCTTGTTGACGAAATATTAAAAGATGTTGGATTGACGGGGGATGAAATGATTGAATGCGAGGAGGCTTCTCTTTCTTTGCGAAAGGCGCTGACAGACAATTATTGTATTACCGCATCCAATCCGCAACAGGTTTTGGCTTACGCCAATATGTCTCAATGTGAAAAATTACTCACCCTCTCAAAAGAAAAAGAATTGTTGCGTAACTATGCCAATAACACGCCTTTGATTGCGCTTTTAAATGAGAAAAAAATACCGCTTTTACCTCTGGAATTAACAGGGTTACTTCGAAAAATGACACCGCGCTTTTATTCGATAGCATCCAGTCAAAAGGAGGTGGGGGAAGAGGCTCATCTTACTGTTGGGTTATTGGCCTTTCAAAAGGAGAGCCATTGGCGATATGGCGGCGCTTCAAACTTTCTTTCTCGGGGGCTTTGTGAAGGACAGAGCCTAAGGGTTTTTATTGATAACAATGCGAATTTCAGACTTCCAGAAGAAGATACGGCCCCTTTAATCATGATAGGCCCAGGGACGGGCATCGCTCCTTTTCGTGCTTTTATGCAAGAGCGTGAAGCCCGTGATGCAAAAGGAAAAAACTGGCTTTTCTTTGGTGATCGCACTTTTTCACAAGATTTTCTTTATCAAGTGGAATGGCAAAAATACCTTAAAGAGGGATTATTGACTCGAATTGATTTGGCTTTTAGCCGAGATCAAGCTGAAAAAAAGTATGTTCAACACCGAATCATCGAGGAAGGTGAAACACTGTGGGCTTGGTTGCAAGAGGGGGCGTATATCTATGTCTGTGGAGACAGAACCCACATGGCAAAAGATGTCAATGACGCCTTCATTAAGCTCGTGAAAAAGCATGGGAAAAAGACACGCGAAGAAGCGGAAGAATATCTTCGTGAACTTCGCAAAGCGAAACGTTATCAGAAGGATGTGTATTAATGAGCAAGAAAGAGCAGACAAATAAAGAACAAAGCGCCCCCTTATCTGATAACGAACGCCTTAAAAAAGAAAGTCATTTCCTTCGTGGCACAATAGAGCAAGATCTTCTCAATCCAGTTACGGGCGGTTTTAGTGCGGATAACTTTCAACTCATACGTTTTCACGGTATGTACCAGCAAGACGACCGAGATATTCGAGCTGAGCGTCAAAAGCAAAAACTGGAACCCTTGCACAATGTGATGTTAAGAGCGCGGATGCCTGGTGGGGTGATCACTCCCAAACAATGGCTGGGCATTGATACGTTTGCAACTGAACACACCCTCTATGGAAGTATTCGCTTAACAACCCGACAAACTTTTCAGTTTCATGGGGTTTTAAAGCCAAACATTAAAGAGATGCACAAAGCCTTGAATAAAATGGGCATCGACTCCATTGCGACCGCAGGCGATGTTAACCGTAATGTGCTTTGTACTTCCAATCCTTTTGAGTCGAAATTGCATCAAGAAGCTTATGAATGGGCGAAAAAAATCAGCGAGCATCTTTTGCCAAAAACACGCGCTTACGCCGAAATATGGCTAGACGGTGAAAAAATTGAGGGGCATCAAGACGAAGAACCCATTTTAGGGCCTGAATATTTGCCCCGTAAATTTAAAACAACGGTGGCGATCCCCCCTCAAAATGATGTAGATGTACATGCCAACGATTTGAATTTTGTGGCAATTGCACAGGAGGGGACATTGGTTGGTTTTAACGTTTTAGTGGGGGGCGGTCTTGCGATGACGTATGGCGACCTCAGCACTTACCCACGAAAAGCCGACGAATTTGGTTTCATTCCATTGGAAAAAACCTTGGATGTTGCGGCGGCGGTTGTTGGAACTCAGCGGGACTGGGGAAACCGTTCAAACAGAAAAAATGCGAAAACAAAATACACCCTCGATAGAGTGGGTGTGGATGTTTTTAAAAAAGAAGTTGAAAAAAGAGCAGGGATCCTTTTTGAACCCATACGGCCCTATGTTTTTTCGATGCGTGGAGACCGAATTGGCTGGAGCTCTGGGATTGATGGGAAACACCACCTGACTCTTTTTATTGAAAATGGACGCTTATTGGATTATCCAGACAAACCGATAAAAACAGGCATGGCACACATTGCGATGATCCATCAAGGTGATTTTCGCATGACGGCAAACCAAAACATCATTGTTGCAGGTGTGCCTTTTTCTGAGATAAGTAAAATTGAAGCGATCGCCAGAAAATATGGCCTTATGGATGAGAAGATCAGCCCTTTGAGAAAAAATTCAATGGCGTGCGTTTCTTTTCCGACCTGTCCTCTTGCAATGGCCGAAGCCGAGCGCTTTTTACCCGCTTTTGTGACTGAGGTTGAAGAGATATTAACGAAATACGCTTTAGAAAATGAATCGATTATTTTGCGGGTGACGGGATGCCCTAACGGTTGCGCACGCGCCATGCTGGCCGAAATCGGTCTTGTGGGTAAAGGGGTTTCTCGTTATAACCTCTATCTTGGCGGAAATAAAGAAGGCACACGCGTTCCCAAGATTTTTAAAGAAAATATCACAGACAAAGAGATCTTAAATGAAATAGACACCTTGGTTGCGCGCTGGGCAAAAGAGCGTCATCCCGAAGAAGGTTTTGGTGATTTTGTGATCCGAGTGGGCGTGGTTGCGGAGGTGAAAATATCGAAGAGGGATTTTTATGCTTAAAATCCAGCGGGCTCAATTTTCTGATTTTGGTAAGTCAAAACTTATTTTAAAATTTGCAGCCATGAATGCCCATTTAGAAACCTTGTCGGTCAAAGAGCGTCTTCATTGGGCTTTTGAGCATCTTGAAGGGGCGTTTGTTTTGTCTTCAAGCTTTGGAATACAGTCGGCGGTGATGTTGCATCTTTTAGTACAAGAAAAACCTGATGTTCCTGTGATATTGACCGATACCGGGTACTTGTTTCCTGAAACATATCGTTTTATTGATGAATTAACGCAGCGTTTTTCCCTTAATTTACATGTTTATCGTGCCGCGCAAACGCCCGCATGGCAAGAGGCCAAATACGGCAAATTATGGGAACAAGGGGTTGAAGGCCTTGAGCGGTACAATCAAATGAATAAAGTGGATCCCATGAAGCGCGCTTTTGAGCAATTAAAGGTGGGCACTTGGTTTTCAGGACTTCGCCGCTCTCAATCAGGTTCACGTAAAAGCCTGCCCATTCTTCATATGCAAAATGGCATTTTTAAATTTCTCCCTCTGGTTGATTGGGATCAGAAAGATATAAATGATTATTTAAAAATGCATTCTCTTCCTTTTCATCCGCTCAAAGATCAAGGTTATGTGTCTGTGGGCGATATGCACACGACCCGTAAATTAGAAGAAGGAATGACGGAAGAAGAAACGCGTTTTTTTGGGTTAAAGCGAGAATGTGGGCTTCATGAGGATGACATGACGCACGGGGGAGGTATTTAAAAAGTCAGTGAAACGAAAGGCCAAACAGCGTTTTTTTCAGGGGGCGTCTTTTCATTCACTGACTTTTTGCGTTTTGCTTATAAAATATCGAGCAACTCAACTTCAAATATTAAGCTTGCGTATGGCGGAATTGAAGCCCCCGCGCCGCGCTCACCATAAGCAAGAGTGTGTGGAATGAATAATTTCCATTTTGAGCCAACAGGCATCATTTGCAACGCTTCAACCCAGCCTTTAATTACCCCAGTAACAGGAAACTCTGCCGGTTGATTCCGATTGACTGAACTATCAAAAACAGTGCCATCAGGCAAGGTGCCGTGGTAATGAACCCGCACTTGCTTATCGCTTGTTGGCGTCTCGCCTTCCCCTTTGCACATGACTTCATATTGAAGACCTGAATCGGTGACGAAAACCTCTTCACGTTTGGCATTTTCTGTTAAAAAGGTTTCACCTTCTTTTGCTGCCAATTTTGCTCTTTCTGTATGACGTTGTTCGGCTTTTTCGTGTAGATCACGTAATGCGTTATTGATTTGATCTATTTCAATTTCAGGCATATTGCCAGAGAGTGCAGTTGTGATACCCTTCGCAATAGCTTCGATATTAAGACCTTCTAGGCCACTTTCGGCTAATTGTTGACCCATTTGTAAACCGATGCCGTAGCTTGCTTTTTCTTCTACAGAGTTCAGTGTGATTTCTGACATGTTTATCTCTATGTGTGTGTGTGTTGATTTCTGTTTTGAAGAATAACAGTTAGATCGCGCTTGTGACAGAGCAGGTGCGGGCTTAAATATGAAAAAAATCGCGGAAATACAGTAATGTGCGTATCGAATCGAATCGTTAATTATATTTTGATAAAGCCCGTTTTGATTTTGAAGCTTGGATCATATACCCAAGACACTTGAAGTTGCGCGTCGGCGGCAAGTGAGTGAAGCCATGAGCATAGATGGACTTTGTGATTGGGCTGAATGAGCGTAGCTAACAGCTAACAGCCAGGCAGCTTCAAAGGCGACGGGTATAACCTATAAAAAAGGCCCTAAGAACTAAATTGGGAGTGATGATGACCTTTAAAGGAAGGCCTGAACAAAAAAACGTACTTAAAATGTCCCGTTTGGACAGAGTAATCACACTGTTTGATCAATTTGTTTTCTTAGTAAAGTTCTTGTTTGTTCTAGGGAAGAAGCATTGGCATGCTTTGCCAAAACCCCATCGCGTGGGGATTTCTGTGCTTGGGGGATGCCTATTTTTGCTCATCGTATGGCCAAATAATGACTCGTTCTCAACCTCTGAAACGCAATATTATCAAGACGAGGAGAGACTCACAGACGATTTTGATCTTGACGATGATGATGATTTTGAGCCTTCTTTAATAAAAGAAGACGAAAAACCAACGCCTGATCAAAATGAGGAATACATTGCAGAGCCTGAAGAAAATGAAGAGCTTGCTTGGGTGAGCCATAGAGTGGCTCCTGGAGATACTTTGGCTGGAATATTCCGGGCTCAAAATTTGCCTTTGCCTGATCTGTATGCAATCACGGCCATTGAAGGGAAAGAGAAGCCGCTGAGCCATATTAAACCAGGACAGCAGCTTCGATTTAAACGTAATTTAGAAGGAAAAATAGACAAGCTTCATATTGAAACACAAGAAAAAATGCAGGTTATTTTTTCTCGTTTATCTGATGGGCGTTTTGTGCGTCTTTGATCGATTTATGGTTTCACCTGTAGGTTGAGGAGGGATGGCCCTTCGGTTGTTTTGCGTTGCATTTCAATGTGTGGGATCCCATCCTCAATGTATTTTTCTGAAATCTCAATAAAGCCATATTGGCAATAAAAATGGCTTAGATGATATTGAGCGCCAATGGTGACGCAAGAAGGCGATTGTGTTTCGTCAATGTGCGCGAGGGCGCGTTTTATCAATTCATGTCCTAATCCATCTCCTCGAGCCGTGCTGGGGATGACGACGCGCCCAATGCTTTTTTCAGGAAAAGTAAGACCTTCAGGGAGAATCCGCGCATAAGCCGAAAGCGTGTCGTTTTGATAACAAAGAAGATGCTCTGTTTGTGGATGGGTGTCATGCCCATCGAGATCAGAATATGCACAATTTTGTTCCACCACAAAGACATTGGCACGCAGTTGAAGTAGATCATAAAGCTGTTGGTTAGACAATTGTTCAAATTTCAAGATATGCCATTGCATGCATTCATTTCCTTTTATTTAAAATCCATCAAAAAGAAAGAGACATTCTTTCTTCTTGATTTTCGGTCTGGATTATTTTTTGTTATTTCCGGTTAAATCTATTTGATATAAAGAAAATCCAATAGTGTCATTTCCGATCTTTTTCATTGGGTATTGGCCCCGTTCTTTGATGAATTGAGCCGCTTTTTCTGTAGGGGAGGTTTCGAAAAAGACATTGAGTTCTTTGTTGCCTTTTATGGGTGAAAAGGACCAGTTGTTGTCTGCTGTAGGGCTGATTTTTCCTTTTTCTTTTGTAATGCGCGAGATATAGCTTGAAACAATGGCGCGGATTTCATCAGGTGCGCTAAAAGCAATCTTCTTTTCACCTGTACCAGGAAAAACCCCAAGGTAGGCGCGGTAATTGTTGGTTGCGATTAAAAAGGTTTGGGCGCTCTCAAGAGGTTTTGAATTAAAGGTGAGTTGTTTGATCCGCTCAGATTTTGGATTGATGAGTTTGCATTCACTGTCATAACGCGCAGCTTGAGTGAGATCAATTTCGTAATTCACCCCATCAATCACATCAAAATTGTAGGTTCTAAACCCCTCCCAATTGATTAAAGGTTGTGGCGTTTTAAGCGAGGGGTTGATTTGATTAAATTGTCCTGCGCTGCATTCGAGCCATTCTTTGACCTCTTTGCCATTGATTTTTAAAGCGACCAAGGTATTTGGATATAAGTAAAGGTCGGCGGCATTACGAAAGCTGA
This sequence comes from uncultured Enterovibrio sp., assembly GCA_947040595.1. Lineage (GTDB taxonomy): Bacteria > Pseudomonadota > Gammaproteobacteria > Enterobacterales > Vibrionaceae > Enterovibrio. Next base: position 16,977 of record CAMRBZ010000018.1, on the reverse strand, counting down.
GGATGCCGGATTCAACTTCGGTATAATTTTGAGGATCATTTTTACGGCCTCCAGCTTTAAAAGGAGCGGCAGCCGATAAAATCGGCAGTCCTTCAAGATCTGGATCCCCTTGAATTAAGCGTTCAACGTAGTCTTTTTGCGCTAAATTCACAATCTGAACGGTGGGATCATCTTGAATGAGCGCGAGAAAGCTGTACATCACGTCATCCGCTTTTCCTATGGGTTGATTTACAAAAGCACGGGTGTCCTTGTGTGTTTTTTCAAGCGCAGTCGTTATCGCCCGATCGGGTATTGCGAGCGATTTTTCTTGAAAAATAGGGCGAGCTTCTGTTTGAATGGGGGTGACAACCCATTGATTGTCTTTTTTATCTAACTGTAAATCCATGATCCCGACATGGCTTCCCCATCGACCAGGCATGACCGCTGCGATCCCTTTAATGGTCCCTTTTTGTGTGTCGATGCCTTGGATATTTTCAAAATCTTTGCTTGGAAATACGGCGTGCGAGTGCCCGAATGCAATGGCATCAATTCCTTTCACATCCGCCAAGTAATACACTGAATTTTCAGCCATCAATTGGTATTTATTCTGAGACAGACCTGAATGCGGAATGGCGATAATGAGATCGGCCCCTTTTGCTTTCATTTCGGGTACTAATTTTTCGGCCGTCTCTTTGATGTCTTTGGTGAAGACTTTTCCTTCAAGATTTTTTTTATCCCAGACCATGATTTGTGGTGGCACAAAACCGATATACCCGACATGCACAGTGTGTGTTTTGCCTTCGGTGTCTGTCATGGTTTGGGGTTGAATAAGATACGGTTGAAAAGCGTGTTTTCCTGTTTTTACATCAAAAACATTGGCTGAAATATAAGGAAATGTGGCCCCTTTGAGTGTGCGTTTAAGAAAGTCGAGCCCGTAATTGAACTCATGATTACCTAAATTACCCACATTATAATTAAGTGTATTCATGGCCAAATAGACAGGATGAATCTCTCCTTCCTCAATGCCTTTTTGGGCGATGTAATCTCCCATTGGACTTCCTTGGATAAGATCTCCGTTATCAAGAAGAACGCTGTTTTTAGCTTCTTTTTGCGCGGCTTTAACCAAGGTGGCTGTGCGCACTAATCCTATCGCCTCACTGGGTTTGTCTTTGTAATAGTCATAATCAAGAATGTTGCTGTGTATGTCTGTTGTTTCAATGATGCGCAATTGGATCGTTTCAGAAAGAGCAGGATGTGCAAGAAGAAGCAATTGAATAAAAAGGGCGATGGGTTTTCGTGTGAATTTCATGAACGTCTCCGAAGAATTAAAACCTGTACAGATCGCGTTTTATTGTTTTTTATGTTTATTTTGATGAGAAATATTTATTTTTAATTAAAAAGAAAAGGGCTTGTATCATACTCTCTTTGTGTTTGAATTCTTTAGGTTTGCTCGGTCAAATCGATTTAATAATAAGGCGTTATACCCGTCGCCTTTGAAGTTGCTTGGGTGTTGGTTACGCTCATTCTGCCCCATTCAGAGTTTATCTATGCTCAGGGGCTCCTTGCTTGTCGCAGCCGCGCAACTTCAATAACCTTGGGTATATACCCATCGCCTTTGACGGTGCAGGAGGGTTGGCTGCGCGCTCAAAGCCCAATCAATAGAAAATCGATATTCAGAGGCTTTTCGTTTTCGCCGCCCAACGGCAAGGTCAAATATCTTGGGTAAAGATATTTCTCTTTTGACAGTAAATAAAACGAAAAGTTATGAAAAATAGTTTTTTAGAATTACAAGTTATATCTTAAATCCCCCTATAGTCATCACAAAGGATAATGAGGGTGTGCAAAATGGATTATTTGCCGATTTTCGCCAAGCTTGACTCCTTGCCTTGCTTGGTTATTGGGGGCGGGGACGTCGCTTGGCGGAAAATACGGATGTTAAAAAAAGCAGGGGCGAGCGTGTCTATTGTGGCCTTTGATCTTGTCCCCTCAATTCTGGCGGCTGTTGAAAAAGGGGATCTTGTATGGCGCAAAGAAGCGTTTATTCCTGAACATCTTAATGGGATGTTTTTGGTGATCGCCGCAACCGATGATCCCTTGATTAATGAGAGTGTTTTAAAGGCTGGGAATGCACGGCAAATTTTTGTTAATGTGGTCGATGATACCTCGAAATCTTCTTTTATTGTTCCTTCAATTGTTGATCGTAACCCCCTTCTTATCGCGATTTCATCTTCAGGGCATGCCCCCGTATTGGCCCGTTTACTGCGTGAAAAATTTGAAAGCCTTATCCCTTCACATTTTGGACGTTTAGCCAAGCTTGCGGGGGCGTTTCGACAAACATTAAAATCTAAAATGATCCCTCATTCTGGGCGTCGGAAATTTTGGGAAACGGCGTTTAATGGTCGATTTAATACCTTGGTTGCGCAAGGCGATGAAAAGGGCGCCAACGCTGAATTAGAGCGTTTAAGTGAGGATCATGCGCAAGGATCTTTTTCTTTACAAGGCGAAGTGGCTTTGATTGGAGCAGGACCCGGCTCTGCCGGTTTGCTTACATTGCGAGGCTTGCAATTGATGCAAGAAGCGGATGTGGTGCTTTATGACGCACTGGTTTCTGATGAAATTCTCGAGCTTTGTCGTCGTGATGCAAGCCTGATTTGCGTTGGAAAACGCGCCGCTTCTCACCGTGTTTCCCAAAACTCAATTAATGAACAACTTGTCACTTTGGCACGAGAAGGGAAGCGGGTGGTGCGCCTTAAAGGGGGAGACCCTTTTATGTTTGGACGGGGCGGTGAAGAGCTGCAAGCCTTGAAAAAATGCGGTATTCCTTTTCAAGTGGTCCCCGGGATCACCGCGGGTTTGGGAGGCTGCGCTTATGCTGGTATTCCTTTGACGCACCGAGATTTTGCTCAAACGGCCATTTTCATTACAGGGCATCTAAAACAAGACGACACCAGTTTGCGTTGGAAAACCTTGGCGCGCAAAGATCAAACCTTGGTTATTTATATGGGCGTGATGAAAAGTGCCTATATCCAACAACAACTGATATTGCATGGGCGGGATCCAAAAACCCCTGTCGCTATCATAGAAAAAGCCACCCTTTCTGATCAGAAAGTCTACAAAGGGGCACTGAGCGAATTGGCGAGCTTGGCTGAGGGCGTTCATTCTCCTGCATTAATTGTTCTTGGTGAAGTGGTTCAACTTGCAGAGCAGCTGAGTTGGTTTGGACATTCTTCATCCCACACACACGAGCATGCTTATGTTCCTTTCGAGTAAGAAGAGAAGAGAAAATGCAAATAAAGACACCGACTTGTTTAAAACAACTTGAAGCCGAAAGTATCCACATTATTCGCGAAGTGGCGGCAGAATTTGATAACCCTGTGATGATGTATTCCATTGGAAAAGACAGCTCCGTGATGCTGCATTTGGCACGTAAAGCTTTTTATCCTGGAAAAATCCCGTTTCCCTTATTGCACATTGATACCAGCTGGAAATTTAAAGAAATGATCCAGTTTCGGGATGAAACGGCGAAAAAATATGGTTTTCAATTGCTCATACACAAAAACGCACAAGGTTTAGCGCAAGGCATTAATCCTTTTGATTATTCATCTTCTAAATACACAGACATTATGAAAACGCAAGCCTTGAAACAGGCTTTGAGCCTGTATGGTTTTGATGCTGCGTTTGGTGGTGCAAGGCGAGACGAGGAAAAAAGTCGAGCTAAAGAGCGTGTTTATAGTTTTCGCGATAAGAACCATCGCTGGGATCCAAAAAATCAGCGTCCAGAGCTTTGGCATACCTATAACGGTCAATTGGATAAAGGAGAAAGTATTCGTGTTTTCCCTTTGTCCAATTGGACAGAGCTTGATATCTGGCAATATATCTATCTCGAAGGCATTGATATTGTCCCTTTATATTTAGCCAAAGAGCGTCCTGTGCTTGAGCGTGATGGGGTTTTGATCATGGTTGACGATGCGCGTGTGAGCTTGCGTGAGGGAGAAAAAATTGAAAATAGAAGTATTCGTTTTAGAACCTTGGGTTGTTACCCACTCACGGGCGCTGTGGAGTCAAAAGCCAGTACATTGCCGGAGATCATTGAAGAAATGTTGTTGGCAACGTCCAGTGAACGTCAAGGCCGTTTGATTGATCATGATCAATCAGGATCCATGGAGTTGAAAAAACGTCAGGGTTATTTTTAAAGGAATAAAAATGAACAGAGTGATTGAAGATCAAGTCAGCGAACTGGGTATTGAAGGGTATTTAGAAGAGCATGAGAACAAATCTTTGCTTCGATTTTTAACCTGTGGCTCTGTCGATGATGGAAAAAGCACCCTGATTGGCCGTTTGTTGCATGATACGCACCAAATATATGAAGATCAGTTGGCGGCGGTGCATCGTGACAGTCAAAAAGTCGGGACGACAGGTGAAAAACCCGATTTAGCCTTGTTGGTCGATGGACTCCAAGCAGAGCGAGAGCAAGGGATCACCATTGATGTTGCCTATCGGTATTTTTCGACGAAGAAACGAAAATTTATCATTGCAGATACGCCAGGGCATGAGCAGTACACGAGAAACATGGCGACAGGGGCCTCAACCTGCTCGTTGGCCATCATTTTGATGGATGCAAGAAAAGGGGTTTTAGATCAAACGCGTCGTCATTCCTATATCGGGAGCCTTCTTGGGATCCGCCATTTTGTGGTCGCGGTGAATAAAATGGATTTGGTCGGTTTTAATGCCTCCTCTTTTGAGAGCATTAAAAAAGACTACCTTGAATTTTCTCAGAAATTGAATCCAGACATTGAAATTCAATTTGTTCCTTTGTCTGCTCTTGAAGGAGACAATGTGGTGAAACCCAGCGAGAATATGCCTTGGTATGAAGGCGACACCTTATTGAGCATGCTCGAAACATCGGACGTGCTAGGAAAAAAGACAAGCGGTATTTTTCGTTTTCCGGTTCAGTATGTGAACCGTCCTCATCTTGATTTTCGTGGTTTTTCGGGAACGATCGCAAACGGTTTGATAAAGCCTGGAGATGAAATAAAAGTGCTTCCTTCGGGTAAAATATCGACCGTGGAACGCATTGTCACTTTTGATGGTGATTTAGAATGCGCTCAAGCAGGGCAGGCTGTGACCTTAACGTTAAAAGATGAAATTGATATCAGTCGGGGTGATTTAATTGTTTCGGCGTTAGAGAATCACAGCGCCAGAAATATATTTGCGGCGAAAATTGTTTGGATGGCGGAGTCACCATTGGAAATCGGCTCTCAATATGACATTAAAATTGCGGGGAAAAAGACGGTAGGCACGGTGACGGACATTTCTTATCAGGTGGACATTAATTCTTTAGACACATTCGAAAGTGAGCGCGTGCCGATTAATGGGATTGCGGAATGCGTTCTTCAATTGAATGAGCCTGTTCCTTTAGATTTGTATCAAGACTGTCCGGATACCGGAGGATTTATTTTGATCGACAGATTGAGCAATGGTACGGTCGGCGCAGGCATGATCAATGCCTTTTTTGAGGAACAAAATACCCTTTTAGAAAACAAGATAACGCCCTTTGAAATAGAATTAAACGCCTTGATTATAAAGCATTTTCCACATTGGAATGCACGCGATATCAGTCTGTTATAAAAGGGGCGTTTATGGGTTGGGATGCGCTTTTAATTTCCTGTCTTTTGTTGGGGATTGTGGCAGGTTTGCTTTTTACCAAGTTAAAACCCGCCATTTTATTTGGTGGTGCTGCGTTTATCGCTTTTCAGCTGGGGTTGATAAGGCTTGATGCTTTGGCTGAAAATTTCACTAACCGCTCTTTATTGACACTGGTGCTTTTGATCTTGCTTTCCAGCGCGTTAGAAAAAACACGTTTAGTGGGCTGGGTAAGCGGACAACTTGCAACGGGAAGTTTAGGGCTTGTGGTCACAAAATTGGCGTTGTCTACGGCTTTTTTGAGCTCTTTTACCAACAATACGGCGGTGGTGGTTTCTTTAATTGGGGCCGTGAAGCGTAATCGCCGTTATGCCCCTTCACGTTTATTAATCCCCTTATCTTATGCGGCCATTTTAGGGGGCACCCTCACCTTGATTGGCACCTCAACCAATTTGATCATCAACAGCTTCGTTGAAAGTATGGGGATGGAAAGCCTCGGGTTTTTTGCGCCCTCTCCGATTGGTTTGGCGGTGCTGGCTGGGGGGTTATTCGTCATTATTTCTCTTTGTTATTTATTGCCAGATTATGACATTAAAGATGAAGACAATCTGCCTTACGTATTAGAGGCCGTGGTTGTTCCTGGCTCTCCTTTAGCAGGGCAAACGGTGTCTGAAAATGCCTTACGGGCTTTGCGTCGATTGTATTTGGCTGAAATATTAAGAGACGGTGAGATCATTGCGCCAGTCTGTCCTGATACCCTTCTTCGAGAAGGGGATAAGCTGCAATTTTGCGGTGATGTTGAAAGTGTGGCGACCTTACAGGAAATACCCGGTTTGGCTCTTTTTGGACAGCACCATATTAATGGACAAAATTTGCTTGAAGTGGTCGTAAGCCAGAGTGCATCGATATTGGGGAAGAACCTAAAAGAGGCACAATTTCGTGAAAATTTTAATGCTGTGGTTGTGGCCATTCGACGAGGGTACGAAAAGCTTGAAGGGGGTTTGGGTAATATCGAGCTGCTTGCGGGTGATACTTTGGTGCTCGTCCCCGGCAAGGGCTTTTTTTCTTTAAAGAAATCTTTTGAGCGTGAATTTGTTTTTATCAATGATTTGGAATCAAGTGCGCGACTCGATGGGGAGTTAAGTTTTTGGGTTTTGGGCGGCTTTTGTGGGGTCATTGCTCTTTCTTTGCTTGAGTGGGTGCCTTTGTTCAAGGGGCTTTCAATTTATTTGGTGCTTTTATTGCTGACGGGTGTCGTGAGCCTTAATCAAGTGAAACGCCGTTTTCCCGTTGAAATTGTCGTGGTTGTCGGGAGCGCATTGAGTTTGGCGCAATCCATGCTTGAAACGGGTATGTCTGCGCGTGTTGGGGCCTTGTTTATTTATTTGTTCAATGATTGGGGCGTGTATGGGGCCTTGATTGCAACCTATCTCTTGACCTTGGTTTTAACGGAGCTTGTCACCAACAATGCAGCGGCTGCCTTGGCTTTCCCTATTGGTTACAGTCTGGCTTTAGGTTATGGCGTAGATCCTATGGCTTTTGTCATGGCGGTTTTGTTCGGAGCGAGCGCCAGTTTTATTTCCCCTTTTGGTTATCAAACCAATTTGCTGGTTTACAGTGTTGGAAACTATCAATTATCAGATTATTTGCGTATCGGATTGCCGCTTTCTATTGTGTATTCCTTTTTAGTCTTGGGGCTTTTACCTGTATTTTTTCCATTTTAAACAGATAAGGAGGTTTTATGGCGCCAAAGGAGACGGAACATGAAGATGAAAATGTGGTTTGGCATTCCCATTTAATCAATCGGGAGGCGCGCGCGGCTCAAAAAAAACAGCGTCCTGCTTTGCTTTGGTTTACAGGCTTATCCGGTTCAGGAAAATCCACTCTCGCAGGGGCCCTTGAGTCTAAGCTCTGCGCGCTTGGCTACCATACGTATTTATTGGATGGTGACAATGTGCGTCATGGGCTTTGTCGTGATCTTGGTTTTTCAGAGTCTGATCGCCGTGAAAATATTCGCCGTGTGGGGGAGGTTTCAAAGTTGATGACAGATGCGGGCTTGATTGTGTTGTCGGCTTTTATTTCCCCTTTTCGAGAAGAACGAAAAGCGGTCCGAGCGCTTTTTTGTGAGGGGGAATTTTTTGAGATTTATGTTGATACGCCTTTGATGGTTTGCGAAGAGCGAGACCCAAAAGGGCTCTATAAAAAAGCCAGAGAAGGAAAAATAAAAGCATTCACAGGGATCAGCTCTGCGTACGAATCACCCAAAGATCCTGAAATACATCTTAATACGGACAAAGACGCCGTCTGTTTTTTGGTCGAGAAGTGTATTTTGGAACTTAAATCAAAAAAAGTGATCTTTTAAGTTTTAATATTTACGCTGGATTTTATTTCTGTCTTTATTTCAAAAGCCCGAGAAAGTAACGCGATAAGAGAGTCAAAATATTCTGGATAACTTTTTTTACCCACCAATTTTGAAAGTTCATTGCCTGTTGGACTAAAGCGGTAATAACAAAGGCGTGTTCCATTGGTGAAGGGATCCAGCATAAATGTCTTATCTTGTCCTCGAAGAAAAAGCGGCTGATTTATTTGTAGAGGACCGGACTCGAGATCTGTTCTTAAAATGAGTCCCAAATCCATCAATAAAAGAAGATCGGTGAAAGGAAGTTTGTATTGTCCTAAAGGCAATTGTTCTGTTATATCGGGTTTAAAATAGCGTTTGAATCCTTTTTCTGGTTGCCTAAAGCCGATTATCAATTTATTTGCTTTATCATTGCCAAAAGAACAGGTAAGAGCGCAAGCGCGTTGAAGGGTTTGTGCTTCACGATGTGTCATTGATTTTAATATGGAAAGTGCTTTTAACGAGGTGCTTCCTGGTTTGATTATTTCTTGTTTTAGAATCCTCGCCCACAGATTCTGCATGCCTTCACCATGTATATCTTTTGCTAATTCAAAAAAGCGGTAGAGCCAGTCGGGTTCTGGGCTTCCTGCTGTTTTATCATCACAAAATGAATGGGATAGCTGAATAATTTGTTCTAGATTAGCCTGTTGGCGTTCAAGGTGTTTTTGTTGTCGTGAGGTGATTCTTTCGGATAAACTTGTGTGTTCAACAAGATGAAGCTTTGAATCAATACCATGCGTTTGAGCAATAGATTCGATACGTTGAAGGCACGATGTGATATGATGCTCTCGGATATATTGATTTTTCGATGATTCTTCTTTTTCAATATCCTGTGTACCCGTCGTTAGTGAAGCGATTTTTTCTACCATATTTCAATTCCATCACGATGAATTAATGCATGTTTTGCGTTTTATATGCTGTTTTTGAATTGCATATTAAAGCGCCCTTTTATTGATGCAAATTTACAGTGTCGACTGTTCAATGTGGGGGGATTTTAGTGAAGAAACCTAAAGTGAATTCAGTCAACGTTTTACTCATAGCCATATATCTTGTAACGCTTTTATGCCTAATGCAGTATATCGGCTAGAACTTTCAAAACATAAATGGAAAAACCGCCTTTAGCGGTTTTTCCATTTAAAATGCGAAAGGAGACTATATTATTTTACTTCTAATCATATCGATAACATAAGCAATTTCTTTATTGCTGATTTTATCTTCTTTGACAAAGAGCACTTTATTTTCTGAGTCAACAACAATCATTGCAGCGCCTGCTTCTTTTAAATCCCATGCAGTGCTAACGGTGGAATTATCATCGAGCACGAAAGATGAAAACATGAATTCTTTTTTGGTGTTTTTTGCCGATGATTTAACAAAAGGGGTCGTCCCCCAAACACTGTCATCTAAATTGACGATGGTGGTTGTTTGGTATTTGTCTTTTGGAAATTGAGCCGCTGTAATGGCATTGATCATTGGGGTGATTGATTCTTTTGCACTGCTGCGTCCTGCAATGGCAAAAATGACGCGCATTTTTCCTGTAAGGCTTTGGCTTGTCCAATCTTGATAGGAGAATTTGTCGCCGTTGTATGTTAGCTCACCGAGCTTTTTAACGGTCACGCTGGGTAAGGGTTGATTGATTGAAAGGCTATGCGCGAAGGCAAAATTTGAAATCAAAGAGGCTGTTAAGGCAAAAATTTTTAAATACGGCATAGAAATATAAAACCTTTGATTGAGTTTTTAAAGACTGAATAGAATGAGTCCCAGTGTATCGCAAATTGAAGTCAGACAAACCCGACCTCTTGAGTCATTTTTTTTTGATTTGGAAGGCGAATTTTTACCTCATTTCTTCATGAAGGTTGCAGGCTCTTTTTATCAGTGATTGAATTTAATTTTACGCCGATTTTAAATGATTTAAACTTTTATAATCAAATGCTTATAGCGTTTGTCTCGAGTTCATTCTCCCATTCTTTTCAAGATCTACCCGTCGCTTTTGAGGCTGAGTGGGTGTTGGCTTCTCTCGCTTAAGATCAATCACATCGTCCTTCTATGCTCAGGGTATTCCATCGTTTTCCTCTGACCTGAATCTTTAAATCTCTTGGGTATCGATCTCTTTTTGTGTTTTCTTCTTCATTTAAACGCATCATTCTTTTGTATTTTTGACATACCATTTATGTTGATTATTTATTTATTAATCTGAAATGTCTTGTTTGATGTTTGGTTGCTTTGTGTTATTTATGCCTGTAAAAAGAGAGAGATGAATGATTTTGATCACAATGGAAAAAGGGGAAAAAATGCAGAAAGAAAATTTAGCTCAAACATGCACTTTTTACAGAGTGCAAAAAAAATAATGACCTTGGTTTGCGTGCTTGAATGCAGATCACGCTTTCATGTATAGCTTACGCTGGGGGCTATATTTTTTTATAATGGATGTCATGTTATTTGATGTTGTTTGCAAAGATATAGATGAATGAGAAATAAACAATTTGTTCTTTTAATGGTCATATTGGTTTTCAGTATTCCAAAACAAGCCGTTGCAAATCTTAAATTTAACGTTGAGGGACTTGATGCCGCATTAAGAGAGAATGTGGAAATCTACCTTGATGCGATTCCTCCGAATGAAAGAACCCTCTCTTTTCGTTTTAAATCGCGTGTGAAAAATGAAATAAGTAAAGCATTACAAGCGCTTGGGTATTATCACCCTAAAGTAATTTATTCTTTAGAACACATTATCTCAGACACGGATGCCACGGTTTCTTTGAAAATTAATGCAGGTCCCGTGGTCATCATTAAAGATGTTGATATAAAGATAAAAGGTGAAGCTCGTGAGGATCCTGCTTTTGATAATTTACTTAAACAATCGATAAAAAAAGGCGATCCTCTTAATCAAGGTCAATATGATGCACTGAAATTGTCGATTCAAAATTTGGCGCTTCGCCGTGGTTATTTTGATGGGCGCTATACCGAATCACAATTAAAAGTGGTCCCCAAGTTGAATGAAGCATTTATTGTGCTTAATTTTGACAGTGGAAAGCGAGCTTCTTTCGGTAAGGTCACTTATACAAACAGTCAAATTGAAGAGTCTCGTCTTGACAGTATGTTGACCTTTGATCAAAAGACGCCTTATCTTGTGAGCGATTTGGGTGCGTTTAATCAGGCTCTTTCTAATACGGGTTGGTTTTCTTCTGTGCTGGTTGAGACGGGCACAAAAGAAATAAACGATAATCAAGTTCCTATCCGTGTGTTCTTAGAACCCGCACCTCGAAATCGATTTGAAACGGGTATCGGTTATTCAACCGATACCCGTGCGAGATTAAAAGTCGGTTGGGATAAACCGTGGTTTAATCCTGCAGGACACAGTTTAAATACCGACTTATATATTTCTGCACCACAAAATAAATTAGAGACAACCTATCAAATTCCTCTTCAAGATGTGCTTCGTGACTTTTACCAAGTGAGGGTCGGTCTTGAAAAACTCGATAACCATGATACGAAGAGCCTTGAATTAACGGCCTCACTTGCAAGACATTGGAAATATGAGTCAGGCTGGCAGCGGATACTTTATTTACGTTGGCTTTATTCTAATTTTGATGTTGCTGATACTTCTGACCGATCTAATTTAATTTTGCCCGGAATCAATTTGTCTCGAATAAGAACGCGTGGTGGGGCTATGCCCAGTTGGGGGGATAAGCAGTCCATAACCTTTGAAGTGGCAAATAAGATGTGGGAGTCGGATATTGATCTGTACCGCCTTATTACAGAGACGGTTTGGATTCGAAGCCTTAATGATAATAATCGCGTGATTACAAGAGCGAATGCTGGGGCTGTGGTAACCGATGAATTTGAACGTGTTCCTCCTTCTCTTCGTTTTTTTGTTGGAGGCGATAACAGTGTACGTGGATATGCATATAAGTCTATTTCTCCCCGTGATGCACAAGGTCAGTTAGAGGGGGGGAGTTACATGACAACGGGCTCTTTAGAATATAACCACCGCATTACAAACAATTGGTGGGGCGCTGCGTTTGTTGATGTAGGGGATGCATGGACTGCGAACAAACCAGAGTGGAATACGTCGGTTGGCGTTGGGGTGCGTTGGGTTTCTCCTGTCGGTCCTGTTCGTTTTGATATTGCGCATGGCATTAAAAATCAGGACGATGATGTGATGTTCCACTTCAGTATGGGGCCATTACTATGAGGCTCTGGATTAAACGGACTCTGCTAGGGCTCTGTATTTCGGTTTCTGTGCTTATTGGTTCAATTGTCACCATTTTATTTATGCCAATGGGATTAAAATTTGTTTTATGGGGCGTGGGAGCGCTTGTTCCGCAGCTTCTCATTGAGAAAAGCGAAGGCTCACTGATGCGGGGTTTTACTTTAAAAGGCGTTTCTTATGCCTCACCGTTATTTTCTCTAGCAGGGAAAACCCTTTCTCTTGAGCTTGATCCTCATTGTTTTTTAAAATCCGCTCTTTGTGTGCGTTCTTTTGATGCGGATGGGGTGGATATCCGTGTGGGTTTGTTACCTGATGCTTCCGATCCCTCTGCTAAGCCTGTTTTAGCGGTTTATTCTCCTTTTCCTCTGTTTTTAAAAAAGATCTCCTTCAGTGATATTTCACTCGATATTTCAGGACATAAAATTCGTTGGGATAGCTTTATATCTGGGCTTGAATTTCAAGAAAACAATTTAACGATTAAGCCTACGTTCTTGGAAGGAATCGACATTGTTCTTGCGCAAGCAAAGAAAGAGGTTCCAATCACGGCACCTGTCGTAAAAGACAAGCCTTTTAGGCTTGAGCTTGCTTTGCCTGAGGTCGTGATCCCCATGAATGTGGTAATAGAAGAATTTGATATTAAAAATGCCAAATTGGCTCTTCCTGAAAAACAAAATATTGATCACCTTTTATTAAAAGGAAAAGCTTACGAAAGCAAGATTATATTAGAAACCCTGATGGTGGATGCAGATCAAGGAAAACTGACAGGCGAGGGGGTTGTGCAACTTAAAGGCGCATATCCTTTGGTGTTAAATGCAGAGGCTGAGATAAAGCTTTCTCCATTGAAAGGGCATACTGTTTCAGTGATGGCGAAAGGCCCGCTGGATGATCTTCAATTGAATACAAAAATTAAAGGCACTTTGCAAGCAGAGGCGCAGGGTGGGATTAATTTAATGGATCCGCTCTTGCCCTTTAATGTCTTATTGACCAGTTCGAATTTGCAATGGCCGCTGGAAAGCCCTGAAAAATACCGTTTGAATGCAACAAGGTTGAAAGTAAAAGGAAACCTTGATGTCTACAGAGCCCGCCTGAGCACAACATTCATCGGTGAAGGGCTTCCGAAAAGCACGCTTAATACCCGCTTGAACGGTGATCTTTCACACGTCTCTTTAAGCAAAGTTCATCTGGCCACTTTGGGTGGCGACATAAAAGGGGTCGGAAGTGTGTATTGGGGGGAGGGCGTAAAATGGCAAAGCAAATTGATTTTAGAAAAAATCAAACCCGGAGCACATTGGGCACAATTGAAAGACAGTATTTTGTCTGGGCCATTTGAAACAGAGGGTCGAGTCAATGAACAAGGGGGTTGGTTTGTGAGCGTCCCTTCTGTGGCCATTGTGGGTGCATTGCGTAAGAAGTCATTTTCTTTGCTTGGGGATGTCCAAGCGCGTGACATAAAAGGAGAAGGACGTATCCGGGCTGAAACAAAATTGATTTCATTAAGACATGGCACAAATATCGTTGAATTAAAAGGAAAGGCAGGGGAGCAACTGGATCTTGACCTTTTTGTAGACCTGCCACGTTTAGAAAATATATCTCCTGATTTGAAAGGCAATCTGAAAGGAAAAATGGATATTTGGGGAAGCGTAAAATCGCCTATGGCCTCCCTTAATTTCACTGGGCGCTCTCTTGCCTGGCAAAAAACGGCATCGATTAAAAATCTAAATCTGCGTGGAACGTTAAAATCGACGCCATTGATGGGAGGCGGGCTTGTTTTAAAAGTGTCGGATATCAAACTCCCTGGAGGGGACATTTCAGAGCTTTCGGTGCGGCTTTCTGGTGATACCAAAAAACATGCCTTTTCTTTGTCGGTGAAAGGGGAGCCTGTTGATGGGGATATCAAGGTGCGGGGGCGCATGAAAAAAGATGAAAATTGGCAAGGTGAAATACACAGCGCCACCCTTAAGACGCCAGTGGGTTTATGGCGTCTTTTCAATGACGCGAAACTTGCCTTTAATACCAAAACAAATCAACTGGATATCGGTGCGTTTTGTTGGGCACAAGGAAAAAGCCGACTTTGTTTAGATAAGCCTGTGAAACTTGCGGACAAAGGGAGGGCTGAGATTTCGTTATCTAAATACAAGCTCTCTCAACTGAAGCCTTTGTTACCAAAGGGTTTGGAGTTAAAAGGATATTTTAATGCAAACACAAAGGTGGCTTGGAAGCCCAACGCCTTGCCTGAAATCGACGGCAATATCAGTATGGATAATGGGTTTGTAAAGTTAAAAAAAGAGCAGCCTTTCATTTTGGCTTGGAATGATATTTTTTTCAAAATGAAGCTCGAAAATGAAAAGCTCAAGGTCAAAATGGACATAGATCTTAAAGAGAATGGCGGCTTAGCCTTGAATGCAGAAATGTCGAATTTATCAGAGCCAAAACGCTCTTTACGAAGCCATTTGAATATCCATGATTTAAATCTCAATATGTTGTCATCATTGGTGGGGCCAGATGCAACAGTGGAAGGAATTTTAAATACGAAGGTTTCTGTTGTAAATACAGTGCAAGATGGGGTGATTGATCTTCCAAAAGCGACAGGGCGTATTTCGCTTTCAAAAATAAAACTTCAGAGTTTACTTTCACCCGTAGAAGTTCAAAAAGGCGATGTTTCTTTTGTGATGAAAGGAACGCAAGGGGCGCTGAAAGGAAAGATGCATACAAAGGAAGGGGCATTAAATTTATCAGGTTTTGTGCGTTGGAAAGAGCTGGATAAAATATTGGCTTCACTTTCATTAAAAGGAGAAGAAATAAAAGTACAAATCCCCCCCATGGTTGCTTTGAAAGTCAGCCCTGATTTGACAATGGAATTGACTCAAAAAGAGGTGAGTGTCACGGGGAAAGTTTTTGTTCCTTGGGGGCGAGTCATCGTAGAATCATTGCCTGTTTCAGCGGTGAAAGTGTCAAGTGATCTGGTTATTTTGAATGACCAATTCGAACCTGTAAAAACGAAAGAAAAGGACGTTTTTACTGTTAATGCGAAAATTGGTGTGACCTTGGGTGACGATGTTTTGCTTGATGCGTTTGGTCTTAAAACCGCTTTGGTAGGGGGGGTGATTGTTTCAAGTGACAATCTCGGGCCCAACGTCGCAGGTGAAGTGAATCTTGAAAAAGGAACGTACCGTTCCTTTGGGCAAGATTTACTGATACAAAAAGGACAAATTATTTTCAATGGACCACCCGAGCAACCTTACCTTCAAATAGAAGCGGTGCGAAATCCTGATGCGATTGAAGGAAATGTGGAGGCGGGAATTCGTTTAAGCGGACCTGCTGACGCACCTGAAATGCAAATTTTTTCAAAACCTGCGATGCCACAAGCGAACGCACTTTCCTATTTAACAAGAGGGCGCAATTTAGACAGCACCTCAGAAGGAAATGTGATGACCAGCATGCTTATTGGGTTGGGTTTATCGCAAAGTGAAAAATTGTTTGGACAAATTGGAAGCGCTGTGGGAGTCGATGACTTTTCAGTAGACACATCCGGAACCGGAAACGATGAAAAAGTGGAAGTCTCAGGGTATATTTTGCCGGGATTACAGGTGAAATATGGTGTGGGTATTTTTACTCGTTTGCCTGAGTTTAAGGTGCGGTATCGCTTGATAAAAGATTTATATGTAGAAGCCGTATCAGGAACCGATAATGCAGTCGATTTGTTGTATCAATTTACGGTTGAATAATAAATGCAATGAATAAAAATAAAAGCCTGTTAGTACAGGCTTTTATTTTTTCTGCAAGATTTCATTTTTTTGCTCTTTTTTTGTTTATTCGTCATTTTGCCCCTCACCTCGATTTTTTAAAATCTGACGTTGAAATCAAAATTGAAATGCGAATTTTTCACCTATACCCAAGACACTTGAAGATGCGCGCCTGCGGCAAACGAGTAGAAGGCCCTGAGCATAGATGGACTCTGTGATTGATCTTAAGCGAGAGCAGCCAACCCCCAGGCAGTTTCAAAGTCGACGGGTATAGTATCACAAGAAAGTATGGTTTTGTGGACAGCCTGTTATCTATATGCCTATAAGTCAATGTATTTTTCCATCTGCGGAATGTCGGGTTTATATTCTTGTGCGATAAGCCTGTATTTGAATGCCTGTTAATTCAGGGTTAAATCTGTGATTGATTTGTTGTGTTTGGTTTTTTTTTGAGTCGAAGTGGTAATGTGGATCTTCCTTGTTTTAAGGTAGAAAAGCCGTTATTTTTTTCATGTTCTAAATGGCGGTTATTTTATTTCACTTTTCATTTTAGTTATTAGCTGTAAATATGCATCTTACAACTCATTTTTTATTTTTTGTCAATTTAATGGTGTTTATTTCTTTATTTTATTAAAGAATGTTTTTTTATTGCTAAAAATATGAGCCCATATCATGGCAAATATATTTATTCTTATATTTAAAACTATATGTTTGTTATCGATTTATCTTGCTTTAGATAGAAACTATTACTAAAGGTTGAAAAAAACATGCCTACAATTCCAACAAAAATACCGGGTTCGCCCACGCCCACGCCCCCGGCCTCACCTACACCAGGGGCTGCAGGTGCTTCAGGATCTCCCTCTCGGGCTCTTGTGGGGACAAAAAGAGTGAGGAACTCAAATGAACAGCCTCAATCGGGAACTTCATCTTCAGATGAATCCGAGGACGATTCAGGGGCTACATCGGGTCAATCGGGTCCATCGGGTCCATCGGGTCCATCGGATCCATCG
>CAMRBZ010000017.1 GCA_947040595.1 uncultured Enterovibrio sp. | reverse complement strand
GTGGGTGTTGGCTACGCTCGCAGCGCCCAATCACATAGTTCATCTCTGCTCAGGGGCTTCACTCGCTTGCCGCCTAGAGGCAACTTCAATTACTTTAAGTATAAAAAACAGTATTATTCTTTTCATTTTCGGAATTAAGGAATTAAGCCAAAAATGAAACATTGGGATTTAAATTGTAAATGATACTTTTTCACTCTCTTTTATTTTGCATATTATTTTTTGAAGTCCATAATCATAAAGTTTATACAATCATTAATGGCTTTATATTTTTGCTTTTATAATAAGAGCGTCACTTCTGATTTTATAAAAAACACGTCCCTACTGGGAGAAAAGGAAATAAAAAAACACAACCAACTCATATATAAAACAGCTGTAAGGTTTGAACATGATAAAAAAAATACTCTACTCCTTCATTATTATTTTCATTCTATTTTCAACCTCTGTTGGCTTATTGGTTAACCACTTTTTGAACAATCAGCTTTATCAAACGGTTAAAGCACTCAATGATCGTTCTCTCTCTAATTTCATGAAAACATACCATCAAACTGAAAAAAACATTCTTTCAACAACAAAACAAATTTCACTTTTAATACCTTTTGATGGGCATTTTTCAAATAACAACACCCCCCTTCTTAATACTCTATTAAAATTAAAAGAAAGTAACCCTCTCTTCATAAGCGCATTTGTAGTTGATATTCAAGGAAATGTTTTCTCAACAAGCTCAAATGGGTTTATTAAGAATTTAAATGCCAAAGAAGATAAAAGAGAATACTACACCTCTATCATTGACAATGAAAAAGACGTCCATATTACATCTCCTTATTTTTCTGATTCTTTTGGCAAAAATGTCATCTCTGTCTCCTCCCCGATCTTATCAAAAGACGGTTCAATCATTGGTGTTTTTGGTGGGTCAATTGATTTTGATTCACTTCTTCCTCAAATCCGTATGCAGTATGCTCTCACAAATAAAAATGGTATTGTGATTGCTGGCAGTAAAATCACTAAATCATGGATTGGAACTGAAATAGACAAAGTTCGTCCTATGTATAAATCACTAACAAGTGATCCCATCCTATATAAAGCAGCTGATGGGAAGAACTACTCAGCCTCAAGACAAGCTTTAGGAGATAATATTTCATTATTTGCAATAACAGAGCAAAGCAATGCAATTTCGGAAATTAACAGGAACATTAAAACCATACTCACAATATTATTGTCTCTTGGACTTATTCTATCCCTGTCTGTTTTTATTATGTTGCGACGAGAATTGAACGCCCTTCCAAGTATTGTTTCTGTTATAAAAAACATGTCAAATGGCTCATTTAAAACCTTAAATATATCACAATCAAATAATGAACTCGATTTGATTACACAGTCATTAATGGTATTGCAAAATAACATTTATTCTTTTATTACATCCTCAAAAATAGAAATCAATAGTTTATCTTCGAGCCAACATGATATTGATGTTATCATTGGAAAAAACAGTGTTAATATTGAAAATGAAAACTTGAGCATTGAACAAATAGCTAAAGCCGTAACAGAGCTATCAAGCAAAGCCTCAGAAGTCGCAAAACATGCGATTGATGCTGAATCAGTCGCCTCATCCACTTTAAAAACAATTCATCAAAATACACTTGCTCTTGAAAAATCGGAGTCCATTTCTCACACTGTGAATAAATCCATGGTTGAGTCTGCAAAAATTGTCAGTGAACTCAAAGAGCATTCAGCAAAAATAAGCAGCGTGATTGATGTCATCAAGGCAATTTCAGACCAAACTAATTTATTAGCTCTAAATGCCGCAATTGAAGCCGCAAGGGCAGGAGAGCAAGGAAGAGGATTCGCTGTCGTCGCAGATGAAGTGCGTTCTTTAGCAGAAAAAACACAACAATCGACCATCAGCATTCAAGAAGAGATAAGCAAACTCCAAGAGCAATCTCAAAAAGCAGATGATCATATGAAAAACAGCGCAGATTGCGTTAATCAATCACAAAACGTCCTTTTTGAATTACGAGAAGTTTTTTCTTCTATTTCGGAGGATTTAGTGAAACTTTCTGATATTAATGCAATGGTCGCGTCCGCATCTGAAAAACAAGCCTCAGTCACAGAGAATATTTCAGACAAAATAGAACAAGTAAATGATATTTCACAAATAAACCAAACAGGCTCGGTGAAATTAGTGAAATTGAATAAAGAAATAGGTAACTTGACCATTAATTTAAACAAAGAGTTATCTTTCTTTAAGTTAGACTGAAACCATTTTTAATTGACCCTGATGTAAAAAAACGCAACTATTCAGCTGATATTTTTCGGTTAAAAAACATACGAGAAGTCGGTTATTTTAGGTAATTAATCATATTTATTTCGATCTTATGCAATTGCTCATCTTCTAAAATTCGATTTTGTACAATAAGCACTCAATAGTGGTATGTTTTTTATATGGCTGAATAGTTACAAAAAAAAGATAATATTACAGACATATACCCAAAGGAATTGAAGATGCGTGTAGGCGGAAAGCGAACGAAGCCCTTGAGCATAGAGGTACTATGTGATTGGGCTGAGAGAGCGCAGCCAACAACCACGCAACTTCAAAGGCGACGGGTATAGACAAAAATAACGAAATTTCACTGTGTTATACCCAAAACACTTGAAGTTGCGTGTCGGCGGCAAGCGAGTGAAACCTCTGAGCATCGATGGACGATCTAATGGCTGAATCGAAGAGTCCATCTATGCTCTAGAGCTTATATCCCTTCAACGCTGACTCGCAACTTCAAACAACTTGGGCATATGCCCCAAACCAATACAAGGCCAGGGGCATAAAATCAAATTGCAATCGGTGCGCGAATTGCTGCTTGGGCGTCGTATCCTTGAATATCAAAATCATCGAATTGATAGTCAAAAATAGACTCAGGTTTACGCTTTATTTTTAGTCTCGGTGTGTTTCCAGAAACACGCTTTAATTGCTCAAAAGCAATTTCATCTGTTAGATGATTCTTATAAAGATGAACATCCCCGAAAGTATGTACAAAATCCCCGACCTCTAATCCACACTGTTGTGCGATCATATGCGTTAATAGTGCGTAACTTGCAATATTGAAAGGAACACCAAGAAAATAATCTGCACTACGCTGGTACAGTTGACAAGAAAGCTTCCCCTCTGCTACATAAAATTGAAATAAACAATGGCATGGAGCAAGCGCCATTTTCCCATTTTTCACATTTTCTTGCCCACTGATCCCTTCATCAGGAAGAACTGTCGGATTCCAAGCGCTAATGATATGCCGACGAGAGAATGGATTCGTTTTTATTTGTTCAATAAGTAAAGCGATTTGATCCACTGTAGAGCCATCAGGACATCCCCAAGAACGCCATTGAGCACCGTATACTGGCCCTAAATCGCCTGACTCATTAGCCCATTCGTTCCAAATACTCACGTTATTGTCTTGCAAATATCGAATATTGGTATCGCCATTTAAAAACCAAAGTAATTCGTGAATAATCGCGCGAATATAGAGTTTTTTAGTCGTTAATAAAGGAAAACCTTCTTGAAGATCAAATCTTAATTGACGCCCAAAAACAGAGCGCGTTCCAACCCCGGTTCTGTCACCACGATCACTTCCTGTATCAATGATGTCTTTCATCAAATCAAGATACTGTTTCATTTTTTTTCCTTTGGGTTACTGTGTATTACATTAAAAAATGCCGCACAGGGCAGCATCTGTTCATTAAATCAAACTAAATCAAAACCTGTTTATTTTTGCGATAAGCCCAAAGCATCAATACTAAGCCTGCAATAATCATTGGAATGGATAAAATTTGTCCCATGCTGATAACCCCGCCAAATAAACCTAAGTGCGCATCAGGCTCACGATAGAATTCGATGATGACTCGGAACAAACCATAAAAAATAAGAAAGAGTCCTGAAACCGCCCCTATTGGACGCGGCTTTAAAACAAACCAATTTAAAATACAAAAAAGTACAATGCCTTCAAAAGCAAATTCATAAAGTTGCGAAGGATGACGTGCAACCAAGCCACCAGAAGGAAAAACCATTCCCCATGAGACATCCGTGGCACGTCCCCATAATTCACCATTTATAAAGTTACCAATACGTACCGCACCTAATCCAAATGGAATTGCAGGCGCTGCAAAATCGGCCACGGTCCAAAAAGAGCGACGGGTCTTACGTCCAAACCAAGCAAACGCGACCAAAACACCGATTAAACCTCCGTGAAAAGACATCCCCCCCATCCAGACTTTAAAAATAAAAGTAGGATCGCTAAGAAACGCATTAAACTGATAAAAAATAACGTAACCAATACGACCGCCGATGACGACACCTAAAAAACCGGCAAAAAGCAAATCGCTAACCTCATCACGCGTCCAGCCACTTCCAGCTTTATCCGCCTGGCGATTTCCATACCAAAGAGCAAATAAAGCCCCAGCTAAATACATCAATCCGTACCAACGCACTGCAAGAGGGCCAATCTGAAACAAAATCGGGTCAATTTGAGGGAATGTCAGAGACATTAATTTATTATCCTTAGCTAATAAACATGCCGGTACCCACTAAAAGCAGGAACATGGCAAAAATTCGTTTTATTATCAGGCTAGGCAAACGAGAAACAAATTTTGCACTAAACCGAGTTGTAATTACAGAAGTGAGAACAATACCCAGCAACGCAGGTAAGTAAACATATCCAAGACTAAAAACAGGGAGGGGTTCTGATTGTTTTAAACCAAAAAAAATAAATCCTAACATTCCAGAAAACGCCAGAAAAACACCACATAAAGAAGCACAACCAATCGCTTTACGCATCTCAACACCATGGTAATTCAAATAAGGAACAGTTAATGATCCGCCACCAATGCCAGCTAAACTTGAAATAATCCCGATTCCAGCGCCGCTGAACACATTAAAAGAAACAGAAGGTAAAGATTTTAACGCCTTTAATTTCAACGAAAGCAACATTTGAAATGCAAGCAATAAAACAATTCCGCCAAAAATACGTGGTAAACTTTCAGCGGGTATAGAGTCTGCAATCACACTACCTAAAAATCCACCCAACAAAATACCGGGCAGCAAAGAAGAGATAAATGAGAATTGAACATGACCTAATTGATAATGGGAGTATGCCGCAGAGGAAGAGGTTAAAACAATGCTTGCGAGAGAAGTTGCCAAAGCCATCGGCATCACTAAAGGGGGTGAAATACCAGCCCAAGGCAATAAAAATGACAAAACGGGCACGATAATTAATCCTCCCCCAATACCGAGTAAGCCTGCCAGAAAACCCACAATCCCACCCAATACAAGACAAGCTAAAAAAAGCCACCAAGTTGCCTCTAGCATTGCATCACTCCAAATTACAAATTCAAACACAAGATAACATGCAGCCAAGAAGTAATCAGACGCTTTTTTTCTTAGCGTCAGAATTGATATCTAAAACTTCAGAATAGGCAGCTAAAACGAAGTCAAAATATCCTAGAAGCGCAATAAAGTTCCAGATCAAAAATTCATATGCCCAAAGTAATTGAAGATGCGCGCCTGCAAGAAGCGAGTGAAGCCCTCTGCATCAATGGACTCTGTGATTGGGCGCTGCGAGCGTAGCCAACACCCACCCAGCTTCAAAGCCGACGGGTATACCTTAAAAAAAGTGCGGTAACAAAGGTGAATGTTATTCTTTTAAGCTAGAGAAGCAAAATGACCTGGCTATCTCTTTTCTCCGATATAAGATTAATATTCGATGAAACACAAAGAATCACAATAAAGAGGCGCCATGCATTTTAGCGTTCTCAAAACAAACACAGATAAAACCTCAACCAAAAACACCTGAAGGTATACCCTAAAGCCTCAACGCATAGATGCATTTCTGCATTTCTGCATTTCTGCACTATGTAATGGCCTTGAATAAATTCAGCCAACATCCTCGCAGCGTCCAAGGGGATGGGTATCGCAGCACATAGCAAAATACAAGACATTCAATCTCTTATTGGAAATAACAAAGCTTGCTTGAGCGATGCAAGCAAGCCATTTTTAGATTGAATCTCATGCATTTTCCATGAGCAGGATGGAAAAAAAGCATCTCCTTTCGGAAAATAAACGCGCTAAGGATTTTTAGTGGTGTCCTTGACACTTTTCAACCAAAAGCTTTCATTGTTTTTTATTTGCTGAAGATTGTCATTTTTTAAAGTCATTATTTTGTCACGAAAAGGCATAGCAACAGAGGCAAACTCTTTCATTGCCCGTCTATAAACATCCCGTTTAAAAGAAACCACTTGCCTTACCGGATACCAATAACTGACCCAACGCCAACCATCAAATTCAGGTATTCCTCCACGTTGCATATTCACTTTTGACTCATCGCATTCAAGTTTTAGTAAAAACCATTTCTGTTTTTGTCCAATACACACAGGCTTAGAGTCCCAGCGAACTAAACGCTTTGGCAATTTATAACGTAACCAATGGCGACTGGTAGATAAAATTCTCACATCTTTTTTAGTAAGCCCAACCTCTTCATATAACTCTCGGTACATTGCTTGTTCCGAGGTTTCTCCTTCATCTATTCCGCCTTGAGGAAATTGCCAAGAGTGTTGCCCATAGCGACGCGCCCAAAGCACTTGACCATAGGCGTTACAAATAACAATTCCAACATTAGGACGATAGCCATCGCCATCTATCACAGGATGACCTCAAATATAAATATCTACTGGGTGTGATTTTTTCACACAATGTGCAAAGCGGTAAACAAAGATCGTCTACGAAAAGCATTTTTTGGCGAGCAAAACTAACTTCTTCAATAAATATGCCTCAAAATGAACGGAAAACCAACCAATGAGAGCAAGTGCACATTTATTCACGCTTTCTGTGGATAGATATGTGAAGAACGAAATACATTCATAAAACTGTCATAAATCAAGAAGATCAAAGTGTGCGAAGGATCAACAGTGGATATATTTTTTATTCTTTAAAATCATGGGGATATAAAAGATCTTAGTTATACATAAATCAAGTAAATAGATTAAAAGTAATTCACTCCTTAAATTGATTAAAGAAACAACAAAATAAAAATGACTCACAATATTCGTGCGATATTTCATCGATTACTTAGATCCTCTGTTTGTAGATCACATCAATTCAGGAATTCAGGATCGAGATGTCCCCAGATCAATTTCAATATTTAATTTTTTGTGGATAACTTGATATAATCACCCATTCAAACCCCTCCTTTTTTAAATTTATACACAAATACTGCATGGGAAATGATCATGATCCAACCACCCACTACCGAAGCTCAATTACTGGATAGAGCCTGCTCTCTAGCTGGTTTTTCTCTGAAGGAGCTGGCAAATGAACACCATCTAATTTGCCCGCTCAACCTTAAAAAAAATAAAGGCTGGGTTGGGATGCTTTTAGAAACCTGTTTGGGCGCAAGCGCTGGCAGTAAAGCCGAACAAGATTTTCAAAACCTCGGTATAGAACTCAAATCAATTCCTATCAACCATGCAGGAAAACCGCTGGAAACAACCTTTGTTTGCGTCGCTCCCCTCACGGGAGTTCAGGGACTCACTTGGGAAAATAGCCACATCCGTAATAAAATTTCGAGGGTGCTTTGGATCCCCGTTGAAGGAGAAAAAGAAATCCCTCTTTGTGAAAGACGGGTTGGAATGCCGATGATTTGGCAACCTTCAGAAGAAGAAGAAAGGCAATTAAAAGCGGATTGGGAAGAATTAATGGAATTCATCGTTCTTGGAAAAATTCATGATATTACAGCCAAACATGGACAATATTTACAACTTCGACCTAAAGCGGCAAACAGCAAAGCAAAAACTGAAGCTTACGGTAAAAATGGAGAACCCATAAAAACATTACCACGCGGATTTTATTTAAGAACACAATTTACAGGACAAATCCTCGCTCGCCATTTCTCGCTTCCAAGTAGCACAACATAATACGAATCCTCATGATAAGAAGACACCATCCGTAAAAAATAAAGTGCGTTTATTTTTAAAGCGTGATCACCATGTCTTCTTTACAAACAGGATGAGAAGGACCAAATTCGTCGTAAGGGTCAAGTAATCGTAATGTGGCCTTTTTCAAACCCAGTTTTTTCAACTTTTTACAAACTTGTTCCACACTGTCAAACTGCATCACTTCTTCTTTTTTATCATCTCTTAATGGCTCAAGCTGATTTTTCACTTCAACTTCGACAAGATACCCTGTCCCACCAGCATGGGCAACCAGATAACAATGCGGCATTTTATCAGGGCCAGATTGAATCCAGTTTTTTAATTGCTTGAATTTCATATTTATTCGTTCCTTCTTCATTCTTTCCTTTTATCATAGTTTGAAAATGGCTCTTCTTGATTGAAAGAGCACAAATGCCAATCAAAACCATGCATGGCTCCAAAGTTCCAAATGAAAATAATGCATTTTGAAACAACTCATGCAGGCATAAAACGAAGATCTTTTTGTTCGTCAATTCGGTATTAAATTATTTTCAAAAAGCCAAAACATAAAATATAGAATGCCCCTTCCAAAAGAAAAATCACATTGCTACAATGTTCTTAAAATTCATGCTCCTTATCCATTAATGCTTTTTTCTTATTTTTTAAGACAAAAAACCCCCTCCTGAGCACTATAATCTTGTTCGAAATCACATATTGGAAATAACATGAAAACTCATTTTATCTGCGTCATCGGTATAACACTTTTTACTGTAGGTATGGCGGGATGCACCAGTCCCAACCCATATGGAAACTCATATAGCACAGCAGATGCAAGAACAATACAAGAGGTCTATTACGGAAGCATTATTAAAACAGAGCCCGTCACCTTAGAAGCGTCAGGTCAAAGTAACCTCATTGGCTCTCTGGCTGGTGCTGCTATTGGTGGATTACTCGGATCTAAAGTTGGCGGAGGTACCGGTTCAGAAATTGCAGCAATCGGAGGTGGGTTGCTCGGGGGTTATGCAGGGAGTGAAGTAGCAGCAGAAGCAGGCAAAAGCAATGGGGTCAATCTAACCATTAAACTCGATGCAACAGGAAAAATTATTTCTGTCGTTCAAGCGGTCGATCCTAAAGTGATCTTTGAAGTCGGCCAAGAAGTTCAAATTAATATGGATGGAAGTACTGCACGGGTCGTTCCTCGATAAACGCAACATTCTCCTGTTCGTCACGTTATTAGAGATGTGCTTTATTTTCGAATCGATTCATTACACATTGAAAACGCTTCAATTTAAAAACGACATTTTCCATAGATGTTCATTTATACCAATTCCATTAAGTCGTTAGTCAGAAATTGCGTCGGAAAAATCACTGAGAACAAGGCGCGAATTGTCGATAAGGCGTTATTCTAATTAAGAAATTCATAACGATGTTATCGGTGATTTTAACAAGCAAGAATGATCCAATATTTAATTGGATTGGTATTAAACTAATATGGATTTTCAATACATTTAAATGGATGATACTTTGATGGGTATCACACACACTTGAGCCTTCATAATGAAAGCTCTTTTTTTATCTCAAAAGAAATATTACAAACAAAAGATCAGAAATACATCCGAAATTCGGATAATAACTAACTTCTTTTATCTATTAATAGGAATATGCTGTTTTATATTCATTCGACAATTGAAAAAACAAATTTCAACTATTTTTAGAGGCGCTCCATCATGAGAACTACATCACAACGTATTTGGCATGCCATTGCTTTTGAAATAATCGGCTTAATTTTAATCGTTTTCATTTTAACTCAATTTGGTTTTGATGCAGCACACAGTGGGGTGGTCGGTGTTGTCTTTTCTATCATCGCAACAGGATGGAATTATTTTTACAACATATTGTTTGACAAAGGAATGTTGAAATACACTGGGCAATTAGAAAAAACACATAAACACCGCATTCTTCACGCGTTAATCTTTGAATTTGGACTTCTCATCGTCACCCTTCCTATTCTTGCTTTTTGGTTTAACATCAGTCTTTTTAAAGCCTTTATTATGGACATCGGTCTTGTTATTTTTTATCTGTTTTATGCTTATATTTTCAACTTATTCTACGACAAACTTTTTCCTATCAATCAATCCTTACAAAAATAAAAAAACGCCATTTGGCGTTTTTTTCATATTCAAATCCGCACTTGATTAACGAAAACTGCGAGGCGCGGGTATCAAACTGTGCTTGTTTAAAAGACGATACATCGTTGCACGCGAAACACCCAGTTCTTTTGCTGCCGCTGAAACCTGTCCATTATTACTTTCAAGCACTGCAAGCAAAGCATCACGCTCAGATTGTTCTCTGATTTTTCTAAGACTCTGCTTGTAATCACCTTGACGCGGTAAATCAAGGTGTTCTGCTTCAATCACCAAATTATCCGCAAGCAATACTGCTCGTTTAACTTGGTTTATTAATTCTCGAACATTTCCTGACCAATTGTAATTCATTAAAATATTGTTAGCTTCTTCAGAAAAAGTACGTGCTTGTGTATTGTATTGACGAGCAAATTTTAACAAAAAATGTTCCGCAAGTTCTGGTATATCAGCTGTACGTTCCCTTAATGACGGTACCGTAATACGAAGTACATTTAAACGATAAAATAAATCTTCACGAAATAAACCTTCTTCCACGGATTTTTCTAAATCCATGTGCGTTGCAGCAATAACACGCACATCGATTTCTTTTCCGTATTTATCATCATGCGCATCCACCGTACCGTCCTGAAGCAAATGAAGTAAATTTGCTTGTATATTCAAAGGTAAATCTCCGATTTCATCCAAAAACAGAGTTCCTTGGTGGGCTTGTTGGATTTTACCTTCCGAATTTCCATTACAGAAAAGCTCTGCATGAATAAGTTCTTCAGACAAGGCACTGCATTTAACGGAAACAAAAGGGCCTTTCGCTCTCGTTGAAGCATTATGTATTGCGAGCCCCACCAATTCTTTACCCGTTCCACTTTCTCCATTAATGAGAACAGAAACATCCGTCGGAGCTACACGTCGAACTTGATCTCGCAATTTCTTCATGATTGCGGTACGTCCGAGCAAACCCATATCACTGTGATCACCCAACTGAGGCCAAACATGACGTTCAAGTTTTAACATACCTAATTGATGACCAATCGTGCTCATCAATTGGCTATCAGGAATAGGAGAAGTAAAGTAATCGATACAAAAACTCACTATAAATTGGCAAATTGCATCATTGTTAAGTTGATCTTCTCGGATCAAAGCAAGCCATCGCACTTGTTTATTGCGATTAACCAACGAGGCTACACCATTGAGACTAAAGTCATCATGGCTAATATCAACAATACCGATACAAGGACCAATATCTTGAAGAAGTGTTTGTGCGGCTCTTAAATCATAACATCGGTGACAGCGCCACCCAGCTTGCTCTAATGTAGCTAACCATGGTTCATATGTTCCTCCTACCACAACGAGTGAACTAGGACCTGACTCAGATCTGAATTGCATCCCCATAACGCCTGCCTTTAGTCATCCATTTAACGACATGTGTAAAAAAATACCATGAGTGTCATTATATTTTGCAAAGTCAAAAGTCTATTCTCACTTTAGATACCAAATCGCTCACGAAACATTTTTTCTTTCAAATTAGACACACTTTAATCTTTTTCTCTTCTGTAAAAAAAAAAGGTATTTTCTTTAAATAAATATAATTCAACTAATTAAGATTTAGTTAAATCAAAAAAACGAATAAAAATCGATTGCAAAAGTACAATTCTCAATTATAAGAAATTATTCAAAGTGTTTATTTATTCTAAGATCATAGACTAAGGTCCGCTTTACTGAAGTTTGTATTAAAGTAAAACGGACATGTCCACGCTTGCATACAACACATTGATAAAACAGAGAGTTAACGGACCAGCTCTCCACTTTCAATGACTGTTTTTCTCACCTTATCCGAAAAAGCCAAAGCTTCTTTACGAACAACGTTTTCATTTACGGTTAAAAGATCTCGGTTCTGCATTAATAGCTTTCCATGGACAATGGAGTGTTTCACGTTTGTAGCATATGCAGAATAAACCAAAGCAGAATAAGGATTATAGAGAGGCACCATATTGGGGGATTTTGTATCAATAACAATAATATCGGCCAACTTACCCACTTCAATAGAGCCGATTCGATCTTCCATATGCAGGGCCTTTGCCGCGCCAATAGTCGCCATTTCAATTACTTTCACTGGGGGCATCGCGGCCCTGTCTTGATTGACTAACTTGTGAACCTTCGCGACTTGACCCAATTCATCCAAAGTGCTGAGCGTGTTTCCTGACATAGGACCATCTGTTCCTAGCCCGATACGTAAACCCGCATCGAACATTTTTAATGCAGGAGAGACGCCTTTCGCTGATTTAATATTGGCACTCATATTGTGCGCAATACCTACATCATGTTTTTTCAAAAGTGCGATATCTTCATCATTGATATTGATCAAATGCGCACCAATAAAATAAGGGGTTAAAGCTCCAATCTCTGCCATGTAAGCAACGGGAGATTTTCCTCCACTTCGTTGAGCAATCACTTCATTTTCTCGCAACGATTCAGCAAGGTGCATCATAACGGGGACTTTATGCAGAAGGGATAATCTAGTGATTTCTTTCAAAATATCGGTTGTATTGGTGTAAGGTGCATGAGGCGCAAATGCAGGAGTAATACGAGGATGATCTTTGTATGCATGAATTAACTTTAAAGTATTTTGGATCCCTTCTTTTGCGTTTTGAGCATCCGCAACAGGAAATTGAATGATGGTTTCACCCAGCACTGCCCGCATGCCAATTTGATCTACCGTTTTAGCCACTTCCTCTTCAAAGTAATACATATCGGCATAGGTCGTCACTCCCCCTTTTAACATTTCTACGTTAGCAAGCTGCGCACCGATTCGCACCATTTCACGGCTTACTAATTTTTTTTCTAATGGAAAAATATAACGATGTAAACGGTCCGGTACATCATCACCCAATGAACGAAAAACAGTCATAGAGGCATGCGTGTGTGTATTGATGAGTCCAGGCATCACAAGATCGCCATCAACATTCAATTCTTTTTTCGCTTTATAGCGTTTCGCCAAGTCACCGTTACCGACTGCAATAATTTTGCTGCCTTTAATTGCAACCAATCCCTTGTTATAAATGGTTTTATTTTCGTCCATTGTTAAAACAGTTGCATTCGTTATTAACAAATCAATCGGTTCAAGCGCCATAACAGATGAACAAATCAAAGAAGAAAACAAAAAAGAGACCTGGAAGTATTTTTTTATAAAGATCATTATTATCAACTACACATTAAACAAAACCGTTTGCATCCTTTCATTTCTAGACAAAGATGAAAACAATTTTTTATTTTAATCAAAAAATCTTAATAAAGATAAACCGACAATAAAAAACGGTATATACATAAAAACACCGAAAAATATCGGTGTTTTTTTTATTAGATTTTACATTATTTAAACTTTATTTGGATTTTGAGGGCGCATAGATGGAAACAAAATAACATCACGAATAGTATGTGTATTTGTAAAAAGCATCACTAAACGATCAATTCCGATTCCTTGTCCAGCCGTCGGTGGCAAGCCATATTCTAAAGCCGTGATATAATCGGCATCATAAAACATAGCTTCATCGTCACCCGCATCCTTCGCATCCATCTGAGCTTTAAAGCGCATCTCTTGATCTTCTGCGTCATTCAATTCAGAAAATCCATTTGCAACTTCTCTGCCCCCAATAAAAAACTCAAATCGGTCAGTGATAAAAGAATGCAGATCGTTTCTTCGCGCTAAAGGTGAAATGTCAGCTGGGTATTCGGTAATAAAAGTGGGTTGAATCAAATGAGGCTCTGCGGTTTCACCAAAAATTTCTTCAAGCAATTGGCCGCACGTCCAAAATTTTTCAACATACATCCCAAGACCCAATGCAATGCTTTCCATCAAATCACGATCTTGAATACGATCGTAAGTCAAAGCTTGGATCTCTGTATTGTTTAGATTGTATTTTTTCACCGCATCCAGCATGCTCATACGCACATAAGGTCCGTTAAAATCAACCATTACATCGCCATAAGGCATAACTGCATTGCCTAAAACCTGATTTGAAATGTGCGTTAGCATCTCTTCTGTCAAATCCATCAGATCCTTATGATCTGCATAAGCCATGTAAAATTCCATCATGGTAAATTCTGGATTGTGACGAGGAGATAAACCCTCATTACGGAAATTTCTATTGATTTCAAAAACGCGCTCAAATCCACCCACAACCAAACGCTTCAAATAC
Source organism: uncultured Enterovibrio sp. (assembly GCA_947040595.1). GTDB lineage: Bacteria > Pseudomonadota > Gammaproteobacteria > Enterobacterales > Vibrionaceae > Enterovibrio. Next base: position 11,728 of record CAMRBZ010000017.1, on the reverse strand, counting down.
AGTTCAGGCGCAATACGCAAATACATGTCTTGATCTAAGGCATTATGGTGAGTCACAAATGGACGTGCCGAAGCCCCACCCGGAATGCTTTGCATCATTGGGGTTTCAACTTCCATAAAGCCTTTATCAATCATAAAATGACGAATCGCACTCACCACCTTTGAGCGAACAATAAACGCATTACGAGAATCTTCATTCACAATCAGGTCAACATAACGCTGACGATAGCGCATTTCTTGATCCGCAAGCCCGTGAAATTTCTCAGGCAAAGGGCGCAGAGACTTCGTCAATAATTGATAACTTTCCATATTCACGTAAAGATCGCCTTTACCCGATTTATGTAAAGCGCCTGTCACACCGATGATATCGCCAATATCTAAACCTTGGTATTTTTCTTTAAGCTCATTTTGAACGTCTTTTGCACCATAAGCTTGAATGCGACCGCTGGGATCTTGCAATACCAAAAAAGGACCTCGTTTTGCCATGATACGGCCAGCAATCGTCACTCTGTGATCCAATGCTTCCAATTCTTCTTTGGTTTTATTCTCAAATGAGGCTTGAAGTTCTGCGGATAAGTGCTCACGGCGAAAATCATTCGGATGCCCATTCGCTTGGCAAGCTTGACGAATGTGATTCAATTTTGCACGACGTTCTGCAATCAGCTTATTTTCGTCAAGTAACATATCTGTCATGAGTGAACCTTTAAAAATAAATGTAAAAAATTACAAACCAGATTTCAAACTGGCTTCTATAAATTTGTCGAGATCACCGTCAAGCACAGCTTGGGTATTCCGGTTTTCAATGCCCGTGCGCAAATCTTTTATACGAGAATCGTCCAATACATAGGAGCGAATTTGGCTGCCCCAACCTATGTCAGATTTGGCATCTTCATTAATTTGTTTTTCTGCATTTTTCTTTTGTAATTCAAGTTCAAATAATTTTGCACGAAGCTGTTTCATCGCTTGATCTTTGTTTTTATGCTGACTGCGTTCATTTTGACACTGCACCACAGTGTTGGTGGGAACGTGTGTGATACGCACAGCAGACTCTGTGGTATTCACGTGCTGTCCGCCCGCACCTGAAGCGCGATAAACATCGATTCGAAGATCCGAAGGACTGATATCAATCACAATACTGTCATCCACTTCAGGATAAACAAAAGCAGAAGCAAAAGAAGTATGACGACGCCCACCAGAATCAAACGGTGACTTACGCACTAGACGGTGAACGCCGGTTTCTGTACGCAACCAACCATAGGCATATTCTCCGCTCAAACGCACAGTCGCCGATTTCAAGCCTGCCACATCCCCACCGGAAGCCTCAATCACTTCGGTTTTAAAGCCTTTTGCATCAGCCCAACGAAGGTACATCCGCAACATCATTGAAGTCCAATCTTGCGCTTCTGTCCCTCCTGAGCCTGCTTGCAAATCGATATAGCAATCAGAAGCGTCATGATCGCCTGAAAACATTCGACGAAACTCAAGGGTGGCCAACTGGGCTTCTAAATCAGAAAGTTCAGGCTCAATTTCATCGAAGGTTTCTTGGTCATCTTCTTCTACGGCAAGCTCTAATAACTCTTGGACATAAATTCCACCTCGGTCGAGCTTGTCGATGGTTTCAACCACGGCCTCCAATGCAGAACGTTCGCGCCCCAGAGCTTGGGCTCGCTCAGGCTCATTCCAGACATTGGGCTGCTCAAGCTCAGCATTGACTTCTTCTAAACGCTCTTTCTTGGCGTCATAGTCAAAGATACCCCCGAAGAACGAAAGTACGCTCAGCCAAGTCCGTTAAATGGTTTTTGATAGGATTAATTTCAAACATGGTCACTTATCTAGGTTAAAAATAATATTTGATTGAATAATTCTACCGAAATGTAGAGAGAATAGACAGCGTGTGATGAGACACCCTCCTATAGGAGACACCTTCGCGTAGGAAATCAAGCAAACATGGCGTCACATTTTGATAGAAAATAAAATTAACATGTTATTTTTACGTAAAGATAACAAGAAGATTACAATTTTTTAATTTTTCGCCAAGTGACTCTTTATCCCCAAGAGATTTAAAGATACGAGTGAGCCGAAAACAAATGAAGTCCTTGGGCCTATACCTGTCGTCTTTGAAAAGGCTGCTGCGTTCATTCAAGTCCAATCACATAAACCCAAGATATTTGAAATTGCAGGTAGGCGACAAGAACGAAAAAATCTGAGCCTCGGTGTTCTATATGATTGGGCGTTGAGGACGCAGCCAAAACCTAAGTGGCTTCAACGGCGACGGGTATAGGGCTCTGTATTCACGGCCTCACCTAAACGCATCTTCACGTTTCTTAGAGCTCTTATTGCGATACCCGCGTCATTTAGCAGCTCTTCGCGATTTTTTAAAATTGGATGTTGAAATCAAATTTGAAAGGCAGATTTTTCACATCGCGTTAGGCGAACGTTCGCGTTAATGGTCGTGTTTTAAAGGCTTGTCTAGAAAAGAATATTATTCTTTTTATGTGCGAAATGGCGGATAGAAGACACTGCCTTATCAAAAAGAACAAGCAACTCAAAAAGTGCCATTGCAGCACAATTTGAGCCTCATGAATAAACAGGGAGAACAGGGGCGTTGACCCGTCACCTTTGGGGCTAGCTGAGTCTTGGCTAGACTCGTTCAACCCAATCACACTCCCCTAAGCTCAAAGGGTTCACTCACTTGCCGCCGACACGCAAGTTCAAGTGTCTTGGATATAAACACAAAGATTGATAAAAATAGTTTGAAGGATGGGTTTCAAAAAATTCCGTCTCATTGACTAAAAAATCCATGCCAAAGACAACCAAATAATCACAAAAAAAAGAAAGAAGCTGCCCAATATGAACTGAAGCTCTCCTAAAAGACCGTCACCCGATGCCACAGCAAACAAAATCAAAAGAACAATCGTCACAAAAAAAGAAATGACAGCCGCATCTTTCAAACCAAGTCCCGGTGAAAAATGAAGATCCATCATTTCCGTTAATTCAGGCAACATTAAAGCCAATGCGGCGAAAAGAAGAAGAACCAAGGAGATCATTGCAATCGCCATTTTTTTTGATTCTTTTTTGTCTTTTTTATCGAATTCTCCGACCATCACTTAATTACCTAGGCTTTGCCTTCTTTTAATGATATCACGCACTGAATTAGGATCGGGCATGCCCACTGCGACGATTTCAGGATGGTCTCCTGAAGTAAATAACTCAATGGTGCCCGTCCCAAAAATACGATTTAAAAATGTTTGCTTGATCGTGACGGTTCTTATTCCTGAGATATTGATCTCTGATCGGGTTTTGCTTAATAAGCCTCTTTCAAATAACACATCATTTTCAGTGACCACTAATTTAGATGCTTTATTTTGCAAATTCCAAACTAAAAAGATAATCAATCCAATACCCAAAACAGGGACCAATAACAAGGCAAGAATAAAGCCAAGCGGGTTGTTCTTAAACATGACAGGGTGTTCCGAGTAGAGCTCGTTCATAGCATATATCGCCTTGTTATATTAATTGTAATGTCACAAAAAGACCGAAGAAACAAAAGGCCACTCGACACATAAAAAAAGGCGGCGGGCTGTCTCTCATTTGAAGAATGGATATTTCTATATCCTTGCAGGCTCTCTCTTCTTCTCCCTTACATTCAGGCATGTTTCAGCGCGTTCTGTAAAGGAAAGTCAACCCAAAACGCACAGCCTAAAACAAATAAAATGAGTTCAAAATCACGCCCACATTCCGTTTTCATTTCGCGTAATTTTCAGCGCAAAAGATATCACGCCCCTAAATAAAAGACACCTATTTAGAAGCATTTAATCGAGAGAAAAAATAGGCTATTTCTCAAGCTATAAGGCCACAATATGCTCAATCATCAATTGTAAATTTTCATTTCCTCTGTATTCATTTATGTCTAAACGATAAGCCAATTCAACCTCTTGAACAGAAGGATCCGGCCAGCGCTTAAGATCGATATTAAAAGCAATTCCATCAAGCACCCGCCCTCCCATTGCAGGCTCTAGAAGCATTTTTAAATGCTTTCCAGCCACCAATTTCTGATTAAGCAACTTAAATTTCCCATCAAAAATAGGCTCTGCAAAACCTTGTCCCCAAGGACCGCCTTCACGCAACATCAAAGCCACATCAAGATTCATTTCTAAAGGGGACAACTCCCCGTCAGAGAGGAGCACACTTTTAAGGGAGTCTTCTGTCATCGCATTTTTAACCGCATCATCAAAAAGACGAGAAAAACGCTCAAAATCCGCTTGTGCAAGGGTTAAGCCAGCCGCCATGGCATGCCCCCCAAATTTTTTAATCAGTCCTGGATTTTGAGTGCTAATAAGATCGAGAATGTCGCGAATATGAAGCCCCAAAATAGAACGCGCAGAGCCTTTAATAAAACCGTCTCCACCAAGAGCAAAAGCAATAACAGGCCGGTGAAATTTGTCTTTAATGCGTGAAGCTAAAATGCCCACCACGCCTTGGTGCCACTCTTTTTGAAACATAACAATGCCAACGGGCAAACCTGAACCTTCCGCTAATTGCAAGCGTTCACATATCGCGATTCCTTCTTCTTTCATGCCTTGTTCTATTTCTTTTCGCGTTTCATTTAAGGCATCAAGATCGGTGGCCATTTGCCGCGCTTTCGATAAATTATCACAAAGTAAAAGTTCAACGCCAAAGGACATGTCGTCTAACCGTCCTGCTGCATTAATCCGAGGTGCAATGGCAAATCCAAAATCACTGGCCACCAATTTCCTCATATTTCGATTCGATACTTCAATCAAGGCTTGGATCCCCGGACGGCACTTGCCTGCACGAATTCGCATTAATCCTTGATGCACTAAGATTCGGTTATTTCCATCCAAAACAACAACGTCTGCGACGGTTCCAAGGGCGACTAAATCTAAAAGTTCACCCAAATTAGGTTCTGGAATTTTATGAGCAATAAACCAGCCTGTGTTTCGTAAATGCACACGCAGCGCCAACATCAAATAAAAGGCCACCCCAACGCCCGCAAGCGATTTAGAAGGGAAACCGCATTCATGCAAATTAGGGTTCACTATCGCATCGGCATCCGGTAATTCATACCCCGGAAGATGGTGATCTGTCACGATGACTTTCAAACCTTTCGCCTTTGCGACAGCCACACCTTCAATAGAAGAAACACCGTTATCCACGGTGATAATAAGCTGAGCGCCTTTTTCTATCGCTTGAAAAACCACATCCGGACTGAGTCCATAGCCATCTTCAAAACGATTAGGCACTAAATAATCAACCTGTTTACATCCCATCATAGAAAGAGCACAAACAGCCAATGCCGAGCTCGTTGCACCATCCGCATCAAAATCACCCACGATGATAATGCGTTGATTTTCTTTCATGGCCTCACTGAGAATATGAACTGCTGTTTCAATACCATAAAGCTCGGTATAACTGATTAAGGCTTTCGCACTCCTTTCAAGCTCGCTTTGTTTAGCGACACCACGACCTGCATAAATACGCTGCAATAAAGGCGGCATCGTTTCGGAGAAAATCGTATTTTTTAGCGGATGGCGACGTTTGATTTCAATCATTAAAACAAAGACCTATACCGAAATAAAAGAAAAAACAGGTCTTTCACAAACCTGTTTAAAAAATAAAAAGATCAACGCGAGCCCCTCCTTCAATTCAGAAGAACATACGCATGCATTCTAAACACAGAAAGAGGTGCAAATTCATTCATTGCACCTCTTTTCTTATTGATGGAATAGGGTCTTATTTTGCTGGGATAGTTTTCTTTTCAAGCACTTTAAGTAATTGATTTGCAGGTAAATAACCGGAGAGAAGTGATCCATCTTCCAACAAGATGGCTGGCGTTCCATTGACTCCCATTAAAGAGCCTATTTTCATGTTCCTCAAAATCACATCCTTGCATTCTTTCGAGCTTTCATCAAATTTGCCTGATTTTGCTAAATCCATGGCTTTGATTTGATCTTTCGCGCACCAAATGGCGCTCATTTGTTCAATATTTTCAGACTGCTCCCCTGAGCGAGGAAAAGGAAGATAACGCACAGTGATCCCGAGATCATTGTAAGCCTTCATTTCACTGTGCAATTTCATGCAATAACCACAGGTGGTATCCGTAAAGACATTCACCACATGCTTTTCATTTTTTGCAGGATAGACAATGAGATCCTTCTTATCGACTGATTTATCAAACAAAACTTTATTGCGTTTTGCCAAAGTAAGCTCTGTCAGGTTAAAAAGCTGATTGTTTTTAGTCTGAAAAAGTTGCCCATGCACAAAATAAGACGCATCTTGATTTGTATAAAGAACGCCACCATCCGTCACCACTTCATAAAGACCCGCTAATGGCGATGCCGAGATAGTGTCCACCGTAAGCTGATACTTTTTTAAGAGGGTTTCTATTGCAACTCGATTTGCTCCCTTTGCATCAAGAAGAGGCGCTTTTGCAGCTAGGGCGCCAAATGAACACAAAGCACTCAAAATTAATGTATTTGTAATTAAACGTTTAAATCTCATTTTTAAATCCTAATAAATCGATAAGTTAAACAATCAGACCGTTGAATTATAGAAATATCCCTCTCTCAAATAAAATTTTTTTACAGGGACAAAAAACAGGTCTTTCAAGCTCGAGGATGATGTTCTTGGTGCAACTGCTTTAATCGCTCCGTTGCCACATACGTATAAATTTGCGTTGTTGATAAATCACTGTGTCCTAATAACATTTGGACGACACGCAGATCAGCACCGTGATTAAGAAGGTGCGTTGCAAAAGCATGACGCAATACATGAGGAGAAAGCAAATCACTGTCTATGTGCGCCAAAACAGCATAATATTTTAATCGGTGCCAAAACGTTTGCCGTGTCATCATCGTACCTCGACGACTAGGAAAAAATACATCCGAGGTTTTTTCTCCAAGTAAAATGGGACGACTTTGTTCTAAATAATGCTCAAGCCAATCAATAGCAGACTCTCCCATAGGAACCAAGCGTTCTTTTCCTCCTTTCCCAACAACCCGTACCACCCCTTGACGCAAGCTGACCGTTTCCATTTTTAAGCTTATGAGCTCGGTAACCCGAAGACCCGTTGCATACAAGAGCTCTAACATGGCTTTATCACGTAATTCGAGCGTATCTTCTACATTAGGGGCATCGAGAAGCAAATCAACTTGTTCTTCAGATAAATCTTTAGGTAATCGCTTCGGTAATTTCGGACTGATGAGGCTGGCCGTCGGATCGTCTTCACGTTGTTTTTCACGATACATATATTGAAAAAAAGAGCGCATTGCAGAAAGCATTCGTGCACGCGTGCTTTGTTTATAATCTTGTTCAAAAAGAAAATATTGATAGTTTTCTAAATGTTCAGGAGAGACCAATAAAAATGAAATATGCTCTTTCTCTAACCATTGGCACAATTTGATAAGATCAATACGATAAGAAACCAAGGTATTTTCAGACAAGCCCCGCTCCATCCAAATCGCATCTAAAAACTGCTCTACCAAATGCGTATTTTCGTCCACCCTCGACCCCGTTTTCAAAATGAATATGGCTTTAAATTATTTTCGCCCACATGATTGCGGGCGATGAATGCCCAAAAAACAGACATAGCATCTTCATCTTTCATAACAGCTTGATGAATAAGGCGAATAATACCCATCTTATTGAATTTATACACCTTAGATAGAATAAAAATAAAAACATTTTATACCCAAGGTCTTTTAAGATACAGGTAAGTGCGCATGAGCAAAACCTATAAACACAAACAGACTCTAAAATTGAACCTTAAGGACACAGCCAACAAGCCGCATCCTCAAAAACGACGGGGATGTACACAAAGAAAATCTTGTTAGAAAACAATGGCAATATCTCCGCGTTCACACAATGGAACTCAAATAAGACAAAAAAAACCACCCCAAAGGTGGCTTTTTTGTTTAAAAAAACATTAACCAGGGCAAGGTGAAGCAATAAATCGTCCCATAAAGCGCGCAGCAAAGATGGCCACGCACGTTGGAAGCAACCAAGCCATACCATACTCAAATAAAGGCAGTCCACTGAGAATCGACATATCAACTCCTGCAATTTTCATCGCGTCAAATAAAGCAAACGCCAAAGAAACGCCCAGAACGAGACGAAAAGCAAAAGCAGGGTTGGGCATGAATCTACGTAAAAATGTCATTAATATCAGGGCGATTGCGACAGGATAAAGCGCAAACAAAACGGGCACAGACAAGCTAATCAATTGATTCAAGCCAATGTTGGACACCACAGTACAAATAATCGACAAAATAACGACCCAGCGACGATAACCGAGCTTAGTTAAAGAACTAAAATAATCAGCACAAGCCGAAACCAAACCAATCACTGTGGTCAAACATGCCAAAAGAATGATCCCAGAAAGGATTATTTGGCCTTTTTCGCCAAACAAAGCCAAAACATAAGCAACTAAAATTTCGCCCCCATTACTGGCTTCAGGCACAAGATTTGTTGCAGTCGCACCCAGGTAAAAAAGAGCGATATATACAAAAGCCAAACCAGCAGCCGCAATCAGACCCGCCAAAATAAGATAACGACAAGTACTGGCTTCTGAGGTAATCCCTTTTTTACGGATAACATCCACAATCAAGATCCCAAACATCAAAGAAGCAAAGGTATCCATGGTGTTATAACCATCAAGAAAACCACGGGAAAAAGCCTGATCGACATATACGCCTTGAGCAGGCCCTATCTCTCCTTGAGGAGAAAAAAATACGGCCATCGCCAAAATAGATAAACCTAAAAAGAGAATGGGCGTAAGCCATTTTCCAATGGTATCAATCAGCTTTCCTTGATTTAAAGAAAAGATCATCGCAACAGAAAAAAACACGACCGAAAAAATGGAAAGTTCAAATTGGCCCGGCGCGTTCAAAAAAGGCTTTGCTCCCATCTCATAAGCGACAAGACCCGCTCTTGGAGCCGCAAATGCAGGACCAATAATGATAAAAGTTAAAACCGCCATTACGATTGCAACGGGCGCTGGTAAGTCTCGCGTTAACCCTTTCCAGTTACCGCCCGCCAAAGCCAAAGCCACGATGCCAAGCAATGGCAAACCCACAGCGGTAATAAGAAACCCCATCATGGCGGAAAAAGTATGCTCACCAGCAAGAAAACCGGCTTGCGGGGGAAAAATGATATTACCAGCTCCAAGGAAAAAGGCAAAAGTCATAAAACCCAATGCGAATATATCCATAATCTTTAATTTTTCATTCATTTATATGACCTATTCAATTAAGTTTGCTTAATGACAGAAAAGAGCCTTATTCTTGTACGGTCTAAACCTTGCCACTTCAAATTGAATAATGACGAAATTTCAATAAACAGGCAATAGCACAATAGAATTTGGTTTAAAAGCCTAGTCGCAAACAGATATTCAGCACAATCAACTGGGTTATTGATTTTTGGTACGCCATAAATGAAAGTTTTACTGTCTAAAAAAAGAACAATCTGTTTGCCTTTTTAAAAAATAATACCCTTCCTTTTCATAAATGAGCAAAATGTGAATACACCCTTTCAATTTAAACAATTTTCAATTGTAAAAAATCAATGTGGAATGCCCGTCAGTACAGATGGCGTTTTACTGGGCGCTTGGGCAACGGCAGAAGAAAATCACAACATATTAGATATAGGGACAGGCACAGGGCTTTTGGCTTTAATGATGGCGCAACGCTTTTCGACTGCGCGTATTTTGGCCCTCGACATCGATAATGAAGCCGTTCATACCGCACACTTTAATGCAGAACAATCGCCTTGGGCCAACAGAATTAAAGTTAAAAATCAAGACATACGATCCTGGGTGAATCCATCGCGTTTTGATACAATCGTCTGTAATCCACCCTATTTTGATTCCGGCAAGCAAGCCAACAATAAAAGACGCGCAACATCACGCCATACCGAAAATCTCTCCCACGAAGAGCTGCTTAATGCCCTGCAAAAATGTTTAACGCGAGAAGGGAAAGCCCATTTAATTTTACCTACAAAACAAGCAGATACATTGATCAATTCCGCCGCCAACCATTCTCTTTTTTGCCATCAGATAACCCAAGTAAAAACAACACCAAACAAAGACGTTAGCCGGAAACTTATCACCCTGTCTCCTCAACCGACAAACGAAAAAAAAAACAGAATCATCGTGATCCAAGAAAATGGGGAATACACCTCTGACTTTATTGCCCTCACAAAAGATTTTTACATGAAGCTATAAAAAACACGCCATATCCCCAAAAGATCTGAAGCGCCAGCCAGGCGAGAAAGGCGAAAAGCCCCCGAGCATAGACAGACTCTCTCATTGGGCTTTGAGAACATGCTCAACAAGTCCGCATCTTCAAAGGCGACAGCGGTACATCAGTGACGTGGCATCCTTGCATGATTCGGGTATAATTCGCGATCAAACTTTGAGTGGAGAAATAACAGGTGCGAACTTTTGCCGAATTAGAGCTGAGTCCTGAGCTGCTACTTGCGCTAGACGAAATGAATTTTGAGCGACCAACTGCAATACAAGCTGACGTGATCCCTCATGGAATGGATGGCCGCGATATTTTAGCTTCAGCGCCAACAGGAACAGGGAAAACAGCCGCCTTTGTTTTGCCATTACTTCAACATTTATTGGATTTTCCGCGCCAAAAGCCGGGGCCAGCACGCGCCTTGATCCTCACTCCAACACGGGAGCTTGCCATCCAAGTTGCAGATCAAGCTCGGGCGCTTGCCAAACACACTGATTTAAAAATCATCACGATAACCGGGGGGATTTCATACCAAGAGCACGCTGATGTCCTCGGAAAAACACAAGATATCGTGGTGGCCACACCCGGAAGATTAATGGAGTACATTGAAGGAGAACGCTTTGATTGTCGCGCCATTGAAAGCCTTGTGCTTGATGAAGCCGACCGCATGCTCGACATGGGATTTAGCGCAACCGTTGAACGCTTGAGCACGGAATGTCGTTGGCGTAAACAAAGCATGCTCTTTTCTGCAACCCTTGAAGGAAAAGGGATTAACGGTTTTAAAGAAACGCTTTTAACCGATCCTGTGGAAGTTGAAGCCGATCCATCACGTCGAGAACGAAAAAAAATCACTCAATGGTATTATCGTTGTGATGATATGAAGCACAAAAACAACCTCTTAAAATCCATTCTGACAGAGCAAGCCGAGCGCTCCATCGTCTTTATTAAAACAAGAGAACGCTTAGCCGCAGTTCGAGAAGAGCTGACAAGAAGTAAAATAACCTGTGCTTGGCTGCAAGGCGAAATGCCACAAGCAAAACGCACAAACGCAATAAATCGTTTTTGCGCCGGTGAAGTCAATGTCTTATTGGCCACAGACGTTGCAGCACGTGGCATTGATGTGCCAGACATTACCCATGTCATTAATTTTGATTTACCTTACAAAGCTGACGTTTATCTTCACCGTATAGGCAGAACGGCCCGTGCAGGTAAAAAAGGCAATGCCATTTCTTTAATCGAAGCGCACGATCAAAAAATGCTGGAGCGCATTACCCGCTATATGGATGATGAAATCAAAGAGCGCACCATCGAAGGGTTAAAGCCGACGCATAAAAGGCCCGTCTTCAAACAAAAAAAGAAAAAATTAACAAAAAAAGAAGCCAAAGGAAAAGCCAAAAAAGTAGCTAAAAAAGCATCGAAAAAAACCGATAAAAAAACCGATTAATCCCTAAACCCGTCCCCTTTGAAACT